>DUSC01000005.1 GCA_012842935.1 Hyphomicrobiales bacterium | reverse complement strand
TCACATCGGTTTCCGATCTCGACGAATCTGGCCACGATAACAATTTTGCGCCAAGATTGTCGCTTTCGCGCGAACCGACTGTCTCCCAAAATTGCAGATTTGCTGCCGGGGTCCTTCGTCCGGCGTGCTTTGACATCGCGTCCGCGATGCGGGATTGTATCGGCAAAAGCCACAATGGGAGTAGGTCAATGACTTTCTACAAAAGCAAGAGCGATCGCGTTCCGGACCACATCGTCAGACTCGCGGAAGACACCCGCGCGGGCAAGATGGACCGCCGCGAGTTCCTCGCCATGGCCAGCGCCTTCGGCGCCTCGACGGCCATGGCCTACGGCATGATCGGTCTGGCTGCACCGAGCAGGGCGCTTGCCCAGGAAGGCAAGAAGGGCGGCGTCCTCAAGATGCAGATGATCGTCAAGGAGATGAAGGATCCGCGCACCTGGGACTGGTCGGAAATGGCCAACGTCATGCGCCAGTGCAACGACTACCTCGTGCGCTACACGAAGGACTTCACCTTCGACGGCCATCTCATCGAGAGCTGGGAGGTCAACGACGACGCGACGGAATACACGCTCCATGTCCGCAAGGGCGTGAAGTGGTCGAACGGCGACGACTTCAATGCCGACGACGTGGTCTTCAACATCACCCGCTGGTGCGACAAGTCGGCGGAAGGCAACTCGATGGCGGGCCGCATGGCCTCGCTGATCGACGCTGGTTCGGGCAAGGCAGCCGACGGCGCCATCACCAAGGTCGACGACTATACCGTCAAGTTGAAGACCAACCAGTCCGACATCACCATCATCCCGGGCATGGCCGACTATCCGGCGATCATCGTGCACCGCAACTTCGACGGCGACATGCTGAAGACCCCGGGTACCGGTCCTTATGAACTGGTCTCCTACGAGGTCGGCAAGCAGGCGACGGTCAAGCGCCGCGAGAATTTCACCTGGTGGGGCGGCGAGCCCTATCTCGACGGAGTCGAGTTCATCGACTACGGCGGCGAGGCGTCCGGCAACGCCGTGATCAGCGCCCTCGAATCCGGCGAAATCGACGCGGTCTACCAGAGCGTCGGCGAGGCGGTCGCTCTTCTCGACGGCATGGGCCTGGTCAAGGAGGAAGTCACGACGGCCTCGACGATCGTGCTGCGCACGAACGTCAACAACAAGCCGTTCGACGACAAGCGCGTGCGCAACGCCCTGCAGCTCGCCGTCGACAACGCCACCGTGCTCAAGCTCGGCTACAACGACGCCGGCACGCCGGGCGAAAATCACCACGTCTGCCCGATCCATCCGGAGTACTACGAACTGCCGCCGGTGCCGCGGGATCTCGACAAAGCCAAGGCCCTGATGACCGAAGCCGGCATGATGGATCACGAATTTGAGCTCATTTCCTACGAGGCCGAATACGTGAAGAACCCCGGCGACGTCATCGCCGCGCAGTGCCGCGAGGCCGGCTTCAAGGTCAAGCGCACCGTGATTCCGGGGTCGTCCTTCTGGAACGACTGGACCAAATATCCTTGGTCGACGACGGAGTGGAACATGCGTCCGCTCGGCGTTCAGGTTCTTGCGCTCGCCTATCGCAGCGGCGAGGCGTGGAACGAGTCGGCCTATTCGAATCCCGAATTCGACGCCAAGCTCAACGCCGCGCTGGCGATCGCCGACGCCGAGAAGCGCCGGGAACTGATGAAGGACATCGAGGCGATCCTTCAGTCGGACGGCGTCATCATCCAGCCGTTCTGGCGCGCTCTCTACCGGCACCACGCGGACTACGTGAAGAACCTCGTGATGCATCAGACCTTCGAGTTGCATCTCGAGAACGTCTGGCTCGACAAGTAAGCCTCGGCGCCGCCGGGAGGGTACGGCTCTCCCGGCGTCCTTTTCAGCGCGGGGACGGGACCCATCCATTCCGCCATCGGCGAAGGGCAGGCAGCCATGGCTACATTCATCTTGCGAAGGCTGGGCGTCATGTTGCTGACGATGCTCTGCCTGAGCGCCGTCGTATTCATGTTCGTCAATCTCGAGCCGAACCTTCGCAAGCTCGCCATCTTCCAGACTGAGATGCGCGCCAGCGACCAGGATCTCGAGAACTGGCTGCAGCGCAACGGCTACCGCGACAACTATGCGGCCCGCTTCGGCCGCTGGATCGGGGTGTGGCCGAAGGAGCCCGCCCGCGATCCCGCGACGGGCGCGGTCGTGCCCCGCTTCCGTTTCTGCGACGAGCCCGCCGAATCCAGGCTCTCCGGCGTGCTCCAGGGCGATTTCGGCTGCTCCACCGCCTTCCGCACGACGGTCAACCAGCGGCTGCCCGAGGCGCTCAAGGCGACAGGCATCCTGATGTTCTGGGTGATGATCGTCATGGTGCCAGTGTCGCTCCTGGTCGGCGTGCTTGCCGGCATGCGCGAGGGATCGCGGCTCGACCGGTCGCTGTCGGTCGCCTCGATCGCCTCGACCGCGACCCCGGAATACGTCTCCGGCGTCATCTTCACTGCCGTGTTCGCCTCGTGGCTCGGCTGGCTGAACGGATCGGCCGCCACCGCGATAACCAAGGGCGTCTCGTTCAACAATTTCACCCTGCCGGTGATGACGATGGCGATCTACGGAATCGGCTACATCGCCCGCATGACGCGCGCCTCGATGGCCGAGGTGATGACCGCGCAGTATATCCGCACGGCGCGGCTGAAGGGTCTCTCCTTCGGCGGCGTCGTCGTCAAGCACGCATTGCGCAACGCGCTGATCGCGCCGTTCACGGTGATCATGCTCCAGTTCCCGTGGCTGCTGACCGGCGTGGTCGTCGTGGAATCGATCTTCAATTACAAGGGCTTCGGCTGGCTGCTCGTGCAGGCGGCGTCGAACAATGACATCGATCTCGTGCTTGCATGCGGCCTGATCTCGGTAATGCTCGTCCTGCTCACGCAGCTGTTCTCCGACATCGGCTACGCCTTCCTCAACCCGCGCATCCGCGTCGCCTAGGAGCCCTGGATGGAGACGGTAGGACTGATCGGCATCGTCACCGGCGTCATCGTCCGGCTGTGGCCCGTCTGGATCGCCTTGGCGATCATGCTGGTCGCGGTCTGGCGCTTCCACGCGAAGCTCGGCCTGTTCGGCCGGCTGTTCGAGACCAATGTCGGAACGGCGGGCGTGCTGATCTGCGCTTTCTGGATCTTCACGGCGATCTTCGCCAACATCGTCGCGCCGCTCGATCCGCGCGTCCAGGTGTCGATCATGAAGAACGCCGTGCCTGGCGCGATCAACCCGGACAACGGCATGGTCTTCCTGCTCGGCGGCGACCATCTCGCCCGCGACGTGTTCAGCCGCGCCGTGCACGGCGCGCGTATCGTTCTCACCATCGCACCCGCGGCGACGTTGATCGCGCTTTTGGTCGGTGCCACGCTCGGCCTGCCTGCCGGCTATTTCGGCGGCCGCATCGACAGCACTCTGTCCTTCCTCGCCAACCTGGTGCTCGCCTTTCCCGTAATCCTGCTCTTCTATCTCCTGGTCACGCCGGGCATCATGGAGACGTGGATCCCCTATGTCATGGGCGGGGTCCTGTTCCTTTTCCCGATCGTGTTCTTCGCGGTGCTCTTCTACACGCGTTTCGTCGGGCGCAACGAGAAGCTGGTGCCCTATCTCGCCGCCACCGTCGTGCTCGGCGCGTGGGGCTGGCTCAACCTGATGAGCACCAGCACCTTCGCCGCCAAGCTGCGCGAGATCGGCCTTGCGCCGTTGGCGAGCTTCATCGAGCTGCCCGTGTTCGACGTTTTCGGCATCGAGCCGAACGAACTCAACATCTTCGTCGCCGTCGTCTTCGCCTCGTCGCCCGGCGTGTTCCGCATCGTCCGCGGCCTGGCCATGGACATCAAGACGCGCGACTACATCGCCGCCGCGCAGACCCGCGGCGAGACCCCCTGGTACATCATGCTGTGGGAGATGCTGCCGAATGCGCGGGGGCCGCTCATCGTCGATGCCTGCCTGCGTATCGGCTACACTACCATCCTGCTCGGCACGCTCGGTTTCTTCGGCCTGGGCATGGGATCGGAGAGCCCCGACTGGGGCACCGCGATCAAGGACGGCAGCCAGGTGGCGCAGCTGAGGCTCTACTTCTGGCAGGGTGTGACGCCGGCGCTGTCGCTGATGTCGCTGGTGCTCGGGCTCAACCTGCTCGCCGACTCGCTGCGCGAACAATCGCTGAAGGATTGAGTCCGGAGATTGCGATGAACGAAGCCGTCAGGACCGCCGCCGACCCGATCCTCCAGATCGAGAACCTGTCCGTCTCCTTCTTCACGCGGCGGGGCGAGATCCCGGCGGTGATGGACTTCTCCTGCACGGTGATGCCCGGCGAGGCAATGGGCATCGTCGGCGAATCCGGCTGCGGGAAGTCGACGGTGTCGCTCGCCATCATGCGCGACATGGGCAATCGCGGGAAGATCGTCGGCGGCCGCGTCCTCTTCAAGGGCAGGGACATGGGCGACATGTCCGAGGCCGAGCTGCGCTCGATCCGCGGCAACGAGATCGCGATGATCTACCAGGAGCCGATGGCGAGCCTGAACCCGGCGATGAAGATCGGGCAGCAGCTGATGGAGGTGCCGATCCTCCACGACAAGGTGTCCAAGACGGAGGCGTGGAAACGTGCGCTGGAGATGGTCAAGGCGGTTCGCCTGCCGGACCCCGAGCGCATGATGCGTTCCTATCCGCACCAGCTTTCCGGCGGCCAGCAGCAGCGCATCGTCATCGCCATGGCGCTCCTGTCGAAGCCGGCGCTGCTTCTCCTCGACGAGCCGACGACGGCGCTCGACGTCACCGTCGAGGCCGGCATCGTCGAGCTGGTCAAGGGTCTCGGCAAGCAGTTCGGCACGTCGATGATCTTCGTCTCGCACAATCTCGGCCTCATTCTCGAGACCTGCGACCGCATCACGGTCATGTATTCCGGCGAGGCCGTGGAAACCGGCTCGGTCAAGGACGTCTTCGACCGCATGCGCCACCCCTATACGCAGGGCCTGTTCCGTTCGATTCCGCTGCCGGGCGCCGACAAGAACTCGCGCCCGCTGGTCGCCATCCCCGGCCAGTTGCCGCTGCCGCACGAGCGGCCGAAGGGCTGCAATTTCGGCCCGCGATGCCAGCACTTCGTCGAGGGGCTGTGCAACGCCGACGAGATCCCGATGATCGCGGTCGAAGGCCACGAGAACCATTTCAGCCGCTGCGTGCGCTTCAACGAGATCGACTGGGCGGCGCTGCCGCCCGGCGCAAAGAAGAAGAACGAGCCGGTGAAGCCCGGCGCCCCGGTCCTCAAGATCGACGACCTGAGGAAATACTACCGCGTTGCCGCAAACGCCATCTTCGGCGGCGGCGAGGGCAGGGTGGTCAAGGCCAACGAGTCGATCTCCTTCGAAGCGCGCGAGTCGGAGACGGTCGCGATCGTCGGCGAATCCGGCTGCGGCAAGTCGACGCTCGCGAAGGTCCTGCTCGGCCTGGAAACGGCGAGCGCCGGCCGTGTGACGCTCGGCAATACCGATATCCAGTCCACGGGCATCGAGCAGCGCTCCGTCGACACCATCTCGTCGATCCAGATGGTGTTCCAGAATCCTTTCGACACGCTCAATCCCAGCCACAGCGTCGGCGCGCAGATCGTCCGCACGCTCGAGAAGTTCAAGGTGGGCAGGACGGACGCCGAGCGGCAGAAGCGCATGCTGGAGCTGCTCGATCTGGTCAAGCTGCCGCGCGCCTTTGCCGAGCGCATGCCGCGCCAGCTCTCCGGCGGGCAGAAGCAGCGCATCGGCGTGGCCCGCGCATTTGCCGGCAATGCTAGGGTGGTCGTCGCCGACGAGCCGGTCTCGGCGCTTGACGTGTCGGTCCAGGCCGCCGTTACCGAGCTGCTGATGGACATCCAGCGGCAGAACAAGACGACGATGCTATTCATCAGCCACGACCTGTCGGTCGTGCGCTACATCGCCGACCGCGTGGTCGTCATGTATCTCGGCCATATCGTCGAGCAGGGCACGACGGACCAGATCTTCTCGCCGCCCTACCACCCCTACACCGAGGCGCTCCTCTCGGCGATCCCGATCGCCGACACCAGCGTGGTGAAGAAGCACATCGTCCTCGAGGGCGACATCCCCTCGGCGATGAACCCGCCGCCGGGCTGCCCGTTCCAGACCCGCTGCCGCTACAAGTCGCTGGTGCCGGGCGGTCTCTGCGAGACCCAGTTGCCGCCGTTCAAGGACCTCGGCAACGGCCATCGCAGCCTCTGCTGGCTCTCCGACGAGGTCCTCGCACGGATGGAACCGGTGATCAGCTTCGACCGTCCCGGCGGGGCCGCGCCGCACGACCCCGAGCCCGCCGACGCGCCCCATGGCAGGGGACCCGGTTTCGCCGGTAAACCTCCCCGGCGCGCCGGTCCGAAGGTCGCCGGCGTCGAAGCGTCGCAGGACGCAGCGATGGACGGGGAGATCGAAGCCGCCGCCAGGATACGCGAGGCGGCCGAGCGCGACGATGCCGCCGATAAGGGCGGACTCGATCGCGGCGACGAACCGTCGGACGTGGCGCCGGCGTCGCCGCTGCAGGTCGGTGACGGACGCCAGGCCGATGACGCCGACGGCGAAAGGCGGGCCGACGACGGCGCTCTGCGCAGGCCCGGCGAGCCGCTCTGACTCGTTTTCGATCGGCAAGGCGCATCTTCGCGCGGACTTGCGGACGGTGACCGGCGGATCTCGGCCGACGCCGCTCCTCTTCGCCGGCGCAGCGGGATCGTCAGGAGACGGTCTGTTCCTTCTTGCTCTCGCAGTCGCGGCCGCCGCGGTCGCTCTGCGGCGGCGGGCAGTTCTCGCCGGTGCAGGTCTCCTCGGCCGAAGCGGCGGGAATCGAAACGGCGGCGCCGGAAACCGAAGCGAGCACGGCGGCGGCGAGGAGAAGATGGCGCATTCGATCGGCCTCCTTGGTCGGCGCCCGGCGCGCCGGAAGGCCTGATCGATAGCACGTCGGCGTCAATATCTGTGCGTCACATCCCGGTGATTGGCGGCCCGGCGCGAGAGGACACGAGGCATCGCGCCGCGACGCCGCTACCGACAGGAACTGAGCTGCATGGAATAGGTCCGCGCCATCTCGGCCGTTTCGCGTGCGGTTTGCTCGATGCCGTTGTTGCGCCACTCGCCGCGCGCATACCCGCCCCATCCGGAATAGTAGGCGAGATAGAGGTTGTAGGCGTCGTTCGGCGCAATGCCGAACTTTGCCGCCGACTTGGCGTGGTACCAGCCGACGAAGTCGATGGCGTCCTCGAAATCGCTGCGCCTGGCGGCGAAGTTCCCGGTGTCGCTCTTGTACTCGGCCCAGGTGCCGTCGAGCGCCTGCGAATAGCCGTAGGCGCTGGAGATGCGCTTGCCGGGAATGAAGCCGAAGATCATCTTGCGCGGCGGTTTGGCGTCCGCGCGGAAACCGGATTCCTTGCGTACCGTCGCCATCAGGACCGGCACCGGCACGCCGTACTTGCGTTCGGCCCGCTTCGCCGCCCGGTGCCAGTTGTCGAACCAGCCGTCACGCTGGTCGAATACGGCGCAGATGTCGTTGATCCTCTTCGGCGGCGACGCGCACGCCGCCAGCGGCAGCAGGACCGCGGCGACGACGCAGACCGAGGGAACGCGATTCACACACACGTCCATAAACTTAGCGGCGAAACGTGAATGGAATCTTGAGCACCTTGTTAACGGGACGTTGCGGGGCCGATACCTATCGTAGAAGCGACCTGAAATGTCGTAGAATATAAAATTCATATGCTGCAATGACGTTGGGAATAAAATGGCGCCCGCCAAGGGCGTAATTCTGACAGTGGAGCGGTCCGGCTTCGCTATTGATTGCATCCATGGATGAAGAACCGAGACGCCGCCGCGGCACCGCCCGCTCTCATGGCAAGGGCACCGGCCCGATCCCGCAGCTGCCGCGGCAGCGCGTGCGCAATCCCTATCCGCCCATGGCGCTGCTTTCCGCCGACCAGGTCGAGTCGATCCACGACGCCTCGATGCGCATCCTCGAGGAGTTCGGCATCGAGGTGATGAGTGCGCGCGCGCTCGACCTCTTTGACCGCGCCGGCGCGTCGGTCGACCGGGGTACGATGACGGTCAGGATCGACCGCGGCATGGTCGCCGAAGCATTGCGCACCGCGCCCTCGGCCTACTGTCTGACGCCGCGCAATGCACAGAACACTGTCCATCTTGGCGGGGACACGCTCAATTTCACCCTCGTCGCCGGGCCGCCCAACGTCCACGACATGGAGCGCGGCCTGCGCGCCGGCAATCTGGCCGACTATTGCGACTTGGTCAGGCTCGCGCAGCACTTCAACGTGATCACCATGATCGGCAACCAGGTCTGCGCGCCGGTCGAACTGCCGGCCAACAACCGCCATCTCGACACCTACCTCGCCAACCTGACGCTGACCGACAAGAGCTTCCACGTCTCGGCTATCGGCCGGGGCAGGGCGCTCGACGGCATCGCCATGATGGCGATCGCGCGGGGCCTGAGCCTCGAGGCGCTGGCGGAGGATCCCGGCGTCACCACCATCATCTCGGTCAACTCGCCGCGGCGTTTCGACGAGGCGATGTCCGACGGCCTGATGACCATGGCCGAGCACGGCCAGTCGGTCGCCGTCACCCCGTTCACGCTGATGGGGGCGATGAGTCCGGTGACGCTCGCCGGCGCGCTCGCCCAGCAGAATGCCGAGGCGCTGTTCGGCGTCGTGCTGACCCAGCTGGTCCGTCCGGGCGCGCCGGTCATGTACGGCGCCTTCACCTCCAATGTCGACATGCGCACGGGCGCGCCGGCCTTCGGCACGCCGGAGAACGCCAGGGCCAACGTGGCCTCCGGCCAGCTCGCCCGCCGCTACGATCTGCCCTACCGCACCACGCCCGGCTCGGCGTCGAATGCGGCAGATGCGCAGGGCGCCTACGAGACGATGATGGCGCTGTGGGGCGCCGTCCTCGGACACGGCAACCTGATCTACCACGCCGCCGGCTGGCAGGAGGGCGGGCTGACGGCCTCCTACGAGAAGCTGATCATGGACGTCGAGATGATCCAGCACATGATCGAGTTCCTGAAGCCGATCGCCGTCGACGAGGGCGAGCTTGCGCTCGACGCGCTCGGCCGGGTTCCGACCGGCGGGCATTTCTTCGGCGATCCGCACACGCTCGCCCGCTATTCCACCGCCTTCTACCGGCCGCTCCTGTCAAACTGGCAGAACCACGAGGCGTGGCTGGAGGCCGGCGGCCGCGACGCCACGCAGCGCGCCACCACGCTGTGGAAGAAGGCGCTGGAGGAATACGAGCAGCCGGCGATGGACCCCGCCGTCCGCGAGGAACTCGACGCCTATGTGGCGAAACGCAAGGAGGAGATCGGCCGAGGCGAGCCGTGAGGCGCTTCTCGCATTCCGATTCAACCGCTTCCCATCCTGATTCCCCGAACCCATCCAACCATCCGAACCGACAGAGAAAATCATGAAATCGCATGCACAGGTCGTGGTCATCGGCGGCGGCGTCGTCGGCTGTTCGGTGCTGTTCCATCTCGCCCGTTTCGGCTGGACCGACGTGGTCCTGCTCGAGCGCGACGAGCTGACCTCCGGCTCCACCTGGCACGCCGCCGGCGGCATGCACACGATCAACGGCGACCCCAACGTCGCCAGGCTGCAGAAATACACGATCGAGCTCTACAAGGAGATCGAGGAGCTGTCCGGCCAGGCGACCGGCGTGCACATCACCGGCGGCGTCCTGCTCGCGGCGACCGAGGCGCGCATGGACTGGCTGCGCGGCGTCGTCGCCAAGGGCCGCTATCTCGGCCTCGATCTCGAGGAAATCTCGGCGGAAGGAGCCCACCGGCTGATGCCGCTGCTCGATCCGAAGCAGTTCGTCGGCGCGGTCAGGAACTCCGAGGACGGCCACCTCGATCCGTCGGGCGTCACCCACGCCTACGCCAAGGCGGCGCGCAAGCTCGGCGCCTCGGTCGAGCGCTTCACCCGCGTCGTCGACATCAAGCGCCGGCCTGACGGCCTGTGGCGCGTGATCACCGACAAGGGCGAGGTCGTGACCGAAAACGTCGTCAACGCCGGCGGCCTTTGGGCGCGCGAGGTCGGCCGCATGGTCGGCCTCGAACTGCCGGTGCTCGCCATGGAGCACATGTATCTGATCACCGAGGACATGCCCGAGGTCGCCGAGGTCAATGCCGCGACAGGCAAGGAAGTCATCCACGCGGTCGATTTCGACGGCGAGCTCTATCTTCGCCAGGAGCGCGGCGGCATGCTAATGGGCACTTACGAGAAAGCCGGCAAGCCGTGGTCGGAGTTCTCGACGCCATGGACGTTCGGCCACGAACTGCTCGAACCCGACATCGACCGTATCGCGCCGTCGCTAGAAGTCGGCTTCCGCCATTTCCCGGCATTCCAGAAGACCGGCATCAGGCAGATCATCAACGGCCCCTTCACCTTTGCCCCCGACGGCAACCCGCTGGTCGGGCCGGTGCGCGGCCTGCCCGGCTTCTGGGTGGCCTGCGGCGTCATGGCCGGATTCAGCCAGGGCGGCGGCGTCGGCCTGTCGCTGGCCCAGTGGATGATCAACGGCGACCCTGGCGCCGACATCTGGGCGATGGACGTCGCGCGTTACGGCGACTGGGCGTCGATGCGCTACACCAACGCCAAGGTGCGCGAGAACTATTCACGCCGCTTCTCGATCCGCTTTCCCAACGAGGAACTGCCGGCCGGGCGACCTTTGAAGACCACGCCGGTCTACGACCTCCTCTCGGCGAGGGGTGCCCAATGGGGCGCTTCCTACGGGCTCGAGGTGCCGCTCTGGTTCGCTCCGGAAGGGGTGAAGGACGAGTTTTCCTGGCGGCGTTCGACCGATTTCGCCCATGTGGCCAAGGAGGTGGCGACGGTCCGCGGCAGCGTCGGCCTGTCGGAGATCTCGGGCTTCGCCAAGTACCGGGTGAGGGGGCCCGGTGCTGCCGCCTATCTCGACCGGCTGCTCGCCTGCCGACTGCCGAAGCCGGGCCGCATGACGCTCGCCCCGATGCTGAAGGAGGACGGCAAGCTGATCGGCGACTTCACGCTCGCCAGCCTCGGCGCCGACCGTGCCGGCGTCGACGAGTGGTTCATCGCCGGTTCCGGCATCGCCGAGCAATACCACATGCGCTGGTTCGAGCAGCATCTGCCGGCCGACGGCTCGGTCTCGGTCGAGGCGCTCGGCCTGTCGCTCGCCGGCCTCACCGTCGCCGGGCCGGACGCCCGCAAGGTGCTGGAGAAGCTCACCCGCGAAGACGTCTCCAACGCCGGCTTCCCGTTCATGTCCATTCGCCGCATGGACGTCGGCATGGCGCCGTGCATCGTCGGCCGGGTCAGCTACACGGGCGACCTCGGTTACGAGATCTGGATGGCGCCGGAGTACCAGCGCCATGTCTTCCATGCCTTGATGGAAGCTGGCGCCGAATTCGGCATCGGCCTGTTCGGCAACCGCGCACTCAACGCGCTGCGCCTTGAGAAGAACTATGGCTCGTGGGCGCGCGAATACCGGCCGATCTACGGCCCGGTCGAGGCAGGACTCGACCGCTTCGTCGCCTATGCCAAGGAAGCCGACTTCATCGGAAAGGCCGGCGCTCTCGCCGAGCGCGCCGAGGGTGGGAAGTACCGGCTCCGGGCCTTCGTCATGGAGGCCGACGACGCCGACGTCATCGGCGACGAGGCGATCTGGTTCGACGGCAGGGTGCGGGGCTGGGTGACTTCGGGCGGTTTCGCCCACCATGCCGGCAAGTCGGTCGCCATGGGTTACGTGCCGAAGGAGATCGCCGACGAGCGCGACGGTTTCGAGATCGAGCTCCTTGGCCGCCGGCACAAGGCGCGCATCCAGGCAACGCCGCTGTTCGACGCCACTTTCGAGCGCATGCGCGGGTAGGGCGGCCCATCGTCCCCCGTTCGGCGAAATAAACATGATTAAAAATGTCAAGAAATACGGAGGCTTAGCCGGCCGGCACGAAATTTGACCGATTGATAAAAAAATAAAACGTGCTAGCCTTCGAAAAAAGGCAACGACACTGGGGAACAGGAATGACCGACGGTCTCTACAAGGACGGCATCGTGTCGGGTCGCCTCGCGCCGGGGCAGTACGCGGCGAACTTTTCCGACCTTCACCCCCCGCTCGACGCCCATGAGGCGCTGGTCGAGGCCGACCGCTGCTACTTCTGCTATGACGCGCCGTGCATGCAGGCCTGCCCGACGTCGATCGACATCCCGCTTTTCATCCGCCAGATCTCGACAGGCAATCCGCTCGGCGCGGCAAGAACGATCTTCGACCAGAACATCCTCGGCGGCATGTGCGCCCGCGTCTGCCCGACCGAGACGCTGTGCGAGGAAGCCTGCGTGCGCGAGGTCGCCGAGGGCAAGCCGGTCAAGATTGGCCAGCTGCAGCGCTACGCCACCGACGTGGCGATGAAGCAGAACCGGCAATTCTACAAGCGCGCTGCGCCCACCGGCAAGAAGGTCGCCGTCGTCGGCGCCGGCCCGGCGGGCCTCGCCGCCGCGCACCGCCTGGCGACCTACGGCCACGACGTCGTCGTCTTCGAGGCGAAGCCCAAGTCCGGCGGCCTCAACGAGTACGGTATTGCCGCCTACAAGGCGACGGACGACTTCGCCCAGGCCGAGGTCGACTACGTCACCGCGATCGGCGGTATCACGATCGAGCACGGCCGCGCGCTCGGCCGTGACATCCACCTCGCCGACCTGACTGCGTCTTACGATGCCGTGTTTCTCGGCCTGGGCCTCGCCGGCGTCAATGCGCTGCGCGCCGAGGGCGAGGGTGCGGCCGGCGTCGACAACGCCGTCGAATTCATTGCCGAACTGCGCCAGGCCTCGGATCTCGCCTCGCTGCCGGTCGGCCGACGTGTCGTCGTCATCGGTGGCGGCATGACCGCCATCGACGTCGCCGTGCAGTCGAAGCTGCTCGGTGCCGAGGAGGTGACGATCTGCTACCGGCGCGGCAAGGAGCACATGAACGCCTCCGAGTTCGAGCAGGAACTGGCCGCCGCCAGGGGCGTCGCCATCCGCCATTGGCTGCAGCCCAAGCGCGTCGTCTCGCAGGGCGGCAAGGTCACCGGCATCGAGCTCGAATACACTGCGCTGCGCGACGGCCGGCTTGCCGGCACCGGCGAGACGATTGTCCTTGCCGCCGACCAGGTGTTCAAGGCGATCGGCCAGAGCTTCGACGCGGCTGCGTTGAACGGCTCCGGCCCGGCGCTCCGGCTCGACGGCGGCCGCATCGCCGTCGACGCCGAGGGCCGCACCTCGATGACCGGGGTCTGGGCCGGCGGCGACTGCACCAACGACGACCGCGAGGACTTGACC
>DUSC01000050.1 GCA_012842935.1 Hyphomicrobiales bacterium | reverse complement strand
GCTCGCGCGCGACGCCCACGGGCCGGTGTCGGTCGCCGCGATCCGCGATGCACTCGGCGAACGCAGTCTGGCGGCTTTCGTCGTGCTTTTCGCCGGCCTCAACCTCATCCCGGCCCCGCCGGGGGCGTCCGTCATCCTCGGCCTGCCGCTGGTCATCGTGGCAGCGCAGATGCTGGTCGGCGCGAAACGCGCCTGGCTTCCGGGCTTCATTCTCAGGCGATCGCTGTCGGCCGAGCGCTTCCGCGCGGCCATGGACTGGATCCTGCCCCGTCTCGTGCGGCTCGAACGTTACGTGAGACCGCGGTTCTGGCCGTTCCGGCGACGCCGGGGCGAGCGGATCGTCGGTGCCGCCGCCTTGCTTCTCGCCGTCGTGGTGACCCTGCCGATCCCTTTCGGCGCCTGGCTGCCGGCCTTCGCCACCGCGCTCATCGCGCTTTCCCTGATCGAACGCGACGGCATCCTGCTGACCGTCGGCGTTTTCGTCGGCATCGTCTCGATCGGCATTGTCGTGGCGGTGGTCGGTGTGGCCGGCTTCGCCGCGCAGGCCGCTCTCGGATGGGGCTTCTGACGGCGGCGGGTCCCGGGCGACCCGAGGCGCGCCGACCCCTGGGATCGATGCTCTGTCCGCCTTGCCGGTGAAGCTGGCGATTTGCGATTTGCGACATCGATCCGCGTCGCATTTGAATGCGCGCGCGTCGCCCGATGAGAAGCGGGCTTCCGGCGCTTGCGGCAATGCTCCGCCGAACGAACACAAAGGGCGTCGCATGGCCGAACTCGTCGTCGTCTACTGGCGAGACATCCCCGCGCAGGTCATCGTCAGGAAGGGCCGGCAGAACGCCAGGCGCGAACTGCCCCTGCGTTTCACCGAAGCGATCGACATGGCGGCGATGCGCTCGGGCGCCGCCGGGACGGATGCCTATCTCGCCGAATGGCGCAAGGCCGATCCGATTCCCGTGGGCGACGATCTCGAGGCGGAGGCCGACAAGGCGGCCGCCGCGCTCGATTCGCAATACGACCGGGAGCGGCTGGCCGCTCTCGCCAAGGCAGGCGGCAAGGAAAATGACTGACACCCGGCCGATTTCGACGACCGCTGCGGGCTCGCCCAGCGGTGCGCAGACCCTGCCCCCGGCAACGACCGGAGGCGTGACCCAGGCGACGATCGTCAAGAAGACCGCGCCGAAGAGCGACTACAAGCCGGCCGACGTCTCGCCGCAGCGGCGCGTCCAGCGCCGATATACGGTCCGCCTCTGGTCGGTCCGCCATTCGCGGGCGCTGGAATGGTTCTACGCCCGTTTCGCCAACCTGTTCCTGATGCTCCATCCGCTGTGGAAGGCCATCGGCTACGGCCGCGTCGAGGCTCCGGTCAAGTTCATCGAGAAGCGCGTCAAGGGCTTCATGTTCGACTGCCGCATGTGCGGCCAGTGCATCCTGTCGTCGACGGGCATGTCGTGCCCCATGAACTGCCCGAAGCAGTTGCGCAACGGACCGTGCGGCGGCGTGCGCGCCAACGGCAATTGCGAGGTCGAGCCCGACATGCCCTGCGTCTGGGTAAAGGCCTGGGAGGGTTCGCGCAACATGATGAAGGGCGACGCGATCCTGGACGTGCAGAAGCCCGTCGACCAGTCGCTCCGCGAGACCTCGGCGTGGCTGCGCGTCACCGCGCTCGCCGCCGCAGCGCGCGAGAACGCCGCGAAGGGAGCCGCGAAGGGAGACGTCCGATGAGCGAAGCCAACCCCGTCCACATCGACGAAAATCCCGCCGGCCCACACCTGCCGCTCGATCCCCTGCCCGGCCATACGTCGCGCGGGCGGCTGGAGCGCGTGCTTCGGCGCGGCGAGTTCGCCGTGACCACCGAACTCAACCCGCCCGACAGCGCAGATCCCGAGGACGTCTACAACCGCGCCAAGATCTTCGACGGCTGGGTCGACGGCATCAACGCCGTCGACGCGTCGGGCGCCAACTGCCACATGTCGTCCGTGGGCATCTGCGCCCTGCTGACGCGCATGGGCTATGCGCCGATCATGCAGATCGCCTGCCGCGACAAGAACCGCATCGCCATCCAGGGCGACGTGCTCGGCGCCGCGGCGATGGGCGTCGCCAACATCCTGTGCCTCACCGGCGACGGTGTCCAGGCCGGCGACCAGCCGGGCGCCAAGCCGGTCTTCGATCTCGATTCGGTGTCGCTTCTCGAGACGATCCGTATCATGCGCGACAACGGCAAGTTCCTGTCCGGGCGCAAGCTGACCACGCCGCCGCAGCTTTTCCTGGGCGCGGCCGTCAATCCGTTCGCGCCGCCGTACGACTTCCGACCCATGCACCTCGCCAAGAAGATCGCCGCCGGCGCCCAGTTCGTGCAGAGCCAGTACTGCTTCGACGTGCCGATGCTCAAGGCGTTCATGGACCGCGCCCGCGACCTCGGCCTCACCGACAAGGTATTCATCCTGGTCGGCGTAGGCCCCCTCGCCTCGGCCAAGACGGCGAAGTGGATCCGCTCCAACGTGCCCGGTATCCATATTCCCGATTCGGTCATCAGGCGGCTGGAAGGCGCTCAGGACCAGAAGAAGGAAGGCAAGCAGCTCTGCATCGACATCATCAACGAGGTCAAGGAGATCCCCGGCGTCGCGGGCATCCATGTGATGGCTTACCGCCAGGAGGAATACGTCGCCGAGATCGTCGATGAATCCGGCGTGCTGAAAGGCCGCCGGCCGTGGAAGCGCGAGGCACGACGCGACGACCGGATGGTCGCCGACCGTCTCGAGCACATCCTCAAGGACGACATCACCGAAAGCCAGGTCGACATGGTGAAGTCGGCCCACTGAGCGCGCCGCAAGGCGCTTGAACCCCAACAGATAACGATATAAAGAAATCTTTATATCTTCAGAGAGGATCTCATGACCCGCACGATCGTCGCCTCGGCGACCCGCGAAACCGTCATCGGTTTCGACCAGCCCTTCTGCGTCATCGGCGAGCGCATCAACCCGACCGGCCGCAAGATCCTCAACGAGGAACTGGAACGCGGCGATTTTTCCCGCGTCGAGGCCGACGCGATTGCCCAGGTCGAGGCCGGCGCCACGGTGCTCGATATCAATTCCGGCGCCGTCTTCTCCAACAAGATGGGCGAGGATCCGCGCTACGCCGACAACAACTTCGTCGAGCCGATGCTGATGCCTCAGCTGATCGAGGTCGTCCAGGCGGTCACCGACTGCCCGCTGTGCATCGATTCCTCGGTTCCCGGCGCGCTGGAGGCCGGCCTGAAGGCGGCGAAGGGTCGTCCGCTGCTCAACTCGGTGACCGGCGAGGAAGAACGGCTCGAGAAGGTCTTGCCGCTGGTCAAGAAGTACGACGTCCCGGTCGTCGCCATTTCCAACGACGACACCGGCATCTCCGAAGACCCGGACGTCCGCTTCGCGGTGGCCAGGAAGATCGTCCACCGCGCCGCCGATTTCGGCATCCCCGCCCACGACATCGTCGTCGACCCGCTGGTCATGCCGATCGGCGCCATGGCGACCGCCGGCCATCAGGTGTTCACGCTGGTCCGCCGCCTGCGCGAGGAACTCGGCGTCAACACCACCTGCGGCGCCTCGAACATCTCGTTCGGCCTGCCCAACCGCCACGGCATCAACAACGCCTTCCTGCCGATGGCCTACGCCGCCGGCATGACCAGCGCCATCATGAACCCGGTAGCACTGCCGGTCGGGCCGAAGAAGATCGCCGAGAAGAAGGCCGAGGTCGAGGCGGCCGGCATCGTCCTGCCGCCGGACATGGACGACGAGACGTTCTGCAGGCTGTTCGGCCTCGGCTCGACCAGACCGCGTCCGGGCAAGGAGATGGAAGCGATCCGCGCGGCCAACTTCCTGCTCAACCAGGACGCCGGTGGCGCCGCCTGGATCGCCTTCAACCGCGAGCCGGGCGCTGCGCCCCGCGGCCGGGGCGGCCGCGAGTCGCGCCGCGCAAGGGGGTAGCGGTGCGTCCTTCGGGACTCGCTTCGCGCCCACCTCGGGACGGGGAGGATTCGTGACGGCATGACCACCCCCCAGGATCCCCTCGTCCTGTTCATGCCGTCGGGAAAGCGCGGGCGCTTTCCCGTCGGCACGCCGGTGCTCGACGCCGCGCGCCAGCTCGGCGTCTACGTCGAAAGCGTGTGCGGCGGTCGCGCCACCTGCGGGCGCTGCCAGATCGAGGTGCAGGAAGGCAATTTCGCCAAGCACAAGATCGTCTCCTCGCTCGACCACATCTCGCCGAAAGGTCCCAAGGAGGAGCGCTACGAGCGCATCCGCGGCCTCCCCGCGGGCCGCCGCCTCTCCTGCTCGGCGACCATCCGGGGCGACCTCGTCATCGACGTGCCGCAGGACACGGTGATCAACGCCCAGGTGGTCAGGAAGGGCGCCACCGACCGGCACATCGAGCGCAACGCCGCCGTCCAGCTCTGCTACGTCGAGGTCGAACAGCCCGACATGCACAGGCCGCTCGGCGACCTCGACCGGCTGAAGGTCGCGCTCGAGAAGGATTGGGGCTGGAAGGACCTGCTGGTCGCGCCCTACCTGATCCCGCAGGTGCAGAAGATCCTGCGCACCGCCCTGCCTGACCAGCCGGAAGTCTCCGAAGGCAGGTGGGGGGTGACGGCCGTCGTCCACCGCGACATGGATTCCTCGCGGCCCTTCGTCATCGGCCTCTATCCCGGCCTGAAGAACGAAGCCTACGGCATCGCCTGCGACATCGGCTCGACGACGATCGCCATGCATCTGGTCTCGCTGCTGTCGGGCCGCATCGTCGCCTCCTCGGGAACGTCCAACCCGCAGATCCGCTTCGGCGAGGATCTGATGAGCCGCGTCTCCTACGTGATGATGAACCCGGACGGGCGCGAGGCCATGACCAGGGCCGTGCGCGACGCGGTCAACGGCCTGATCGGCAAGGTCTGCGCCGAGGGCGGCGTCGACCGCCACGACATTTTCGACTGCGTCTTCGTCGGCAATCCGATCATGCACCACCTGTTCCTCGGCATCGACCCGACGGAACTCGGCCAGGCCCCCTTCGCGCTCGCCGTTTCCGGCGCGCTCCAGTACTGGGCAAGCGAGATCGGCATCGAGGTCAGCCGGGGCGCACGACTCTACATGCTGCCCTGCATCGCCGGTCATGTCGGCGCCGACGCCGCTGCGGCGACGCTGTCCGAAGGGCCTTACCGTCAGGACAAGATGATGCTGCTCGTCGATGTCGGCACCAATGCCGAGATCGTGCTCGGCAACCGCCAGCGTGTCGTCGCGGCCTCCTCGCCCACCGGACCGGCCTTCGAAGGGGCGGAGATCTCGGCCGGCCAGCGCGCCGCGCCCGGCGCCATCGAGCGCGTGCGCATCGACGCGCAGACGCTGGAACCCAGATACCGCGTCATCGGCGTGGATAAATGGTCGGACGAGGCGGGTTTCGAGGAAGCCGCGGCGGCCACCGGCGTCACCGGCATCTGCGGCTCGGCCATCATCGAGGTCGTCGCGGAGATGTACCTCTCCGGCATCATTTCCGAGGACGGCGTCATCGACGGAACGCTCGCGGCGAAAAGTCCGCGCATCGTCCGGACGGGCCGCACCTTCTCCTACCTGCTGCGCGACGGCGAGCCGCGCATCGCGGTGACCCAGAACGATGTGCGCGCCATCCAGCTGGCCAAGGCCGCGCTCTACGCCGGCGTCAAGCTTCTGATGGAGAAGCAGGGCGTCTCCGCCGTCGATACGATCCGCTTCGCCGGCGCCTTCGGCTCGTTCATCGATCCAAAATACGCGATGGTCCTCGGCCTCATCCCCGACTGCGACCTCGACGAGGTGAAGGCGGTCGGCAACGCGGCCGGCACCGGTGCGCTGATGGCGCTGTTGAACCGCAGCCACCGGCGCGAGATCGAGCAGACGGTGCGCCGCATCGAGAAGATCGAGACGGCGCTGGAACCCAACTTCCAGCAACTCTTCGTCGACGCCATGGCGATGCCCAACAAGGT
>DUSC01000049.1 GCA_012842935.1 Hyphomicrobiales bacterium | reverse complement strand
CTCTGGAACGCCATCGGCCGCATCATCGACCTCTTCACCCCGGCAGAATGCCGAAACTACTTCGCTGCCGCAGGTTACGATGCAACGTGATGGGATTCGGCTCTAACGGGCCGAAGCTCGAAGCAGCGGAAGTTTCGCCAACGGGAACCGGCTTTGGAATGGCGCGATCGCGCCATTGCGATCGGGGCGGGCGGACGCGCCGCTCAGCCGGCTTCGCGCCTCGCCCCGCTCCCGCTCCAGCGCTCGATCTTCTCCTGCAGGGCACGCGGGCTGATCGGCTTCGGCAGGTAGTCGTCCATCCCCGCGGCGAGGCAGCGTTCGCGATCGCCCTTCAGGGCATGCGCCGTGACCCCGACAATGGGCACATGGCCGCCCGACCGGGATTCGGCGTCGCGGATCGCCGCGGTCGCCTGCAGGCCGTTCATCTCCGGCATCGACACGTCCATCAGGATCATCCCGGGCCGTCGCTCGTGCCAGGCCTCCACGGCCAGCCGCCCGTTGGCGACGATCTCGAAGCTCAGGCCCGTCTCGGCGAGGATCTGCGTGAACACCAGCTGATTGACCTCATTATCCTCGGCGACGAGGATGTCGATGTGCCCCGGATCCGCCTTAACGGCGGCTTCGCGCGCCATGGAAGGCACCGGCGGCCGGATCTCCGGCGACGGCCGCCCGCGGTCCGTGTCGCCGCCGTCCCGGTCACCCGCGCTGCGGCGCTCCCCGGCCCCGCCGCCGACGGCGCGGCGCTTCTGGATCGTTGCCACCAGCGTCTCCAGCAGGATCGAGGACCGCACGGGCTTGATCAGGTGCGCATCGATGCCGATCTCGCGGTAGCCGGCATTGGCCGCGGAATGGTCGACCGAGGTGAGCATGACGATCGGCGTCCCCGCCACGGCCGGATTGGCGCGGATGGCGCGCGCGACCTCGGCGCCGCTCATGCCCGGCATCTGGTAGTCGAGGATGACGCAGTCGACCTCGAGCCCGCGTGCGGCGGCCGCCGAAAGCACGTCGAGGCCCTCGATGCCGTTCCTTGCCGCGCAGGCGTCGAACTGCCACGACGCCATCTGTTCGGAGAGGATCGCGCGGTTCACCTGGTTGTCGTCGATGACGAGGATCCGCGCGCCGGTGACGTCGAGCGGCGCGGCGCGCACGCGCGCCGGCTCTTCGGCGACGGGCAGTTCCAGGCTGAACCAGAAGGTCGAACCGGCGCCGTGCACGCTCTCGACGCCGATGGTGCCGCCCATCATCGCCACCAGCCGCGCGGTGATGGCGAGACCGAGGCCGGTGCCCTCGTGGCGGCGCGTCGAGGAGGAGTCGACCTGACTGAACTTTTCGAAAACCAGTTCCAGCTTGTCGCTGGGAATGCCGATGCCGGTGTCGGCGACGTTGACGCGCAGGCCCGGCCCGCCGGCGTCCGGATCGCCGATCACCTCGACGAGGACATGGCCGGCTTCGGTAAACTTGATGGCATTGCCGACGAGGTTGGTGATGATCTGGCGGATTCGCCCGACGTCGCCGACGAAATGGCTGGGCAGCCCCGGCTCGATTCGGACGATGAGTTCGATGTCCTTTTCCTTGGCCCGCGTCGACAGGAGCGTCGCCACGTCCTCGATCGCCTCGACGAGATTGAACGGCGCCGGGTCGAGGACCATCTGTCCGGCATCGATCTTCGAGAAGTCGAGGATGTCGTTGATGATGGTCAGCAGCGCGTTGCCGGACTTGACGATGATGTCGGTGAAGGTGCGCTGCTTCGGATCGAGATCGGATTTGGCGAGCAGTTCCGCCATGCCGAGTATGCCGTTCATCGGCGTGCGGATCTCATGGCTCATGTTGGCGAGGAACTCCGACTTCGCCCGGTCGGCGAGGACGGCGCGCTGCTGGGCTTCGCGCAATTCCTGCTCGCGCTGCTTCAGTTCGGTGATGTCCGTCGTCGAGCCGATCAGGTAGAGCGAGCCGTCGGACGCGATCATCGCGTCCTTGCGGGCGATCTGATGGCGCGTCCTGCCATCGGCCATGGAGAAGGTCTCCTCGATCACCTGTCTCCGCCGCGTCGCCAGCACGGCGCGGTCGCCGTCCATGTAGGCTTCTCCGTCGGCACCGAATATCTCGACGTCGGTGCGCCCCAGCGCCTGATCGGCGGTAAAGCCGGTCAGGTCGCACCAGCCCTTGTTGACGTAGTGGAGCCGGAGGTCGGGACGTTTCGCGTAGATTGCCACCGGAACGTTGTCGACGAGATTGCGGAAGATCTCGTTGTCGCGGGTACTGATCTGCAGCGCCGCCTCGCGCTCCTTGAGCGCGCTGATGTCGACGCGCACGCCGACGAAGGACCCGTCCTCGGTCCAGGTGTCGAACACCTGGTACCACCGGCCGTCGGGATGCAGTCGTTCGTAGGGAGCGTGCTGGGAGCGGTGGCGCTCCATGTACCGCTCGACCCAGGCCTCGGGATCGGAATCGTAGAGCGCGTCGATCGAGGGATCGCCGCTGTTGCGGAAATAGCCGATCTCGTGACCGTACGCGATCACGTCGCGGAACGACTTGCCGGGCGTCCACACCGAGTCCAGTTCCGGCATGGAGTCGCGGAGCTTCTGGTTTGCCAGCACGAAGCGGTCGTCGCGGTCGTAGATGATGATGCCGGTCGGCAGCGAATCGACCACGCTTACCAGATGCCGGCGCGCCTCCAGGGCTTCCGTCTCGCGCCGCTTGAGTTCGGTGATGTCGAAGATGAAGCAGGCGACGTAGTGGCGTCCGCCGTCCGTCGTCACCCGGCTCTTTCGCACCACGCGCGACTGGCCGATGCCGTCGAACTCGAAATTCTCCTCGACCTCGTAGGTCTCGCCGGTGAGGAGAACCGCCCTTTCGCTCTCCTCGAAGACCGCAGCCTCCGCCGCCGTGACCAGGTCTCCGCCGCGCAGGCCCAGAATGTCGGCCGGCGTCTTGCCGAAGATGGCGGCGAAGGCCCGGTTGGCGAAGACGAAGCGGAGATCCTCGTCCTTGACGAAGATCGGATCCTTGACGTCGTTCATCACCGCCTCGGCGAGGCGCGACTTCTCCAGGGCTTCGGCGAGGCGCTCCTCGCGTTCCTTGATGTCGCTGATATCGTAGTAGCAGACGAGGCGTTTGCCCCCCGACAGCGCCTTGACCGAGTAGATCATGGTGCGTCCGTCGCCGCGACGGTATTCGCGCGGCTCGACATCGCCGCGGCGCACTTCCTCGGCCCGCGCGGCGACGTAGGCCGGCCATTCGTCGTCGGGAATGTCGTACATCCCGCGCCCGCGGTTGATCGCCATGCCCGCTCCGAACGGGCTGCCGACGGGCAGCTCTTCCGGCGTCAGGTTCCACATGCGGTAGAAGGCGCTGTTGATGCTCTCGGCCCTGAGGTCGGCGTCGAGCAGGATCACGCCCATCATCATCGAATCGAGCGTCGCCTGCAGATCCTCGACCAGCGCCCGGGCCTGCTCGTTGGCCTGCGCGATCTCCGCCTGGCGGTTCTTCAGTTCGGTGACGTCGGTGCGGATCGCGACGCGGTCGCCCCACGGTGTCACCGTCTCGCGGCGCAGGACCCAGCGCCCGTGAGAGGCTTCGCGCACGACCTCCTTGCCGAGGTTTTCGTTGCGCCGGGCTAGGTATCCGCGGATCCATTCTTCCTCGCGTCCGACAGCCTGCGGCATGCGGCCCGCCGCGACCAGGTCGCGGAGGATCGCCTCGAAGGTACGTCCCGGCCGGAATCCGTCGAATCCCTCGAAATCCGACAGGAAGGCGGCGTTGCAGTCGACGAGCCGGTCCTCGGCGTCCCAGAGGACGATGCCGAAGGTCATGGCGTCCATGGCCGCGAGCAGCCGCTCGCCGGCATTGGCGTCGAGGCCGCTCCGCGCCAGCCGGCCGTCGGCGCCGCCCTCGCGGCCCGTGATGTCCGTGAACACGGCGACCGTCTCGTCGCCCGGGCAGCCGATCTCGCGGTAGAGGGCGGCGCGCCCGTCGGCGAAGCGCAGCGTCGAACGGCCGCGCCCGGGTTTGCGGTGCCTGGCGAGCGCAGCGGCGCGCCAAGCCTCGGCGCCTATCGGTGCGGTCTTCCAGATGCCGCGCTCGAGTCCGGCGTCGACGATCTCGGCGAAACTGCGCCCGGCACGCATGACATCTTCGAGGCCGCGATGGATGGCGAGCGCCGCGGCATTGCAGGCAATGATCCGGTCGTCGGCGCCGTAGTGGCAGACGCCGTCGCCGACGGCATCGAAGGCCGCGACGAACTGGGCGGCGGCCACGGCTCCGGCCATCTCCACTCCTTCCGCATGGGTGAACCCGCGCTGCACCCGATCCTCCTCGCGCCGCCCGAACGCGGCCGGCAGCCATTCCGTGCCCGGCGCGACGTCGTCCCCTCGAACGCGGTCTGCCCGGCAGCGACAATATGACCGACAAGAATTAACGTTCCGCTAACCGTGATCTCCGCAGTAGATTGCAAGATTTTCTGCCAATATTCGCGTGGTCGTCGCGGCGGAAAGTGCGCTCCGGCACTATTGCCGGATGGCGACCGAAGTGCCGTTCGGCAAATGCCGAAGAAATCGCACGGGGGCCGGCCCCGGACGCCCGCGCGCACCCGCAGGTTCCGGAACGGCTGCCGTCCCGTCAATCCCTCGAACCGGCCGGCGAGCCTTCGCCGAACGGCGCGGCGGATCCCTGGTCGCCCCTGCCCGCACGCAGCGGCATGAACAGCGACCGGTTGCGCTCGACCTGGTCGGAAATGAAGTTCGCCGCCGCGCGGATGCGCGCCGTCTCGCGAAGGTCCGCGTGCATGATCAGCCAGAAGGTGCGCGTGATCGTCACCTCGTCGGCCAGCACCGGTACGAGGTCCGGCTCCCCGGCGACGAGGAAGTCGGGCATGACGCACACGCCCGTGCCGGCCAGCGTCGCCTGCATCTGCGCGACAAGGTTAGACGAGGTCAGGCGCACATCGAGGTCGCAGGGAATCTGCGGCAGATAGTCGAGCTCGGGCGTGAAGATGAGATCCGGGATGTAGCCGATCATCAGGTGGCGTGACAGGTCGCTCGCCGTTCGGATCGGACCGTTGGCGTCGAGATAGGCGCGCGAGGCGTAGAGATGCAGGTGGTAGTCGGTGAGCTTGCGCGACACCAGGCGGCCTTCGGTGGGCCGGGTCAGGCCGATGGCAATGTCGGCCTCGCGCTTGGACAGGCTGAAGATGCGCGGCATGGCGATCAGCTGCACGTCGAGGCCGGGATAGCGGCGGCAGAGCCCGCCGATGCGCGGGGCGAGGAAGAACGAGCCGAAGCCGTCGGGCGCCCCGATCCTCACGGCGCCGGTGAGCGCGAGATCCGTCCCCGCTATGTCGTTCTGGATGGCGGCGGCGACGTTTTCCATCTGCTCGACATGGGCGAGCAGCCGCTCGCCGGCGGCCGTCAGCACCGAGCCGCGCGGCGAGCGCTCGAAGAGGCGCGCCGCGAGCGACTGTTCCAGCGCGGCAATACGCCGGCTGACCGTGGCGTGGTCGGTCGACAGCTGTGCGGCGGCCGTCGTCAGGCGGCCGGTGCGGGCTACGGCGAGGAAGAAACGCAGATGCGACCAGTCGAAGCTCATGCCTCTGTCTTCGTGCACACGGACCGCCGACTCAAGCGAAATATTGTGCAGGAAAAGCCCAGGCACCCGGAAAGGTGATCTCGGGTCTCGCGCAGGCGGTCATCGGCGGCGCATGGCGAAGCCTTCGCCGACGACCGTCGCCGCACCGCGCCGCCGCAACGTCGGCAAGGCCTCAGAAGAACGCCTGGATGCCGGTCTGGGCGCGGCCGAGGATGAGGGCATGGATGTCGTGGGCGCCCTCGTAGGTGTTGACGGTCTCGAGGTTCTGGGCGTGGCGCATGACGTGGTAGCCGATCTGGATGCCGTTGCCGCCGTGCATGTCGCGCGCCATGCGCGCGATGTCGAGCGCCTTGCCGCAATTGTTGCG
>DUSC01000048.1 GCA_012842935.1 Hyphomicrobiales bacterium | reverse complement strand
GTGCGGTGATGTCGGGGGCCTCGCTCGGCGCGGCGGCATTCGCGGTCGCCCTGTCATCCGTCCGGCTGTTGCCGATGGTGATGGCGCTCGTACCCGAACTGCGCGGGCAGAAAACGCCGCGCTGGGTGCTCTACGCGCTCTCCCATTTCGTCGCCGTCACCTCTTGGGTACTCTCCATGCAGCAGCTGCCCGCGGTGCCACGGGCATCGCGAACGAGCTACTATGCCGGTCTCGCGCTCTTCCTGATGCTCGCCAACATGGCGGTCGTGGCAGCGGTCTATGGCGTTGCCGGAAGCCTGCCGGATTCCGTCTCCGCCGCGCTGCTGCTCTTGACGCCGATGTACTTTCTCACCTCGCTGTGGGGCTCGGTGCGGGAGCGCGCAGGCCATGTCGCGATGGTGCTCGGACTGGTGATGGGTCCCGGATTCCACGTGCTCGGCCTGCGCTTCGATCTCGTCGCCGCCGGCGTCATCGGCGGCGGCCTCGCCTATGCATTCCATCGCGTCGTGGGGCGGAACGCGGTGCGATGACCTTCGACGCGTTCGACACCTGGTGGTGGCCGTTCCTCTTCATTCTCGTCGCCGGCTGGCTGGCGACGGATTTCTGGCGCTACCTCGGCGTTTATCTCGGCGGCCATCTGTCGGAAGATTCCGACCTGCTCGTCCTGGTCAGGGCGGTGGCCACGGCCCTCGTCGCCGCGGTAATCGGTAACCTGATCGTGTTTCCCTCGGGCGCGCTCGCCGGTACGACGCTGGCGCTGCGGACCGCGGCGGCCGCGGCCGGATTTCTCGCCTATCTCTTCCTCGGCCGGCGGATCCTGATCGGCATCCTGGTGGCCGAGGCCCTGCTCGTCGCGGGCCTCCATCTCGGCGGCTGACGCTTCACCGCGACTTAACCGCGGGCGGCTAGGATCGCGTCATGATGTCGCTGCACCCCGCGGAACGAACGCTCTTAACGGTGACGGCCGCACTCGCGGCCGTGGATTTCTCACTGCTCTGGTGGAAGGGCGTCGTTTTCGGATGGGGTTTCTTTGCCTTCTCCCTCGGCTTCTCCGGACTGATGCTGGCCATCGGCCAGGTGTATCGTCGCTGGCGCGATAGCGAGCGCATCGCGCTCGTCGCCCATATGCTCGGCCTGTTCGTCGCCTATTCGCTGTTCGGCGCGCTGTTCAACATCGCGCTCCTGCCGCGTCCGAACGCTCCGGTCGACGGGAGCCTTGTGCGCTTCGATGCCTGGCTGGGGTATTCGTGGCCGGCATTCTGCGCCTGGATGGCCGGGTACCCGGCGTTCAACGACGTCGTCCGCGCCGTCTACAAGCTGACGCTGGTGCAGCTTCTCGTCGCCTTCATCGCGCTCGGCCTGGTTCTCGACAGGCACCGCCTGCACACCGCCGCGCTGGCGATCGTCCTCGCCTCGCTGGTCACGATCGGCCTGTGGGCCGTCTTCCCTTCGGGCGGGGCGGCCGCCTTCTGGACGCTTGACGAAGAGATCGACCGTATGGTCCGCCCGATCGTCAATTCGGCCTACGGCCTGGAACTCAACCGGCTTTTCCGCGAAGGCGTGTCCGACCTGTCGGCGTTGGGCGTCACCGGGCTGATCGGATTCCCGTCTTTCCACACGGTCATGGCGCTGGTTTCGCTTCTCGCAATCTGGCCTTATCGGCCACTGCGCCTTGCCGCACTGCCGCCGACGGCTCTGCTCGTGCCCGGAATCCTCGTCCATGGCGGGCACAACCTCGCCGACATGCTCGCCGGCATCGCCATCACGGCGGCCGCCTGGCCGCTGGCGGCACGCATCGTCGCGGCGCTGGAACGGAATGCCGTCCGGGCTGCTCCCACCGGAGCCGGTGCCGAACGGCCTGCCGGCGCCTGATCAGCCGGCGAGGGCGGCCCTGATCTTCTCGGCATTGGCCGTCAGGATCTCCGGCTTCTCCATCTGGCCGGAATGCGGGCGCAGCGACACACCCTCGAAGCGCGGGATGACATGGACGTGGAGATGGAAAACCACCTGGCCGCCGGCGGGTTCGTTGAACTGCTGCACGGTGACCCCGTCGGCCGAAAACGCCTTGACCACCGCGCGGGCGATCTTCTGCGTGGTCCTCGCCACGGCCGCGAGACTGTCGGCATCGACATCGAGGATGTTACGCGACGGCTTCTTCGGGATCACGAGACAGTGACCGTCGCCGCGCGGCATTATGTCCATGAAGGCGAGGGTGTCTGCGTCCTCATACAGCCTGTGGCATGGCAACTCGCCACGCAGGATCTTCGCGAAGACATTGCCGGGGTCATAGGGAACGGGCATGGGCGAACCTTCCGAAACGCATCGGGAAACCGGTGAACATGGGAGTAAGGGAGTAGGAAAAAGCAACGTCAGGAGCAAGGCCGATACGCTCGTTCGTCGGCCGGATCCGCGCCGGACGTCCGCTCGTGCCACCTACCTGTCTCTGCGGAACGGCCCGTGTTCCCCGAGATATACGTTCATCTGTTCGACCTGCCGCCGCTCCTGCCTGAGATACTCGGCCACGGCCCGGCGCAATCCGGGATGCTCGATCCAGTGCGCCGAGCGCGTGATGACCGGCTCGTAGCCGCGCGCCAGCTTGTGCTCGCCCTGCGCGCCTGCCTCGACGACCCTCAAGCCCCTGGCTATCGCGAAGTCGATGGCCTGGTGATAACAGACCTCGAAATGCAGGAAGGGGTGTTCCTCGATGCAGCCCCAGTGGCGGCCGTAGAGCGTGTCGCCGCCGATGAAGTTGATCGCGCCGGCGATGTAGCGGCCGTTCCTCTTCGCCATGACCAGCAGGATGTCGTCGGCCATCCGTTCGCCGATCAGGGAATAGAACGTCCGGTTGAGGTAGGGACGGCCCCACTTGCGCCCGCCGGTGTCCATGTAGAAGGCGAAGAAATCGTCCCAGACCGCTTCGGTGAGGTCCCTCCCGGTGAGCCAGTCGATGGAGATGCCGGCGGCGAGCGCCTCGCGCCGTTCGCGCTTCAGCGCCTTGCGCTTGCGCGAGACGAGGGTGGAGAGGAAGTCGTCGTAGCCGGCATATCCGGGATTGCGGAAATGGAACTGCTGGTCGGTCCGCGTGAGGAAGCCCGCCTCGTCGAGGACGGCCATGTCGGCGTCGCCCGCGAAGGTGACATGGGCGGAAGACGCGCCAGTCCTTCCGGTGAGGGTTTTCAGGCCGGCCGCGAGTGCGGCGCGCACCGCGGCGGCATCGCCATCGCGGGCGACGAGGAGCCGCGGCCCCGTGGCCGGCGTAAACGGCACCGCCACCTGCAGCTTCGGATAATACCGACCTCCGGCGCGCTCGAAGGCGTCGGCCCAGCCATGGTCGAAGACGTATTCGCCCTGGCTGTGCGATTTTGCATAGCAGAAGGCGGCCCCCAGCAGGCGGCCGTCAGTCGACTCGAGACGCAGGTGATGCGGCTGCCAGCCCGTCCTTGCCGAGGCGCAGCCGGAGTCTTCCAGTGAAGAAAGAAATGAATATGAAACGAAAGGATTATACGGAATACCTAATTCGGCGCGCGAACTTCCCGCGAGGCGCTGCCATTCATCACTCTTGAAGGCCGCCATGCCGTCCGCGACGCGCAGTATCGGCGCTTCGGCCATGGTCCGTTCGGCGTCGGTGGAGCTTGCCATCGCCTAACAGTTACGACGTCGCGCAAAAACGGCAAGGCGGCAGGCAGGTTTCATGCCGCGGCGTTCGGCTCGAAGCCCTCGAACGTCATCTGGTCGGCATGGGCGAAGGTGACATCGACCGCCGCCCGGTCGCGGACCGTCCAGGTGATGACCGGCATGCCCAGCCGGTCACGGACGAATTGCACGAACCGGTTGGGCAGGTGGACGACGCCATAGGAGACGAACGAAATGCCGTGGGCGAGCATCGAAAAATGCGCCTCGATCTCGTGGTCCTTGTCGCCCCAGGCGGTCAGACCTGCCGGTACGCCCGGCGCGTGCTCGGCGAATTCGCGAATGAGCCAGTGATCGAATGACATGATCGCGACCTTGCCGTCATAGCCCCGCAACGCCCTGGCGACCTTGCGCACCAGCCCGTGGTCGTGGCCGGGGATGCCCTTCAGCTCGATGACGATCGGCACGCGGCCACCGACATGCGCCAGCATTTCGTAAAGGGTCGGCACATGATCGGCGGTCCCGCCGACACGCAGCGCGCCGAGTTCGGCCGCGGTGCGCTGCCAGACATAGCCGTCGACGCCGGTGAGGCGCTTCAACTCGTCGTCGTGGAAGACGACGACCTCGCCGTCGGCGGTCAGATGCACGTCGCATTCGATCGCATAGCCGCGCTCCGCGGCCGCGCCGAACGCCGAGAGCGTGTTCTCCCAGCGCGTCTTGTTCATGTCGTGGAAGCCGCGGTGGGCGATCGGCCGCTCGACCAGCCAGGAGAGCGCGGTCATTTTTCCTCACTCCACCTCGAGGATCGCTTCGACTTCGACGGGAGCGTCGAGCGGCAGCGAAGCCGTACCGACGGCGGACCGCGCGTGACGCCCCTTCTCGCCCAGCGCGGCGACGAAGAAGTCGGAGGCGCCGTTGGCGACCAGGTGTTGTTCGGCGAAATCCGGCGTCGAGGCGACGAAGACGGTGATCTTCACGAGGCGGCGGACCAGATCCAGATCGCCGAGCGCCGCCTTCGCCTGGGCGAGCACGTTGATCGCGCACAGCCTGGCGGCTTCGCGACCCGCGGCCGTGTCGAGGTCGCGACCGAGAAGCCCGGCGGCGGCGAGCCTGCCGTCCTTCAGTGGCAGCTGGCCTGCCGTGAACAGGAGATCGCCGCTGCGCATGAAGGGAACGTAGTTGGCCGCCGGCGCGGCCGCCGGCGGCAGGGTCACGCCGAGGTCCGCCAGTCTCGCTTCGATCGAATCGTCCATGTCAGCCGTCCCGCAATTTCCGATATGCCGTAGACAGACGGCGAAAGTGCTATTTTTGCCTCGCTTCCGCCATCAGTTTTTTTATGGTGGCCCATCAATCATTGCGGCCTTGCGACAGGCCCCGGGAGAATGCCTCATGCGCCTTGCGCGTCTCGCCACGATCGTCGTCCTCGCTTCGGCCGCCCAGTGGTCGTCCCAAGTGGGGGCCGCGCCGCTCGCGCCGCATCGCGCCGTCTACGATCTCGCGCTTGCCGAGGCGACGGACCGCTCCGGGATCACGGGCCTGAGCGGGCGAATGGTCTATGAGTTCAACGGTTCGGCCTGCGAGGGCTATACGGTGAAGTTCCGCTTCGTCACACGGATCGAGACAAGCGAGGTGTCGCGCCTGACCGACCAGCAGACGACGACCTTCGAGGACGGAGACGGGAAATCGTTCTCGTTCGTCACAAAGTCGTTTGTCGACAGCAATCCGGACCGCGAGGTGAAGGGCGCCGCGGCAATTGCCGCGGACGGTCTCGTCGTCACGCTCGACAAGCCAAAGAAGGCGACTTTCGAACTGGCGAAGACGCAGTTCCCGACCCAGCACCTCATTGAGCTGATCGGCAGGGCGAACAAGGGCGAGACGTTCTACGAAACCAGCCTGTTCGACGGGTCGGAGGACGCCGACCGCGTCATGACCACTACCGTCATCATCGGCAAGCAGGAGGTCCCGGAGAAGACCGATCCGGAAGCGCCGGCCCTCGCCGGGCTCGCCGCGGAGCCGTTCTGGCCGGTCGATATCGCCTATTTCGACCTGTCGAAGGCCGGAGCCTCCGGCGAAGAGCTGCCGGAGTACCGGATCTCGTTCAAGCTGCACGACAACGGCGTCACCCGCGACCTGGTCATGGATTACGGAGACTTCTCCATGACCGGAAAGCTCGTCAACCTCTCCCTCTTCGAAGCGCCGAAGGACTGCGCGAAGTAGCGGGCGCCGATGGCCGTCTATGTCGACAGCGCCATCTGGCACTGGGCGGGCAGGCGCTGGTGCCATCTCCTCGCCGACGACGAGGACGAGCTGCATCGCTTCGCCGCCAGGCTCGGCGTCCACCGGCTGCTCTACCAGGGACCGCCGAAGACCGCGGCGCCGCACTACGACATCACCGGCCTCGAGCGCGACCGCGCCCTGCGCATGGGCGCGATCGCGTCGAACCGCGAACAGATCGTGGCGGTCTACCGCCGCGTCCGCGTGCCGAAGGCCGGGCTTCGGGCAGGCAAGTGACGGCACACGGCAAGGGCAGCTTGCTTTCCTGCGCTGCACCATCTATATGCGCGGCCATTCCACACACGGGCTCTGGTTACCGTCCGGGAGAAATCCGGAGGCGACCGCCGGTGGCGCGAGGGGATCGACCCGGACGCCGTTGCCCGTGGAGGCTTAACCGGAAAGGAAACCAGGAATGGCTCTGCCAGAATTCAGCATGCGCCAGCTTCTCGAAGCCGGCGTGCACTTCGGCCACCAGACCCACCGCTGGAACCCGAAGATGGCGCCCTACATCTACGGCGCGCGCAACAACATCCACGTCATCGACCTTTCGCAGACGGTTCCGCTGCTCCACCAGGCGCTGAAGCAGGTCTCCGACATCGTCGCCAAGGGCGGCCGCGTGCTCTTCGTCGGCACCAAGCGCCAGGCCTCCGACATTGTCGCCGACGCGGCGCAGCGCTCGGCCCAGTATTACGTCAACTCGCGTTGGCTCGGCGGCATGCTGACCAACTGGAAGACGATCTCGAACTCCATCCAGCGCCTGCGCAGGCTCGACGAAATGCTGGCCGGAGAAGCCCAGGGTTTCACCAAGAAGGAGCGCCTCAACCTCGACCGCGAGCGCGAGAAGCTGAACAAGGCGCTCGGCGGCATCAAGGACATGGGATCGACGCCGGACCTGATGTTCGTCATCGACACCAACAAGGAGGCGATCGCGATCCAGGAGGCCAAGCGTCTCGGCATTCCGGTCGTGGCCGTCATCGATTCGAACTGCGATCCAGACGACATCGATTTCCCGATCCCCGGGAACGACGATGCGCAGCGCGCGATCGCGCTCTACTGCGATCTGGTGGCGAAGGCCGCGATCGACGGTATCGCTCGCCAGCAGGGTGCGATGGGCATCGACGTCGGCGCCTCCGCCGAGGCCCCGGTCGAAGCGGCGATCGAGGACGCCCCGGCTTCGCCCGAGGCCTGACCGGCGAGCCTGTCAGGGGCTCCCGCTTTTTCGAGGTAGAGGCGCGGATACCGCGCCGGCACAAGGCGCATCATCGGGACACCGTGATGCGCCGGTGCGTTTTGAAGCAAAGAGGCACAGATGAGCATTTCCGCTGCACAGGTGAAAGAACTCCGCGAGATGACCGGCGCGGGCATGATGGACTGCAAGGCCGCGCTCGCCGAGACGAACGGCGACATGGAGGCCGCAGTCGACTGGCTGCGCAAGAAGGGGATTTCCAAGGCCGACAAGAAGGCCGGACGGACGGCGGCGGAGGGACTGGTGGGGGTCGCCGCCGACGCGACTTCGGCCGTCGTCGTCGAAGTCAACTCGGAAACCGACTTCGTGGCCCGCAACGCCGCGTTCCAGGAGATCGTCCGCAACGTCGCCAACGTCGCGCTGGGCACCGACGGCTCGGCGGAGGCGGTGGCCGGCGCGACCTATCCGGGGACAGGCAAGTCGGTTGCCGACACGATCAAGGATGCGGTCGCCACGATCGGCGAGAACATGAGTTTCCGCCGCTCGGCGAAGCTTTCGGTGTCGTCCGGCGCGGTGGCGACCTACATCCACAACGCCGTCTCCGACGGGCTCGGCAAGATGGGCGTCCTCGTTGCGATCGAGACCGCCGGCAACGCGGACGCCGCCCGGGCCTTCGCCCGGCAGGTGGCCATGCACGTCGCCGCGACCAACCCGCTGTCGCTGACGCCGGAGGAAATCGATCCGGCCGTCGTCGCCCGCGAGAAGGATATCTACTCCGACCAGGCGCGCCAGTCGGGCAAGCCCGAGGCGATCGTCGAGAAGATGGTCGAGGGCCGGCTGCGCAAGTTCTACGAAGAGGTCGTCCTGCTGAAGCAGGCCTTCGTCATCAATCCCGACGTCACCGTCGAGAAGGCGCTGAAGGACGCCGAAAAGGAGATCGGAGCGCCCGCCAAGATCACCGCCTTCGTCCGCTTCGCGCTCGGCGAGGGGATCGAGAAGGAAACCAGCGACTTTGCCGCCGAAGTCGCTGCGGCGGTGAAAAAGTAACGCCGCGTCAAACGCTTCCACAACCGACCGGAGGGCGCCGCGTGACATGCCGGCGCCCTTCGTGTATCGCAGGACCGGTCCGCGCCGAGCGCTCTCGCGCGCTCAAGCCGCCACGTCGGCGACACGCGAAAACAATGCATGACGAGGAACGGAATGACCCTTCAGCCCCGCTACCGGCGTGTCCTGCTGAAAGCCTCGGGCGAGGCGCTGATGGGCGAGCAGAAATTCGGCATCGACGTTTCCGTGGTCGACCGCATCGCGGCCGACATCGCCGAGGCGAGGGCACTCGGCGTCGAGGTCGCCGTGGTCATTGGCGGCGGCAACATCTTCCGCGGCGTGGCGGTCGCCTCCAAGGGTGGCGACCGCGTCACCGGCGATCACATGGGAATGCTCGCCACGGTCATCAACTCGCTGGCACTGCGCACTTCGCTGGTGAAGATCGGCGTCGACGCGGTGGTGCTCTCGGCGATCGCCATGCCTGAACTCTGCGAGAGCTTCTCCCAGCGCCAGGCTACCGCCTACATGAACGCCGGCAAGGTCGTGATCTTCGCCGGCGGCACGGGCAACCCGTTCTTCACCACGGATTCGGCTGCCGCTCTGAGGGCCGCCGAGATCGGTGCCGATGCGCTGTTCAAGGGCACCCAGGTCGACGGGGTCTATTCCGCCGATCCGAAAAAGGACGCATCGGCGGTCCGTTTCGACCGGATCACCCACGAAGAGGTCCTGGCCAAGGGGCTGTCGATCATGGACACCGCGGCAATCGCCCTTGCGCGGGAAAACCACATTCCGATAATCGTCTATTCGATTCACGAGAAGGGCGGCCTGGGCGAGATCCTGCTGGGCCGCGGGCGCTGCACCATCGTGGACGAGTGATCCAATGTCCGTCGGGCATCAGCGGGGCGCAAGGAGGGTACGATGACGGAAGGCGTTGATTTCAAGGACCTGCAGCGGCGCATGGAGGGCGCGATCAGCGCGTTCCACCACGATCTCGCTTCCCTGCGCACCGGACGGGCCTCAAGCAACCTGCTCGATCCGATCCAGGTCCAGGCCTACGGCTCGGCGATGCCCATCAACCAGGTCGCGACCGTCTCCGTTCCGGAGCCCCGCATGATCTCCGTGTCGGTCTGGGACAGGCAGCTTGTCGGCGCTGTCGACCGGGCGATCCGCGAATCCAATCTCGGTTTCAATCCGATCATGGACGGAACGACGCTGCGCATTCCTCTGCCCGAACTCAACGAGCAGCGGCGCAAGGAACTGGTCAAGATCGCGCACCAGTACGCCGAGAGCGCCCGCGTGGCCGTGCGCCACGTTCGCCGCGACGGCATGGAGCATGTCAAGAAGGCCGAGAAGGACGGCCTGATCAGCCAGGACGAGTCGCGCATCCAGTCGGAACGCGTACAGAAGATGACCGACGAGAAGATTTCGCGGATCGACAGCATGCTGGTCGAAAAAGAAGCCGAGATCATGCAAGTCTGATATCGGACGCTTGCGGCTGCGCGCAGCCCGGAAGGCAGAGGAATGACCACGCCCGCGCATGTTGCGATCATCATGGACGGAAACGGTCGATGGGCGAAGGAGCGGGGCCTTCCGCGCCTCGCCGGTCACAAGGCCGGCGTCGAGGCGTTGCGCCAGACGGTCCGGGCGGCCTCCGAACTGGGAATAGACTGGCTGACGGTCTATGCGTTCTCCTCTGAGAACTGGTCGCGCCCCAAGAGCGAAGTCACCGATCTGATGGGGCTTCTGAAGCTGTTCATCCGACGGGATCTCGCGGAACTGCACCGCAGCGGGGTACGCGTGCGCGTCATCGGCGAGAGACGCGGCCTCGAGGCGGAGATTGCCGGGCTTCTCGACGAGGCCGAAGTGCTTACGGTCGGCAACACGAAGCTCAACCTCGTCATCGCCTTCAACTACGGCTCGCGCGACGAGATCGTGCGCGCCGCACGCAAGGCGGCGCTCGCCGTGAAGGCGGGTGCGATGACCGCCGAGGCGATCACGGTCGAGACGTTTGCCGGATTCCTCGATACGGTCGGAATTCCGGATCCGGACCTCGTCATCCGCACGAGTGGCGAACTGCGCCTGTCCAATTTCCTCCTTTGGCAGGCGGCCTACGCGGAACTGATCTTCCTGCCCTGCTACTGGCCAGATTTCAGCCGAAACGATCTGGTCGCGGCGCTCGGCAGCTATGCCAGGAGAGAAAGGCGCTTCGGCGGCGTCGACGCCCGCGGCGTCGCCATATGACGAACGGCCGGATACCCGTGCCGGGGCCGTCGGGCGGCCTGTCCAACCTGCAGACGCGAGTCCTTTCGGCAGCGGTTCTGATTGCCGTTGTCTTGCCGCTCACGTGGTACGGCGGCGTGCCGTTCCGGTTGCTGTGCGCCGTCATCGGCGGCGCGATGCTCTACGAGTGGCTGCACATGAGCCCCGACCTCGCGCGCAACCACAAGCTGGTTCTCGCGGCGATGCTCGTGGTGGTCCTCCTGCTCCTGATCGTCGCCGCGCCGGCGCACATCGTCCTCGCGACGCTGGCGGCGGCCGTCGTCGCGGCGGTCGTCCTCGGCCGCGTCCGCGGCGCCGGAGGCGAGGCCGCGCTCGGCCTCGGCTATGCCGGGTTTTCGGCCGTGTCGCTGGCGCTGCTGCGCGACGACGACCGGCAAGGCCTCCTCGCGATCCTGTTCCTGTTCGCGGTGGTCTGGGCGACGGACATCTGCGCCTATTTCGTCGGCCGTGCGATCGGCGGACCGAAGCTTGCGCCGGCCATCTCTCCGGGAAAGACCTGGAGCGGCGCCATCGGGGGCGCGGCCGGCGGCATCGCGGCGGGCATGGCGGTCGCCTGGTACGCCGGCTTTGCCGATTTCGCCGCCGTTCTGGTCTGCCTGGTCCTCTCGGTCGTCGGCCAGGTCGGGGACCTGTTCGAATCGTCGATCAAGAGACGGCACGGGACCAAGGACTCGTCGAATCTCATTCCCGGCCACGGTGGCGTCCTGGACCGTGTCGACGCCCTTGTGGCCGCCGCGTTCGCGTTCTACGTGATCGGAGCGCTGTCGGGGGGGCTGGACCAGCCCGCTCACGGGCTGGTCCCGGTCTGATCGTGATCGGACCTTCATCCGTCCGTGGCGGCGCCACGGAATCGCCCCGATTGACAAGGCATGCATGCCATCGGCCGCCGACGAGGATCTGAATTGACCGGATATCTTGCCTCCATCTTCAGTGCAGAAGGCCTGCTTGTCGGAACGATCGTTCCGTTCCTCTTCGTGCTGACGGCGGTCGTGTTCGTCCACGAGATGGGTCATTATCTCGTGGGCCGCTGGTGCGGGATCGGCGTCACCGCCTTTTCCATCGGCTTCGGCCCGGAACTCGTCGGCTATACGGATCGGCGCGGGACCAGATGGAAGCTGTCGGCGATACCGCTCGGCGGCTACGTCAAGTTCGTCGGCGACATGAACGCCACCAGCCAGCCCGGTCCGGAAGAGGCGGCCGCGCTGTCGGCGGATGAACGCAAGGTCGCATTCCACACCCAAGCGACATGGAAGCGGGCGTTGACGGTGCTCGCCGGACCGGCGTTCAATTTCCTGCTGACGATTGCGGTCTTCGCGGTGATGTTTACCGCTTACGGCCGCTACATTTCCGACCCCATGGTGGCGGAAGT
>DUSC01000004.1 GCA_012842935.1 Hyphomicrobiales bacterium | reverse complement strand
CTCCCGGGCTGCGGCGACGATCGCCTGCGCCACGGGGTGCTTCGTCGCCTGGTCGAGCGCCGCGGCAAGGCGGAGGACCTCGTCCGGTTCCAGTTCGCCCTGGCTGTCGACCGTGACGATCTGCGGCCTGCCGTCGGTCAGCGTGCCGGTCTTGTCGAGGATGAGCGTCTGCGTCCTCGCCATGGCCTCCAGCGGACCGGCGCCCTTGATCAGCACGCCGAAATGCGCCGCGCGCGACAGTCCCGCCACCAGCGCCACCGGAACCGCGAGGATCAGCGGGCACGGCGTGGCGACGACGAGCACGGCCACCGCGCGGATGGGGTCCCCGGTGAACCACCAGGCGGCGAAGGCGATGACGACCGTGACGAGCAGGAAGCCGAGCGACCACCGGTCGGCGAGCCGCGACATGGGCGCCTTCGACCGCTGCGCTTCCTCGACGAGCCGGACGATCCCGGCATAGGTGCTGTCCCCGGCGGGACGCGTCGCGACGAGATCGAACGCCTCGCCGGCATTGGTCGAACCGCTCATCGCCTCGCTTCCCGCCTCGGCGCGGACGGGCAGGGATTCGCCGGTGAGCGCGGACGTGTCGAGGAAGGCGGCGGCGGAGGCGATCGTGCCGTCGACCGGGACGACGTCGCCCTGGCGGATGAGCAGGCGGTCGCCCGGCACGATGTCGTCGAGCGGAACTTCTTCAAGGCCGCCGTTCCGGTGCCGGGTCGCGGTACGCGGCACGCGCGAGAGAAGGTCGCGCATCTCGCGGCGCGCCCGTCCTTCGGCGAAGCTTTCGAGGAAGGTGCCGCCCGAATACATGACGGCCACGACGGCGGCCGCGAGCGTTTCGCCGAACGCAAGGGCCGCCGTCATCGACAGCGCCGCGACGATGTCGAGACCGACCTCGCCCCGCCACAGGCTGCGCACGATCTCGACGAGCAGCGCCGCGAGCACCGGCACCACGCCGGCCAGCCAGACCGCCTTCGCGAGGTCCTGCCGTCCGCCGAAATGGAGGGCCAGCCCGGCGACGAGCCCGGCGAGAGCCAGGAGCAGCAGGGCGGTCTTCAGTCGGTCCCCGTTCGAATGCTCCATGCGCCTCAGCTCTCCGCCGTCGCCGGATCGTCTTGCGCGAACACGCGCCCGACGCGGCAGGTGCGGATGCTATCCGCTCCGTCCCGAAGCAGGAATAGCGCGTCGATGCCGACCCGGCGCGCCACTTCGCCGCCCTTGACGGGGCCGAGCACCGTCAGGGCCGTCGCCCAGGCGTCCGCGGCGGCGCAGGAAGGGGCAAGCACCGTGACCGAGGCCGGCGCGTCGAGAAGCGGTGCGCCGCGGCGCGGGTCCATGGTGTGCGACAGCCGCCGGCCGCGAACCTCGACCCAGTGGCGGTAGTCGCCCGATGTGGCGACGGCGCAGTCCCGGAGGGAAATCACCGAGTGCGGCGCGCGCCGGTCCGGGTCCGGCCGCTCCACCGCGACCGTCCAGGCCTCGCCGTCCGGCCTCGATCCCATCGCCCGCATCTCGCCGTCGATGCCGACCAGCGCATCGCCTATGCCGGACCGCGCCAGCGTGTCGGCCAGCCGATCCACGCCGAAGCCCTTGGCGATACCGTTGAGGTCGAGCGCGACCGGGACCCGCTTGCGCACGGAGCCGTCGCAAAGCTCCAGGGCTTCATGAGCCGGAACGCGGCGCGCCGTCATCGCCGTGCGGATCCGGTCGGGTGACGCGGGGACCGCGCCGAAGCCCCAGGCCGAGACCGCATCGCCCACCCCGATGTCGAACGCGCCATCCGACGCCCTGCCGACCGCGAGAGCCAGCCTCAGGACCTCCATCAGCATGGCGGGAACGGCCACGCTCTCGCCGACGGGCGCCCGGTTCAGCCGCATCAGGTCGCTGTCCGGCTTCCACGTCGACATCTGCGCATCGACCTCGTCGACCGCCGCCTGCAGCGCCCGGCGGACGGTGCCGGCCTCAAATCCCGGCGGCGCGAAGAAAAGCGCCGACCAGCGCGTGCCCATGGTCGGCCCGCTGAGCGCGTGGCGGACCGGCTCAGTAGACGTCTTCGACATAGCGTCCCTGTGCCTTGAGCATCGCCGGCGAAAGGCCGTGAGGCTCGAGCAGCCGTGCCATGGTGCCGGCGACCCCGGCGGCCATCTCCCGGCCCCCGCAGACCATCACGCGGGCGCCGTCACGGATCGCGCCGATCACCTGCGCCCGTTCGGAAACGAGCGCATCCTGCACGTAGCGCGGACGCTCGCCACGCGAGGATGCGGTGCTGAGCTTCGCAAGCCTTCCGTCGGCCGTCCAGGCTTCCAGCTCCTCGCGATAGAGGAAGTCGCTGTCGCGATGACGCATGCCGAAGAAGAGATGGATCGGCCGGCGCGCCGAGTTGGCCCTGATGAACCCCGCCAGCGGTCCGATCCCGGTGCCCGCCCCGACGAGGATGAGTGGCGTGCGATCCGCACCCGCATGGAAGGCCCCGTTGCGGCGAAGGAAGGCGGCAACCGTCTCACCCGGCTCGAGCGCCATCAGAGCGCCGGAACAGAGCCCGCCCGGATGCTTTCGCACCACGATCTCGAGGAATCCGTCGCTGCTGCCGGATGCCAGCGAATAGAAGCGCGGAACGGTCGAGCCTACCGGCACGACGCCGATGAGGTCTCCGGCCTCGAAACGCGCGAATCTCCTGCCGAAGAGGCGCGCCCAAGGGGACATGCGGGGCAGGGCGAAACGCAGGATCGCGGTCGGCGCCTGGACCTCATGCCCGTGATCGCGGCGGGACACCAGCGTCAGCGAGGTCGTGGCCGGCCGCACCGGCCGGTGATCGAGTTCAAGATCGATGCCCAGCGCCGCGCCCAGCGCGCGCCCCCAGCGTGCGAACTCCTGGGGCGACTGACGGTCCACGGTGTCGAGCGGCAGCAGCCGCGGCCAGCGCTTCGCCCCGGCCGCCGCCGCGACGGCCGCGGCGTAGGCGCAGAAGGCCGGGAAGCTGCGGTCGCCGAAGCCGAGCACGGCCAGCGGCGCCGCCGGAGCGGCGGGCAGCGCCGCAAGCCGGTCGAGGAATCCCTTCGCCGAGGATGGCGCGTCGCCGTCGCCATAGGTCGCCGCGAGCGCCAGGTAGCGGCGGGCAGCGGGGGTTCTCGCCGGATCGAAGGCCGACATCGGCGCGATGTGGACCCGCTGCCCGGCCCGCGTCAGGGCGCCGTGCAGCGTCGCCGCAAAGCCCCAGGTGCTGCCGCCCTCGCTGCCGACCAGGATGACCGTCTCGGCACGCGACGGATGCACGTTGCCGCGGATGCGCGGCCGCCCGCGGCGTCCCGTCAGCCAGACGACGGCGCCGGCGGCACCCATCACCGGGACGGCGAGCGCCATCAGTCCGAGCACCAGGCCGAGCAGCGCAGCGCCCTGTCCGGTGTGCAGCATGTAGACGGTTTCGGACGCGCGTTGCCATGGGCCGAGATCCGACCAGGCGAGCGTCTCGCCCGTCCCCTGGTCGATGTAGCCGGTGCCCGTATCGGTCTTCAGCGTGAAGACGTCGGTCTTGTCGTCGGGATAGGGAAAGCTCAGTTCGCGCAGGCTGGCGACGGGGGTCGCGACCAGCAGGGGCATGGCGGCGAAAGGCGCGCCGGTCGTCTCGCTCGTGGCCGCCGGCAACGCGGGTCCGGCAGACTGGTCCGGCAGCAGACCGAAGGTCGACGCCGTCATCCACAGGGCGGTCGCGGAGGACAGCACGAGGCCGGCGACAGCGACGCGCGCGAGTTCGACATGGATACGTCCCGGCACCGGTCCGCGCAGCGGGGAAAACCATCGTTTCCAGCCGCCGGTCCGGCGGGCGACCAGCACGATTCCCGAAAGCGACAGTGCCAGCATTGCCGCGGCGCCGGCGGCCGAGACCAGGCGGCCGGTGTCGCCGAGAAACAGCGAACGGTGCAGGTTCGTCAGCCAGCGCTCGACAGGGTCGGGATCGGCGGCGGCCACACCGGCCCCGGTCGCCGGATCGATAACGGCGGACCCGGGGGTGCCGTTGTCGAACCAGTAGGCGGTGATGCGCCCGGACGGCCCGCGCCTGATCTGCTCGACGCCAGGATGGACGGCCTTAATGCGCGTCGCGAGTTCGGCGACGCTGATCGCGTCGCCGGATCGCAGCGCGGCGAGCCGCTCTGCCGCGGGGAAGACCGACAGGGCGGCCCCGCTGAGGGCGAGCAGGCCGACCAGGGCCAGGGCCGCCAGACCGGGCCAGCGGTGGAGCGCTCGGATCATGGCTTGCGCCTTCACATGGCATAGCCGAAGCTGGCGACGTAGCGGCGGCCCCGGACGGTCTTGCCGGCTCCGGCCGCCGTCAGCGGGACGGATACGTCGTTGGGGCTGTCGCGCATGTCTTCGACGGCGGCGTCGACATGGATGGTGTAGCCTGCGTCGAAGAGGGCATCGGCGAGATCGAGCGTGATCTCCAGCGTGCGGCCGGCGCCGACGCTGGCACCGGTGATGCCGTTGATCTCGGCCCGGCTGCCCCCCGTCGCGCGATACCAGTCGCTCAGATGCTCGTAGTATCGGGACTTGCCGCCCGCCATCCACAGCGTCCCGGCATAGGCGCCCTTCGCGTCGGTGACGTAGATGGCGAGGTAGGCGCCGTCGCCCCCGTAGTTCTCGAGCGTGGCGGTCAGCGTCACCGGACGCGCCATCGCGATGCCGGGAAAGGTCAGCGCGGTGGTGAGCGCCAGTGCGGCGAGGATCTTCTTCATGACGGTTCTCCGTGGTTGGGCGGGCGGCGGCCGGCTCAGTTCACCCTGACCTTCGGCGCCGCGCCGCTGCCGAAGAGGCCGTTGTTCGGAGGCGCCACCGTGCCCGCCGGGGCGGGGCCGCCCGCTCCGCCGCGGTAGCCGTTGTCATCGTCATCGTCATCGTCGTCGTCGTCGCGGTCGTCGTCATCGTCGCCGCGACCGAAGCGGCGTTCATGGTTCCGGTCGTGGCGGCGGTGATCGCCCGCGAAGATCAGCGGTGCGCCGGCGTCGGAAACGTCGGTCGCGGCCTCGCGCGATTCGTACGACCACACGGCCCGGTGCATGGCGCTCCAGGCGGGAATTCCCGCGCCCGTGACCAGCGCGGTCGACGCGATCAGGGTGGCGAAGGTCTTTCTCATGGCAGTTCTCCTTTTCTCCTGCCCCGCCCTTGTGCGATGCGCTCCTGATCTCTTCCTGACGCGAGCCGGCGATCTGCTTCAGCTTTCCGTCAGGAAACGAAGGACCCCGCCGGAACGGCGGGGCTCGGACGCCTCGACGGCGAGGGGCTGCGTCAGGCGACGTCGCCCGGTCCCGCCGGCCTTTTCCGTCCCGTGACCATGGCCCGGACGAGGTTTTCGCGGTGGCGGAACGAGGCCAAGGCCACGCCGCCGAGATGCAGGGCGACGAGGAGCAGCATCGCGTCGGCGAGCGTCTCGTGGACCTCCTTCAGCGGGCCGTCGGCCTCGCGCTCGCCGCCGCCGTCCTCGTCATCGTCGTCGTCGGCGAGGGCCGGAGCCACGATCGCCAGTCGCCCGGAGACGGCTGCGGCGCGCTCCGGCTCCGCCATGAGCCATCCCGTGAACGCCGTCCCCGACAGGGTGGCGAGGAGGGCGACGACCATCGCCGCGCCGGCCGGGTTGTGCCCGAGATAGCGGCGCTCGCGCCCTCTCGCGACGTCTCCGAGATAGGAGAGCGTGGCGAGGGGGCCGCGCACGAACTGGGCGAAGCGGGCGTAGCGGCCTCCGACGAAGCCCCACACGATGCGGAAGCCGACCAGCGCGGCGACCGCGTAGCCCGCGATCTCGTGGAGGGGCTGGATTTCCTCGGCCGAGAGCCAGGCGGTGGCGAAGGCGGCGACGAGGCACCAGTGGAAGGCCCGCACCAGCGGATCCCAGACACGGACGGCGTCGGTGCGGCGCGACGCGGCCGCAGACGAATCGATGGCAATCGGATCAGTTGTCATGGCGACCTTCCCTGTCACGCTGGCGATCCCGCTTGTCCCTGTGCTCGATCTCGAGGATGGCCAGGGTTCCCGGATGGACCGTCGCCTCGATCGGCCGGCCGTCGGCGTCGGTGCCGACGATCTCGTAGCAGCCGTCGTCGATCTTGATGCGGCGTACCGTCCAGCCGAGATCGGCCGCCATCGCGGCGACGGCTTCCCGCGGCTTCCAGTCGGCCATCGGCACGAAACAGTCGTCGTCGGCGAGCGCGGCGCCGGCGGGAAATGCCGCGACACACGCGAGAATTGCCAGGGCGGGCCGCATGGCGCACTACTCCGTTCGCTTGGACCTGCGGCGACCCTGCGGGACCAAACTTACGCCATCCTGAAGGCGGACGGCATTCGGCTTCAGCGAGCCGTCAGGATCGGCGGTCACTAACGGTAGCGGCCGTGGAAGGACGTCTGGACATGCGTATCCTGCTGATAGAGGACGATGCCGTGCTGGGCGCGGCCGTGCGCGACCAGATCGCGGCGGACGGGCATTCGGTCGACTGGGCCCTGCGGCTGGACGCGGCGCGCGACGCGATGGCGGGTGCCGTATACGACCTGGTCCTGCTCGACCTGATGCTGCCCGACGGCCGAGGCATTGTCTTCCTCAAGGCGCTGCGCACCGCGGGAAACGCGACGCCGGTCATCATCCTGACCGCGCTCGATCAGGTTTCCGACAGGATCGAAGGCCTGAAGGCCGGTGCCGACGACTATCTCGTCAAGCCGTTCGACCTCGACGAACTGTCGGCGCGGATCGGCTCCGTGGCCCGCCGCTATTCCGGCAATCCCAACCCGATCATCCGGCACCGGACGCTCGATATCGACATCGCGCGCCGAAGCGTGCGCCGCGACGGCAGGCCCGTGCAGCTCACGGCGCGCGAATGGGCGCTGCTCGAAGCCTTCCTGACCCGGCCGGGCCAACTCCTGTCGAAGGCGCAGCTCGAGGAGAAGCTCTACGATTTCGATGCGGAGGTGGGGAGCAACACGATCGAGGTTCATGTCAGCCGCCTGCGCAAGAAGCTCGGCACGGACGTGATCGAGACCGAACGCGGCCTCGGCTACAGGCTCGCCCCGGCATGAAGGCTCCCGGAAGCCTCCAGGGCAGGCTGCTCCTGTCGCTCGGCGCGATCCTGCTCGCGATCTGGATCGGCGCGGCCTGGGCGACCGCCGTCCTGCTGAGACACGAGATCGAGGAGGTCTTCGATTCCTCGCTGCAGGAGACCGCGCAGCGCCTGCTGCCGCTCGCCGTCGTCGACATCGTCGGACGCGAGGAAGGAGACGTCGCCGGCCAGAAGCTGGGCACGATCCGCAGCCACGACGAGCTCTTCACCTATGTCGTCCGCGACGACAAGGGCACGGTCCTGCTCCAGTCGCACGCCGCCGACCTGTCCGCCTTCCCGCCCTACGCGGGCGCAGGCTTCGGCCGGACCGCGACGCACCGCCTCTACAGCGAAGAGGCGCTGCAGGGCACGATCCGCATCACGGTGGCGCAGCCGCTGGCGCATCAGGACGCGGTCATCGGCGAGATGCAGATGGTTCTCGGCCTTCCCGTCCTGCTGGTGATTCCGGCCGCGTTCGCGGCGATCGTCTTTGCCGTGAGGCGAGGCACGCGGCCCCTGCGCGCGCTGCGCGAACAGCTCGAGGCGCGCAGCGAGAAGGACATGGCGCCGGTCGCTTCCGCCGACCTGCCGAGCGAGATCGTCCCCCTGGCGGCGAGCATGAACGCGCTTCTCGACAGGCTTCGCGCGGCCTTCGAGGCGGAGCGCAGCCTCGCGGCGAACACCGCCCACGAACTGCGGACGCCGCTCGCCGGCGCGATCGCCCAGGCGCAGCGCATCCGCAAGGAAACCGCCGAGCCTCACACGGCGCAGCGCGGAGCCGACATCGAGGTCACGCTGAAGCGGCTGACCGCGCGTGCCGAGCGGCTCATGCAGCTGGCCCGCGCCGAGGGAGGACGTCTGAAACTCGACCGCGAAACGGACCTGCGCGACACGCTCGACGTCGTCATCTCGGACTTGCGGCGGAACGAGCCGCCCGGGCGCATCCTGCTCGCGCTGCCCGACACGCCGGTCATGTCGGCCGCCGATCCCGACGCGATCGGAATCCTCTGCCGCAACCTGGTCGAGAACGCGCTGCGCCACGGAAGCCCGTCGTCGCCCGTCGAGGTCGCCCTCTCCTCCGACGGGGTCCTGTCGGTGGCGAACGACGGCCCGGTCGTGCCCGCCGAGATCCTGGCGAGGCTTTCGGACCGCTTCGAGCGCAGCGGCGCGGCGGGCCGCGGGAACGGCATTGGGCTTTCCATCGTCTCCACCATCGCCGAGCGCATCGGCGGGACCCTCGAGCTCAGGTCGCCGCGCCCCGGCATGAGCACGGGGTTCGAGGCGAGCGTCCGGCTTGCGGCCGCCGCTGCGGAGGCATGAAGCGGATCTCGGCCGGCTTCCGGCCACGGCCGCGCTCTGACGTGGGCCGCGGAGATCCCGTCGCGCTGCCGCGGTCGCTTCACCCGGTCACTTCACGCCGGGCCTGCCGTCGAACTTCTTTTCGAGGCTTTCCCAGCACGCGATGTAGTTGTCCTGCAACGGGGCGTTCTTCGCGGCCCATTCCGTCACGTGCTGCGGGAAGCGCGTCTCGAACATGAAGGACATCGTCTCGTCCAGCTTCTCCGGCTTCAGCGTGGCGTTCGAGGCGCCTTCGAACGCCTTGCGATCCGGCCCGTGCGGCAGCATGCAGTTGTGCAGGCTCATGCCGCCGGGCGCGAAGCCGTCGGGCTTGGCGTCGTAGACGCCGTAGATGTTGCCCATCAGTTCGGACATGACGTTCTTGTGGTACCAGGGCGGCCGGAAGCTGTGCTCGGCGACCAGCCAGCGCTCGCGGAACAGGACGAAGTCGATGTTGGCCGTTCCCTCCAGCCCCGACGGCGCCGTCAGCACCGTGAAGATCGACGGATCGGGGTGGTCGAACAGGATGGCGCCGACGGGGGAATAGGTGCGCAGGTCGTATTTGAACGGCGCGTAGTTGCCGTGCCAGGCGACGACGTCGAGCGGGCTGTGGCCGATCCTCGTCTCGTGGAACTGGCCGCACCATTTGAGGATGACCCGGCTCGGCGTCTCGCGGTCCTCGAACGCGGCGACCGGCGCCTTGAAGTCGCGGGGATTGGCGAGGCAATTGGCGCCGATGGGGCCGCGGTTCGGCAGGGTGAAGGGAACGCCGTAGTTCTCGCAGACGAACCCGCGGCACGGACCTTCCAGCACCTCCACGCGATAGACCAGGCCGCGCGGCAGGATCGCGATCTCCTTCGGCTCGAGGTCGATGATGCCGAGTTCGGTGCAGAAGCGCAGCCGGCCCTCCTGCGGCACCACGAGAAGCTCGCCGTCGGCGGAGTAGAAATACTCGTCCTGCATCGAACGGGTGACGAGGTAGACATGCGCGGCCATGCCGGTCTGGGTATTCACGTCGCCGGCCGTCGTGACGGTCTTCATTCCCGTGACCCAGGTCTCGTCGGCCTTCGCGTGCGGGATCGGATCCCAGCGGTACTGGCCGAGGCTGACGACGTCCGGCAACACGTTCGGCGCGGACTTCCAGTCGGCGACGTCGATCTTCCTGAAGGTCGTCGTGTGCTTGACGCTGGGCCGGATCCGGTAGCACCAGGTCCGTTCCGGATGCGGCTTGGTGAAGGCCGAACCCGAGAGCTGCTCGGCGTAGAGCCCGTAGTTGCATTTCTGCGGGCTGTTCTGTCCCTGGGGCAGGGCGCCCGGCAGTGCCTCCGTCTCGAAGTCGTTGGCGAAGCCCGGCATGTAGCCCTCGTGCGGGCCGCCGGCCGAAAGCGCGCGGATCATCCCGGCGGGCAGGGCGTGCGTGGTCATGACAACCTCCTCGAGGGCCGTTCCCGGATGGACTGGTCGGGCTTTATAGTTGCAAGTGCAACTTTGTCAATACAAACTTCCCGTCGGCCCGTTGCGCAGCGCCGCCGCTGTTCGCGGCGAGCGAGGCGGGCAGGGTGCCGTCTTGATCGTGACATGCCCGGCGGGCTGTGCGATGGGTGGCGGACACGCGCCGTGCCGATACCGCCATGACAGCGACCGATACCGGAAAAGACGTCGACTTCGATCTGCAGACCTTCCTGCCATACCTGCTGAACCAGGCCGCGGAGGCCACGTCCCGCAACTTCCTGCCGGTCTACCGCGACCGGTACGGCATGACGCGCACGCAGTGGCGGATCATGGCCCATCTCGGCAAGTTCGGCGCCCTGACCGCCCGCGAGATCTGCGACCTCAGCCATGTCGACAAGACCAAGGTCAGTCGCGGCATCGCCGCGCTGGAGAACGCCGGGCTGCTGAGCCGCAGGCCGAGCGAAACGGACCGGCGTTCGGAGTTCCTTTCCCTCACCGATCGGGGCAGGGCCGCCTTCGACGATCTCGGCCGCCGGGCGCTCGCCTTCGATCGCGTCCTGCGGGAGAGGCTCGGCGCGAAGGAATCCGAGGTCCTGGCCGGTCTCCTGGGGCGCCTGGCCGACGGTCTCGCGGACATCGACCCGGGCGGGCCGGAGAGCCGGCGCCGCTGACGCTGCCCTCGAACGGCGGACGCTCGCGCGTCCGTGGCCGACCCCCGGCGGGCCGCACCCGCATTGCGGTCGCCCCGGGCCGCCAAGTCCGGGAGGCTCAGGGGGCGCTGCATCGGTCGCCGGACCGGTCCGGTCAGTTCAATCAGTTGAAGGCGCGCTCGCTGACGTGGAACAGCCACTCGGCGGCCAAGGTCGGCACGCCGTCTTCCTTCTCCAGCGCCGCGTCCTGCTTGACGACGTAGCCGCCCGACGGGTGCGCACGCACGTCCTTGACACGGAAGCGCGCGCGGAACTTGGCGCCGACGGGCAGCGGCGAGACGAAGCGCAGCCTGTCGAAGCCGTAGTTCAGCGCGTGGTTCGGGTCGATGTCGCCGAGGCTGGTCAGCGCCTCGGCGAACAGCTTGGTCAGGTGGGCGACCTGGAGGAAGCCGGGCACGATGGTGCCGCCGTAGGGCAGCTCGCGCGCGGCACGCTCGCGGTCGCGGTGCACCCACTCGCCCTCGCCGTCGCCGGTCAGTACCGCATACTGGTCGACCGTCTCCTGGCCGATCACGTGCCAGGGCGAGGCTCCTTCCTCGCCGACCCAGGCCTCGGGGCCTTTCCGTTCCGCGGCATGTCCCGCTGATGCGTCCGTCATCGTTCTAGGTCCTTTCGTGCTCCGCGACGATCCGCGTCCACAGGTGGGTCAGGCATGCGGCGAGACGGTCCGGCTGGTTCGCCCATTGGCGCATGCTGGGCGTGCGCGCGGTGAAGATGTTGCTCAGCAGGTCGTCGGCCATGGCCACCAGGGCGCGGGCGCGCAGGATCTTCTCGTCGCGCGGGATATCGCCGGGCATGTTCGCCGCGATCACCAGCGACCAGCGATGGTTCATCCGGTCGTGCCACTCGGCGAAGTCCGTCCGTTCGCGGCTGAGCGACGGCTGCCCGGCCAAGAACGGGGCGTTGCGCGAATAGACCGCGAGATAGAACGCATTGGTGACGCGGATGCGGTCGGCGAGGCTGCGTCCGCGCAGCCGCGGCCGTCGCCGGTAGACGAGCGTCCAGAACATGCGGAAGACGGCGACGGCGATCGCCGAACGATGCGGGTAATAGAGGTAGAAGGTGCCGCGCGCCATGCCCGCGGCCGCGCAGATGCCGTCGACCGTCAGCCCTTCATAGCCCTTGGCGGCGATTTCGCGCGCCGCGCAGGCGACGAGGCGCGCTCGCGTGCGCGCCCGTTTCGGCCGCCGGCGCATGCCTTCGGCACGCTGCGCCAGCAGCTCGACATAATCGAAGGCCTCGGCGGTCGGAGAGGGGGCCAGGTCTGGCGATTCGGCTTTCTGAAACATGCCGGCATATTGACTCGCGACAAAAACGACGTCAATGTCATTTATGACAGTAACGTCGGAAATAGCACATGAGCGGCGCAGGCCGGGCCCCCGTCAGGTTCGAGAAGGTGTCCCGCCACTTCGGGAACGTCGTGGCGCTGGACGGATTCGACCTGGCGGTCGCGGCGGGCGAATTCGTCACGCTGCTCGGGCCGAGCGGTTCGGGAAAGACCACGGCGCTGAACATCCTCGCCGGCTTCGACCGCGCCACCGCCGGCGAGGTCTTCATCGGCGAGCGGCCGGTCGGCGCGCTGCCGCCCGAGAAGCGCAACGTCGGCATGGTCTTCCAGAGCTTTGCGCTGTTCCCGCACATGAGCGTCTTCGACAACGTCGCCTTCCCGCTGCGCATGCGCAGAATCGCCGGGCAGGAGATCGCCGGCAGGGTGGCGAAGGCGCTGGAGATGGTCCGCCTCGGCGGCTACGGCGACCGCCGGCCCGCCGCGCTCTCCGGCGGTCAGAGGCAGCGCGTGGCGCTGGCCCGCGCCGTCGTCGCCGAGCCGCCCGTGCTGCTCATGGACGAGAGCCTCTCGGCGCTCGACCTGAAGCTGCGCGAGGATCTCCAGGAGGAGATCCGGCGGCTGCACCGTCAGCTCGGCACCACCGTGATCTTCGTCACCCACGATCAGGGCGAGGCGCTGACGCTTTCCGACCGGATCGCCCTGATGAACCGCGGCAGGATCTGCCAGTTCGACACGCCGACGGCGCTCTACGACCGTCCGGTCAGCCGCTTCGTCGCCGATTTCATCGGGCGCACCAACATCGTGCCCGTCGATGCCGCCGGCCATGCGGCGGCGCTCGGCCTGTCCCCCGATGCCGCGACGGTCAGGGCGGTCAGCCTGCGCCCCGAGAAGCTGCGCCGCGCCCTGCATGCCGGCGACCTCACCTTCGAGGCGGTCGTCGAGGACGTCGCCTTCCACGGCGCCACGGTGGAGAGCCGGCTGCGCGTGCCGACCGGGTTCGTCCTGCGCATGTCGGAGGCGCGGTCGGGGCCGCTGCCGCCGCCCTTCCCCGGCGAAACTACCAGGGTCGGCTTCGCCGCGGGCGACGCCGTGGCCCTCTACGATTGAAGTGTCCAACGGGAGAAGTGTCATGATGAGAGTAACCAGAAGAAGCGTCCTGGCCACGGCGGCGCTGCTGCCTTTGATGGGCGGTGCCGGCGTCGCCGAAGAGATCGAGCTGACCTATGCCGGGTCCGGCGGCGGGCTCGCGCAGGTGATGGACATGCTGTTCGACAAGCCCTTCACCGAACAGACCGGCGTGCGCATCAAGGCGCTGGCCACCGTCGACCGCGTCTCGGCCATGCGTGCCATGATGCAGGCCGGCAATCCGATATGGGACGTCGCCGAGCTGACCCCGGTCGAATACGCCACCGCCTCCCTCGAGGGCTGGCTGGAAGAGATCGACTGGGCGGCGGTGGACCCCAATAATCTCCTGCCCGACGACGCCAAGCTGAAGGACGCTGGCGTCGCGGCGACCTATTCGACCATCCTCGCCCAGCGCACCGACAAGCTGCCCGCCGGCAAGAAGATGACGTCGTGGGCCGACTTCTGGGACGTCGCCACCTTCCCCGGCCCGCGCGCCCTGCAGGACTCGGTGCTCGACAACCTCGAATTCGCGCTTCTCGCCGACGGCGTCGCGCCGAAGGAGATCTACGCGGTCCTGTCGACGCCCGAGGGTGTCGACCGCGCCTTCGCCAAGCTCGACCAGATCAAGCCGCACATCGTCGCCTGGTGGACCGCCGGCGCGCAGCCGGTGCAGATGCTCTCCGACGGCTAGGTTGCCTACACCTCGGCCTGGAACGGCCGCATCACGCAGCTGAAAAAGGAGGGCGTTCCCGTCGAGACCGTGTGGAATGGCGGCGGCCTGAAGCCGTCCTATGTCGGCATCCTCAAGGGCACCAAGCACAAGGCCGAGGCCCAGCAATACGTTTCCTTCATGATCACCGACCCGGTGCGCAGCGCCGAGTTCGCCAAGATGGTCGCCTATCCCGGCATGGTGAAGGGCCTCTACGACCACATGGACGCCGAGGCCGGACGCGAGCTGCCCACCTACCCCGACAACCTGGCCGGCCAGTTCGTCACCGACGCCGTGTTCTGGGCCAAGAACATGGATGCGCTCCAGGAACGCTGGCAGGAGTGGCTGCTCGACTGAGCCCGAGCCCCGACCGGCGGCGCGTCTTCGCGGCGCGCCGCCGCCTTCCTTTCCACGACGTGCGAATTCGATGAGCTTCGGTCCCCGCCTCACCCTCGCGCCGGCCCTGGTGCTGGCCCTGCTGCTGTTCGCGGTGCCGGTGGCGCTCGTCTTCCGCGAGGCGCTGTTCGCGCCCGATCTCTCGCTGGCGCATTTCGAGCGCTTCCTTTCGCGCGGCGTCTATGTCGCCGTCTTCGGCAAGACCCTTGTCGTCTCCACCGCCGTCTCGACGATCTGCCTGTTCGCCGGCTATCCGATGGCGTTGTTCATCGTGACGAGGCCGGTGCGCTGGCGCCCGCTTCTCCTCTTCCTGGTCCTCGTGCCGCTGTGGATGAGCATCCTGGTGCGCACCTACGCCTGGATGGTGGTTCTCGGCCGCGAGGGCATCGTCAACAACCTGCTCCGGTGGCTCGGCCTGATCGACGCGCCGGCGACGCTGCTCTTCACGACGGGCGCCGTCTACGTCGCCATGGTGCAGATCCTCCTGCCGATCACGGTCGTCACCTGCTACTCGGCGATGACCGAGATCGATCCCGGGCTGGTCAGGGCGGCGCGCATCTTCGGTGCCGGGCCGTTCCGCGCGTTCCGCGAGGTGTTCCTGCCGCTCAGCCTCGAAGGCGCCGTCAGCGGCTGGTCCGTCACCTTCATCCTGGCGATGGGGTTCTTCATCGTGCCGGCGCTGGTCGGTGGGCGCAAGGACATGCTGCTCGGCAACATGATCGTCAACCAGGTCGGCCAGGGCAACTGGGGATTCGCCGCGGTCATGGCGATCGTGCTTCTCGCCTCGACCGTGGCGCTGCTCGGCGTCGTCCGGCTGGTGGCGGCGCGCTTCCTCCATTCGCCGCGGGAGGAGCAGGCATGAAGCTGCGTCTCCTCTCCGGCCTTCTCTTCGCCGCCGGCGTGCTGTTCCTGTTCTTCCCGATCCTGATCGTGGCGCCGATGTCGTTCAGCGGCGACCGTTTCCTCGGCTTTCCGCCGAAGAGCTGGGGCCTGGTCTGGTACCGGTCCTACTTCGGCGATCCGGTCTGGCTCGCCGCCACCTGGCGCTCGCTGAGGATCGCGGCGACGGCGAGCCTCATCGCCACGCTCGCCGGCACGGCGGCCGTCGTCGGCCTCGCCAGGGTGCCGCCGCGCTGGCGGGCCGGCCTTTCGGGGCTGCTGCTCGCGCCGGCGATCGTGCCCAACGTCATCGTCGCGCTTGGCGTCTTCATCCTCGCCGTGCGCTTCGGCGCGACCGACAGCGAGGCGACGCTGGTGCTCGCCCATGCCGCGATCGGCCTGCCCTTCGTCGTCATGATCGTCGGCGCCGCCTACCGGCAGAGCGATCCGTTGCTGGAGAAGGCGGCGCGCGTCTGCGGCGCCGGGCCGTTCCGCGCCTTCTGGACGGCGACCGTGCCGCCGCTGGCACCGGCGATCCTCGCCGCCGGCATCTTCGCCTTCTTCGTCTCCTTCGACGAGCTGGTGATCGCGCTGTTCCTCATGGGCGGCGCCGAGACGCTGCCGGTGCGCATCTGGAACGACCTGCGCTTCGAGATCAACCCGACGATCGCGGCGATCTCCACATTCTTCGTCGTCGTCACCGTGCTGGCCATGGGGCTGGCGGAATATTTGCGCGCCCGCGCCACAAGGAGACAGGGAGCCGCCTGATGTTCAGATACGAAAAGTCCGACGGCATCGCCGTTCTGACCCTCGACAATCCGCCGGTCAACGTGCTGACGCCGGAAGCGCACCAGCAGCTCTACGGCATCTTGCGCGACTTCTATTCCGATCCCGACGTCCGCTGCGGCATCTGGACCGGCGCCGGCGAGCGCGCCTTCTGCGCCGGCGACGACGTCAAGACGGTACGCCGCAAGCGAACGACCGCCGAGATCGTTCAGCGCCACCTGTCGCCGCGCCGCGACGACGACCCGCCCGAATATCCCGGCTGGGAGTCCGACATCCTCCACCTGCGCCGCACCAAGCCGATGATCGCCGCGATCAACGGCGCCTGCATGGGCCAGGGCATGATCTACCTGCTGCTCCTGACCGACCTGCGCATCGCCGTGCCGAAGGCGCGCTTCGGCATGCCGGAGATCGCCTACGGCATGCCCGGCGCCGGCGGCGTCACCCGCCTCGGCCGCCAGATCCCGCAGACCGCGGCACTCTGGCTGGCGCTGACCGGCGAGCCGATCGACGCCGAGGAGGCGCGCCGCTGCTTCCTCGTCAACGAGGTGGTCGAGCCGGAGCGCCTGATGGCGCGCGCCCGCCAGGTCGCCGCCCGCATCGCCGCGCTGCCGCCGATGGCGGTGCGCGTCGAGCTGGAGGGCTTCTACCGCAGCCTCGACCTGAGCCGCGACGACGCCATGGCGCTCGCCGGCCACATGTACCAGCTGGTGCGCGCCGCCATGGACAAGACACCTCCCCTCGCCAAGAAGGACGACACGAAATGACGATCGATCCCGGCATCGCCGAAATCCGGAAGATCACCGAACAGCTCGCGGCGACGGACTTTCCCGTTTCGATCGGCGCCTTCGTTGCCGAGCGCGCCGCGGCCCTGGGCGATGCGCCGGCGGCGGTGTGGTTCGAGGATGGGCTGACCCTTTCCTACGCCGACCTCCACCGCCGCTCCGATGCGCTTGCCGCCGCGCTGCTGGCGCGCGGCATCCGCAAGGGCGCCCATGTCGCCCTGATGATGGCGAACGTCCCCGAATTCGTGCTCTCCTGGTTCGCGCTCGCCAAGCTCGGCGCCGTGCTGGTTCCCGTCAACACGGCCTACACCAGCACCGAGCTCGATTTCCTGCTGAACCAGTCCGACAGCCAGGCGCTGATCGTCGACGCCGCGCTCCTGCCGGCCTTCGAGGGCATGAGCCGGCGGCCGTCCTGCCTCGACGACGCGCGCGTCTTCGTCCGCGGCGGCGGCGCGCCCTACGCCTCGCTCGACGACCTGCTCGCCGAGGAGCGCGCCTGGACCGCGCCGTGGCCGGTCGTCTCCACCGACCTCGCCAGCCTGCAGTACACGTCGGGCACCACCGGCTTCCCCAAGGGCTGCATGCTCACCCACGACTACTGGCTGCTGCTCGCCTTCTCCGCCGCGGGTGGCATGGGCGCGGACCAGATCAGGCGGTCGCTGCTCTGGGCGCCCTTCTTCTACATGGACCCGCAGTGGCAGCTCATGATGACCATGCAGCTCGGCGGCACCGCCTATGTGGCCAGGCGCCTCAGCCTGACGCGTTTCTTCGACTGGGTGCGCGACTTCGGGATCAACTACACGTCGTTCTCCGAGGTCGCGCTCAAGGCGCTGCCGCCCGGCCCCGCCGACAGGGAGATGGCGCTGCGCTATGTCAATGCCTGGGGCTGGGCTCCTGCATCGGTCAGGGAGGCCGAAGAACGCTTCGGCGTCGTCGCCCGCGATTCCTACGGCATGACCGAGATCGGCGCCGGCATCCTCATGCCCGCAGCGGCCGTGCACAAGCTGGACAAGCGCACCTGCGGCGTTCCCGCACCCTTCCGCGAGACGCGCATCATCGGCG
>DUSC01000047.1 GCA_012842935.1 Hyphomicrobiales bacterium | reverse complement strand
GATCTGCCCGCGTCCGCGGGCAGATCGATCTGCAGCCGCTCGAGGACGGCGAAGAGTTCGTCAGCGTTCAGCGGCGAAAATCGCACCGCCTGGCAGCGGGAGCGGATCGTCGGCAGAAGCCGTCCGGCCTGATGGGCGATCAGGATGAAGACGGTGCGCGCCGGAGGCTCCTCGAGATTCTTCAGCAGCGCGTTGGCGGCATTGACGTTCATGTCGTCGGCCGGATCGACGATGACGATGCGGTAGCCGCCGTCATGTGCGGTGTGCGAGGTGAAGCGGCCGACCTTTCGTACCTCGTCGACGGTGATGGCCGACTTGAAGCCGCCGCGATCGCCTGGCGGGCGGGTGAGGTGCAGGACGGACGGGTGCGAACCCGCCGCGATCTGGCGGAAAAGCGTGGATTTCGTGTCCGGAGGCGCGATCCGGGCCGGTGCCGCTGCCTGGTCGGGATTCGTCAGCACATGGTAGGCGAAGTGAAAGGCGAGCGTCGCCTTGCCGATACCGCGCGGGCCGGAAAAAAGCAGCGCGTGCGGCAATTTGCCGGCGCGGTAGGCCGCGGCGAGCGCGTCGGCGGCCTGCACGTGCCCGATGAGGAAGGCGTTCTCCGATGGCTCGGGGATGCGATCGAGCGTGTCGTACTGTTCCGGCGCGATTCGTTCGAACATCAGGCGTCCGCAGTAGAGGCAGGCGTGTGCGAGGCGCCCAAGGCCGCCGTCACGACATTTTCGATGACCCTTGCGATCTCGTCGGGCGAACGTCCGGCATCGATGACGATGCAGCGGTCCGGCTCGGCGTCCGCGATCGCGAGATAGGCTTCCCGTCGTCGACGATGAACATCGACGGTCTCCTTCTCGAAGCGGTCTGCCGCTCCTTCGCCGCGCCGCGCCGCGGCGCGTTCGAGGCCCTTCTCCGGTTCGATGTCGAGGATCAATGTCAGGTCGGGAACCATGCCGTTGACGGTGATCCTCTCGAGCGCAGCCATGAATTTCGGATCGAGATCTCCGGTGATGCCCTGATAGACCCGCGACGAATCCATGAAACGGTCGCACAGCACCACCGCGCCGCGCTCCACCGCCGGCCGGATCACCTGCTCGACGTGGTCTGAACGCGCCGCGGCGAACAGGATCGCCTCCATGACCGGCCCGAACGGTTCGGCCGCGCCGGAAAGAAGTACATGCCTGACCGCCTCGGCCCCCGGCGAGCCGCCGGGCTCGCGGGTGACGAGGACGTCGTGACCCATGGCGCGCAGCCGCTCGGCAAGGCGACTGATCTGTGTCGACTTGCCCGCTCCCTCTCCGCCTTCGAAGGTTATGAAGAAACCGCGCGCCACGCCTGCCTGCCCGATCGTCGACGCGTCCGTTGTCCGGACAACGTCGTCCGGAAGCGCCGCCACCCTCATAGGGCCGTCACGTCAAAAGGTCCACGCCAAGCCGACCCGCTCAGCGGAGCCAGCCGACCATCAGTTCGCCGACCGCGTCGAGCGCGCGCTGGTGGAGCGAGCCCACGCCGACGGCCTCGGCCGTGTAGAGCGGCGTTTCCTGCGAGAGCGTGTCGCCGATCCATACCTTCAGCGAGCCGACGCGCACGCCCTTCTCGACCGGTGCGACGAGGGGACCCTCGTAGACGATGCGCGCGACCAGGCGATCCCGGTTGGTGATCGGCACGAAGATCGCGACGGGTCCCTCGGCCCTGAGCGCGACGCCGGACTTTTCCCCTCCATAGACCTGAGCCTCGCCAACCACCTCGTCGGCGGCGAACAGTTCGGTACGCTGGAAAGCGCGCAGGCCCCAGTCGAGCAGCTTGCGGGCTTCCTCTGCGCGCTCGCGCTCTGTCGCCATGCCGCTCATCGCGGCGAAGACCCGCTTTCCCTCGCGGCTGACGGAGCCGACGATCGCGTATCCGGATTCCTCGGTGAAGCCGGTCTTCATGCCGTCGGCACCGATGTCCATCGTCAGCAGCGGGTTGCGGTTCGACTGGGTGATCTTGTTCCAGGTGAAACTGGGTTGCGAATAATAGCGATAGTATTCGGGGTACTGCCGCCAGATGTGCAGAGCGAGCTGCGCAAGCTCGCGGACGGTCACCACCTGGCCTTCCGCGGGCAAACCCGTCGAATTCTTGAACACCGATTTCGTCAGCCCGATCTGGCGTGCGCGCTCGGTCATCAGCTGGGCGAAGTTCTCCTCCGAGCCGGCCATGCCCTCGGCGATGATGATGCAGCCGTCGTTCGCCGACTGGACGATGACGCCCTGGATCAGGTCCTCGAGCCGGATCGTCGACTTCAGGGCGGCGAACATGGTCGAGCCGCCGGAGCTGGCTCCGCCCTTGCGCCAGGCATTCTCGCTGACCATGAACGTGTCGTCCATGCGCAGTCGGCCGCTCTTCAGGGCGTGGAAGACGACCTCCATGGTCATCAGCTTGGCCAGCGACGCCGGCGGGATCAGCTTGTCGGGATCCTTCGAGAACAGCACCGTGCCGGTGTCGGCGTCGATCATGAAGGCCTGCCCGGCGCGTGTCTCGAAAAGCTGCGCCCGGGCGGCGAACACGCCGCCGAGCATGACGAGGAGGGACGCCAGTACCGCGCAGCCAAGATGCCTGAGATGTCGCATGATGTTCGTCCGCCGCATGTCATGATGTGGCGGAAAGCTAGCAGCCTTCACGCCGCGATCAACCTTTGCGAAGAAGCGCGGCGGAAGAAGGGCGCAGACTAGCGGGACTGCCTGCCCTAGTTGCGGACGACGATGGCGTCTGGGGCCCCGTGCGTCCAGGCGGCCGAGAGCAGGTCGTCGAGCGAGGCGCGGCCGTCGGCATAGAGGTTCAGCGTATACCAGTCGCGGCCGTCGAAAGTGGACTTCTCCAGCGAAGGTCGGCCGAATGCGGAAAGTCGCCTCGCGATGTCGTCCGCCTCGGCTTCGCTGGCGAAGGTACCCGCGGCGACGAAGGCTCCGTCGGCCATGGCGCCGGCGGTGACGCTGCTCTGCCTTTTCCATGAGGCGACGATACGCTCGCTGGTCAGTCCGGCGTCGAGCGCGGCAAACGGATCGGCCGTCCGCGCCGTCCTGCCGTCGGCGTAGGAAAGGGCCGCGACGGCGACTCCCCCTCCGGGGCCCGCGAAGCCGTCCGCCGGCCGCTCCGGCGCGATCGGTCCGATTTCGGGCAAGACGATGTCCAGCGCGCCGAACGCCGCGGCGGTGGAGACCGAGGCAGTCGAGACCGGTCGCGCCGTCGAATCGGCCAGCACGCCGGGGAATGCAGGAACCTCGGCACTCGGCGTCGGGCCGTTCATGGCGATCATGACGCCGCTCGGCAGGCCGTCCGACGGGTCCGGTGTGCGATTGCCCGGCCGGTAGGAGGCCATCAGGTACTCCTCGTCCTGCCCGTCGAGTGGAGCGGGTCCGACATACTCGACCTTGACCTTGGCGACGCCCGCATGGGTGTAGTCGAGAAGTTCCGCAGCCCGCTTCGACAGGTCGATGATACGGCCGTCTGCATAGGGACCGCGGTCGTTGACGCGCACGATGACCGAACTGCCGTTCTTCATGTTGGTGACGCGCGCGTAACTCGGCAGCGGCATCGTCGGATGCGCCGCGGTCAGGTGCGTCATGTCGTAGATTTCGCCGTTCGCCGTCAGGCGCCCGTGGAAGGCGTCGCCGTACCAGGACGCGCCGCCGATCTTGCGATAGTTCTTCTCTTCCTTGGGATAGTACCAGACGCCGCGGACCTTGTACGGTTTGCCCAGCTGCTCGCGGCCGCCGCCGCGCGGCAAGCGCGTCCGTTGCGTGGTGACACGCGGACTGGCTTTCACGCCGTACTCGCTTTCCGAAAAATACTCCGTCGACCGCTTGGGGTTGACCATGCCCTTGGTCGGGGTGGACGTGCAGCCGGAAACGATGGAAGCCGAAACGGCCAGGGCGAGGAAGGCCGAGCCGCGCATCGATCCACGCGTCCGATCGGTCATGTTGCGGCAGTCCCCCGGTATTGCTGGTCTGAGCCTTGCCCGCGGCCGAAAAGAGATCGCACGACCCTTCCCCTCCGGCGCATCGAAAGGCCCCCATTTGCGCAGGAATTGCTTATCAGCCGATTAAGCAAATATGGCCCGAAGGGGGCAAGATTGTGACCGCAATTCCGGCACCCGAACGAAAGCGGGGCACGGCTGGCAAGCCGCGCCCCGCTGTCCTCTTCGAATGGGGTCAATCCACGGTCAGGACCAGTAGGGCTCGACCCGATAATACTCGTAGGACGCGGCGCGCGCCGACATGCCATCGTCGCGGGACAGATCCTCGACCGAATAGGCCGGTGCCGCCGCGAGCTGCTCACGGGTGAAGGGCACCACGTAGCCGCCGCGATCGACGTCGTAGTCGAGTACAGACCACGGCACGGCGTGGTACTTCTCGCCGATACCGAGGAAACCGCCGAAGCCGACGACGGCGAACATGATGCTGTTCGACGTCTTGTCCAGCATGATGTCGTCGATCGTGCCGATGCTTTCGCCGGCCGTGCTGTAGACGCCGGTCCCGATGACTCGCGACGCCTGAATGGCCTCGGTGTGTCCGGAAGGTGTGGTCATGTGGGTCTCCTCTGAAATGTCCGTGCGAGGAGAACGACGCGGAGCCGGCGAGGTTCCGAAAACCGTCAACCTGCCTTGGCGATGCGGTCGAAGGCCATCAGTCTTTCCAGGAGACTGCGCATGTCCTTCAGCGGCACCATATTCGGCCCGTCGGACGAGGTGGAATTGTCGGGATCGTCGTGGGTCTCGATGAAGACGCCGGCGACGCCGACGGCGACGGCCGCCCGCGCCAGCGTCTCGACGAAACGGCGTTCGCCACCCGACGAACCGCCCTGCCCGCCCGGCTGCTGAACGGAATGGGTGGCGTCGAAGACCACCGGCGCGCCGATCTCGGCCATGATCGGCAGGGCACGCATGTCGGAGACGAGGGTGTTGTAACCGAAGGAGGCACCGCGTTCGGTCACCAGGACGTTCGGATTGCCCGAGCCCGTCACCTTTGCGACGACGTTCTTCATGTCCCAGGGGGCGAGGAACTGGCCCTTCTTGACGTTGACTGCCTTGCCGGTCCGTGCGGCCGCCACCAGCATGTCGGTCTGGCGCGACAGGAAGGCCGGAATCTGGAGGACATCGACGACGTCGGCAACGATGCCGCACTGCTCTTCCGTGTGCACATCGGTGAGGATCGATATGCCGAGATCGCGGCGCAGGTCGGCAAAGATCGGCAGCGCGGCGTCGAGGCCGACTCCGCGGGTCGCCCCGAGCGAGGTACGGTTGGCCTTGTCGTAGCTCGTCTTGTAGACGAAGCCGATGCCGAGGTCGCCCGTCAGTTCCTTGAGGGCGCCGGCCATGTCGTAGGCGTGCTGCCGCGATTCCAGCTGGCAGGGCCCGGCGATCAGCGCCAGCGGCCCCGTGTTCGAGAAGACGGCGTTGCCGACGGTGACCGCGGGGTTGGGTTGCATCAGTTCTTTTCCTCGAAGATGAAGACGGCCCCCTGCCCCGGCGCCGGCGGCACGACGAGGCGCCCGCCGTCAGACCAACAGGAGATGCCGCCGGCCTCAAGGGCGTCTTTCGTGCGCCCTATTCCATCGACGGCGAAGACGATCGCCGACATCGTCGCCCCGTCGTCGCCGACGGGAGACGGATCCGCCCGGTTCGCCGGCCGTACGACGGCGTTTGCCAGCACCACCCCGCGAGCGGTTTCACCGCCGTCCTTGCCCGCGGCACGACCGACCAGGCGCAGGAAGGAATCCGCACCGTCGCCGACGACGATCTCGCGCATGCCGGTGACGCCGTTGTCGTGGCGTTCGAGTGCGCCGCGGTCGATCGCCGGCACGTTGATGCGCTGGCAGGTGAACAGGAACGCGTCGGCGGTTTCGGCGTCGGTCGCGAAGGCGAGCCTGAACGAGGCCGTTCCGATATTGCCCGCCGCATCCCTCGCCTCCCGTGAGAAGGCAAGCATGTCGCCGCCGGAAATGCCGGCCTCCACAAAGGCGGCATGGTCGGCGTCGGCGTCGTCGCTCGCCAGCACGATTGCCGACAAGCCTTCCTCGCCGCGCATCGCGCGGAACACATGATCGCGCGCAACGAAGACGTTGCCGGCTGCGATCGCCGCGGCGGCGGCCACTCCGTCGCGCAGCGCCAGCGGCTCGAGGAACGTGCCGTCCGCAAGATAGACGCAGCAGTTCGCCGTGCCGAAGGGATGGATGCCGTCCGGGGCGACCGTGAAGCCGAGTGCCGAAAGCCTCCGCCGCGCAGTATCAACGCCGGCGGTTGGCAGGACCAGGTGATCGATCGCACGGGCGGCCGGCTTTTGCATGCGCCGCGATGTGCCTGAAATCCCTCCGGCGATCAAGCGTGGCTGCAAGGCCGCGACCGCATGCGATCCCTTTGCATTTTAGCGATTGATTTCACCGCGGTTCAATCGGCACCTGATAGTGATGAAGCGTCACGGACAGGATTGCCGTCCCCGGCAAGTGGCATGACGCCGCCCTTCCGTTCCGGTGCAAACCCGGAATGCGCCTCACCTACACTTCCACCGACACCGGCCGGTCCCGGGCGCCTCGCGTCCGTGACCGGTTTGGCGACAACGGAATCGAGCGTCCAGGGGATTCTCGTCAGATGAAGACATTTCTTGCGGCCGTACTCCTGACGATGTCGGCCTTTGCGACCGCCAATGCAGGTCCGTTGGATCGACCGGAAGGAGCGATCGTGCTCACCGTGACCGGCAACATTGGAAATACCAACGCCAGCGGCGCTGCGACTTTCGACCTGGCCATGCTCGAAGCGCTCCCCGGCCGCACCGCGACCATGGAAACGCCATGGACCACCGGCCCGACCACGTTCGAAGGCCCCAGGCTGGAGGCCGTCATCGCGGCCGCCGGCGGACACGGCAAGCGGCTACTGGTCAAGGCGCTCAACGATTATACCGCCGAGATTCCCTTCGAGGACGCGACCGCCTTCGAAACGATCCTGGCAGTGAAGATGAACGGCGCGCCCATGTCGGTTCGCGACAAGGGCCCCTTGTTCCTGATCTACCCTTTCGACAAGAATCCCGAACTCTACAACGAGAAATACTTTTCACGCTCGGTCTGGCAGATCCGTGAGATCGAGGTCGTCGATTGAGCGAGAACCTCGTCAGAAGCCGGGATGCGGTCAGGCAGACGGGCGGGGCGACCAAATACCTCCTCGCGCTCTCCGTGCTACTGATGTTCGGCCTCGCCGGCTTGTTTGCGTACCTCTCCAACCGGCAGAACACGCTGCAGGACAGCATCCGCGAGGATGCGTTGTGGGCCGTCTATCAGTTCGATCGCGAGACGCGGACGCTGTCGCAGTCGTTGACGCACTACCTCGCCCTTTCGCGGCCCTCGCCGGAAGACGCAAAGGCGCTGACGCTGCGTTACGACATCCTCTATTCGCGGCTATCCATCCTCGACAACGGCAAGTACCAAAGCTACTTCGAGCAGAGCGAGACGGTCGATGCGCTTCGCCCCAGGGCGCGTGACCTCGTGCTTGGGATGGAACCCGTATTCAACGAACTGACGGCCGGCGGGAACGTGTCCCGCACGGCCCTGGAGGCGACGGCGGGCAGGCTTCGCGACCTCCTCGCGATTACTGAGGACCTTCTCACCTTCACCAACGCCACGGTTTCCGCTGCGCGTGCCGACGCACGCGAGGAAATCATGCGCCTGCAGAAGCTTTCGGCCTGGGTCGTGCTCGCACTCGGAATATCCATCGCCCTGCTGATCCTCAACCTCATGCGCCAGTTGCGCATTGTCCGTTCGGCGACCGACGAGATCGAGGCGACGGCGAACAAGATGGCTGCCGCTTACCGCGCCGCCGAAGCCGGCAACCAGGCCAAGTCGCAGTTCATGGCGACCATCGGCCACGAGATTCGCACGCCGCTCAACGCGATCCTCGGCATGGCGGAGCTCCTATCGATGGGACGGCTCGGAGAAGAAGAAAGGGAGAATGTCCGCGTGATCACGAGCTCCGGCACCGCGCTTCTCGAAATCATCAACGAAATCCTCGATTTCGCCAAGATCGAACACGGCGACGAGCCGCCTGAAAAAATACCCTTCCATGCTCCCGAACTCGTGCGCCAGGCGATGAAGGTGATGGAGGGCCGCGCCCGCGAGCAGGGCAACCGCCTCGAGCTTGTCATGAACGGCATGGCGGGACGCGGCTGGTATCTCGGCGATCCGAACCGGCTCCGCCGCGTGCTGCTCAACCTCCTCTCCAACGCCGTGAAGTTCACCGAGGGCGGCACCGTCCGTGTCAGCCTGTCCGAAATCCGCCGCGACGAAGGCGCCCGCCTCCTGTTCGAGGTCGTCGATACCGGCATCGGGATTGCCGAAGACGCGCGTCCCCGCCTCTTCCATGCCTTCAGCCAGGTTGACGGTACGATCAGCCGGCGCTTCGGTGGGACGGGCCTCGGCCTGGCGATCTGCAAACGGATCGTAGAGAGCCTCGACGGCACGATCGGTCTGGACAGCGAGGTCGGCGAAGGCAGCCGATTCTGGTTTGAGGTGCCCGTTGCCGTGATCGCGGCGCCCGTCCCCGCGCAGACGCAGGAGCATGCGGCAACCCTACCCCGTCTGAACGTTCTCCTGGTCGAAGACAATGCGGTCAACCGCGAGGTCGCCTCCCAGTTCCTGCAGAAGCTGGGGCAAGATGTGACCGTCGCGGTCGACGGTGCCGAGGCCGTACGCCTTGCCGCCGAAAGGGATTTCGATCTCGTCCTGATGGACATGCAGATGCCGGTGATGGATGGGATCAGCGCGACGAAGGCGATCCGCGGACTGCCGGGCAAGGCGCGGACGGTTCCGATCGTCGCGATGACGGCCAACGCCTCGGATGCCGACCGGCGTAGATGCATGGAAGCCGGAATGTCGGGCTTCCAGTCCAAGCCCATCAACATGGCCCAGCTGTCCTCGATCGTGGCCAACCACGCCCCCACGGAAGCACGCAACAGGATCGTGGCGCCGGGTAAGACAGGACCGGCCGACACCGCGCTCGCCTGCGTCCGGCCGGACCATGACCGGGACCGCGTCGCCGAACTGATCAAAGCGGTGGGTCAGGACGGGTTCCGCCATCTCGTCGACGTCTTCTTGACCGACGCAAGCGCCCTTCTTGCCGACCTCGGCCGCGCCATGGCCGCCGGCGACGCCGAACTCGGCGACCGCACGTTGCATTCGCTGAAGGGTTCGGCCTCCAATCTCGGTTTCGTGTCCCTCGCCGGTCTTGCGGAGAGCCTGCGCAAGGAGCGATTGGATGCCGCCGCGGTATCGCGCATCGCGGCCGAACTCGCGCGTCTATCGGAAACGCGCCTCGTCAAGGCCGCCTGAGGGAGATGACCATGCCGGCCAATCTCAAAATCCTGATCGTCGAAGACAATCGCACCAATCTCATGCTGATGGAAATGCTGGTTCGCCAGGTACCGGAGTGCGATGTCGTCACATATGACTGTCCGTCGGATGTCGTGCGCGACCTGGGATCGCTCGCCTTCGACATCGCTCTGATCGACTACCAGATGCCCTCGATGAACGGCATTGAGCTGATCACGGCGATCCGTGCCGTCAATGCGTTCGCCGACAAGCCGCTCGTCATGGTCACGGCCGACCACGACGCCGTAACGCGTCTCAACGCGATTCGCGCCGGTGCGGTCGAATTCCTGCACAAGCCGATCGAGCCGGTCGAATTCAAGGCGCGCATCGCCAATCTCGCGCGATTGGTCGACGTCCAGCGAAAGCTGGCCGACAAGGCGGAATGGCTACGCTCGGAGGTGGATAAGGCGACGGTGGAATTGCGGCGTCGCGAGGAGGAGATCATCAACCGTCTCACGCGGGCGGCCGGCTACAAAGACAGGGAGACGGGCGCTCACACGTTGCGCATGGCGCGTTACAGCGGTCTCCTCGCGCGCGCGCTCGGACTTCCCGAGGATCTTTGCCGCGACATTCAGCTCGCGGCGCCCATGCATGACATCGGCAAGGTCGGCATACGCGATGACGTGCTCCTGAAGAACGGCCCCCTGAGCGCGGCGGAACGAGAACACATCAACCAGCATACGAGCATCGGCGGCGCGATCCTCGACGGATCGGTCTGCGACCTGCTGAGGCTGGCCGCGGATATCGCCGTCTCGCATCATGAGCGGTGGGACGGGACCGGCTACCCGGCCGGATTGAAGGCCGAACAGATACCACTCCCCGGACGGATCGCCGCGGTCGCCGACGTGTTCGATGCGCTCACGACCGCGCGCCCCTACAAGGCGGCATGGTCGGTCGACCGCGCCTTCGAATACCTGCGCAGCGAATCGGGCCGCCAGTTCGACCCCGCCTGCGTCGCCGCGTTCGAGCGCTGCCGCGATCAGGTCGTCGAAGTGATGTGCGCCTGCCCCGATCCCGATATCGACGAACGTGATGTGGCTTGAGGCGTCACGATCTGCGGGCGAACTCCTCGCTTCGTGTCAATTCCCTGCTCGCGACCAGTCGATCGATCTGCAAAGCAGTCCGCCGAGAATGCAGCCGCGGGTCACGAGGCCCGTCTCACCTATGTCGATGCGGATGGAGTAGGTGAGGTCCCGTTTGGGATCGAACGCGGTACCGGCGAGCCTGCCGCGATCATCGGGTGCGACAGTCATGACCAGCCGGTCGCCGACCTCCTCGCCACCGCTGGTGTCTCTGATCCAGACATTCGTCGCGCAGAGGGACGGCCCGCACGCCGCGATCCTGACGCGTGCATTGCCGTCCCCGCGCATCCATATGCCGTGGATGGACTGGCTGGACGAATAGGCCTGTCCGGTGGCGAGCAGGACCGCGACAGCCGTGACGAGCTTGAGCTTGAGCATTCCGAACCTCCTGGCGACACGTCGCCAGCTACGCGAGCGACCGATCTGGAGTTTCACGCGCGGAGCGCTTTGCTGGAGGAAGCGTCCCGGTGGAATGCGCATGCGAAACCGACCGCCCCGCCACCTCGTATCTTTGCCCGTCGACCAGCTGTGTTCCGGAGGGTGAAAAGTGTCGAAATCCTATCTGACGGCCTATGTCGCGACCGCCGTCGCATTCCTTGCAATCGACTCGGTGTGGTTGAGTGTCATGGCCTCGCAATTCTATCGGCCGCTTCTCGGCGACCTGCTCGCCGAGGACTTCGACGTCGCCGCCGCGGCCCTGTTCTACGTCCTTTATGTCGGCGGCATCGTCTTCTTCGCCGTGAGGCCGGCGTTTGCGGACGGGCGTCCGGCGACCGCGGCGGTGAGCGGCGCCGCCTTCGGCCTCTGCGCCTACGGGACCTACGATCTGACCAATCAGGCGACCCTGAGGAACTGGCCGACGGTCGTCACGGTCGCCGACCTCTGCTGGGGAACGATCCTGACGGCAACGGCGGCGACGATCGGCTACCTCGTTGCCGCGCGCCTCGGCAGGAGCGACTAGGACCTACCGGCGCGCCGCCGCGATCAGGTTGGCGCCGAGCAATCCGATGAAGCACGACAGCATGCCGGCGCTGAACGCGTTCAGCGCAACGAAGTCCGCATACTCCTCGCCGGTGTAGGCATGGGCAGGTTCGCCGTAGAATCGGCCGAACACGGTAAACGACAGTATGGCGAGCAGCACGACCGCGTAAGTCGCCATCCTTTCGTTCGGCCGGAACAGCAGGCAGGCGATCAGCGCGCACGGGATGAGGAAGACCTCGACCCCGGACTGCACGCCGAAGACCGCCGCGCTGAGCACGGTGTTGCCGATTCCGGCGAGCGGCAACAGGATGCGGCCGGCGACCGTGCTTACGCCGTTGAGCGCCGGCACCAGCAGGAAGAACGGCGTCGACAGGAAAGTGAAGGCGGTCGGCCAGATCGTCGGTCCGACCGACCAGTAGACATAGAGCGGGTAGAAGGGTTGGCTCGAGGCGACGAGCAGCGCGATCGCATTGGCGGCTTCGGCCAGCGGGTCGTCGTTGCGGGCATAGGAGCGCACCGCCTTCAGGATCGAGGCCATGACGGTCAGCCCGACGGGCGAAGGCGGAAGTGACTGACCCCCCATTCCGAACCGCCCGCATGGCCGAACAGGCCGGCGGTCGCGAGGAAGAAAAGCCGCCAGCGCCGCCGCCATATGCGCGCGTCCGCGCCGTAGACCTCGGCGAAGATGCCGTCGATCGCGGTACGATTGGCGTCAAAATTGGCCAGCCAGTGTTCCGCAGTGCGCTTGTAGTGAATGCCGTTCCAGCGCCATTCGGCCGCGGCCTCGAAGAGGTCCGGGAACTGCCGGACGAGCTGGTGGCTGGGCATGATGCCGCCGGTGAAGAAGTGCTGGGCGATCCAGTCTGCACGGTCGCCGTGATCGAAGCGGTAGGAATGCGCTCGGTGCGAGAAGACATGCAGGAAAAGGCGCCCTTCGGGAGCGAGCCAGCCGCGTACCTTCTCGAGCAGGGTGCGCCAGTTCGACATGTGCTCGAACATTTCGACCGAGACGATGCGGTCGAATGTGCCGTGTGCCTGGAAATCGTTCATGTCGGCGGTGACGACGGCGAGGTTCCTGAATCCGCGCGTCCGGGCCTCGGCCTCGATGTGACGGCGTTGCGGCGCGGAGTTGGACACGGCGACGATCTGTGCGGCAGTGAAGCGCTCCGCCATGAACAGGCTGAGCGAACCCCAGCCGCAGCCGAGCTCGAGGATGCGCTGGCCGTCGGCGAGGTCGGCATGGGCGACGGTCGCCTCGAGCGCCAAGACCTCGGCCTCGGCGAGCGTCTCGTTGCCCGTCTCGTACAGACAGCTCGAATATTTCCGCCGCGGGCCGAGGACGACGCCGAAAAAGGAAGGCGGCAGCTCGTAATGCTGCCGGTTCGCGGCCTCCGGATGCCAGGCGATCGGGTGGCGGACCATCTCCCGCGCGAAGGTCTGCTCGTCCTCCTGCTGCCCGGTGGCGAGGGCCCGTCTCGTGCGTCCGACGAGGAAGCCGATCCCGGCGCTGGTCAGCAGGTCGGGCAGCGGCGCCCGCTCGACCGCGCGAATGGCTAGTGCGATTGCGCTCACGATACCTCCTTCTTCACGGCTGTGCGGCCCGGCGCTGAGGTCCCGGCCAGAATGCGTTGACGCGGGCCTGGTAGTCGCGGAAAGCCTGCGGCCGGGAGCGCAGCATGTGCGCTTCGAGCGGCGGGATCCCGGAGACGTGGACCAGAAGCCAGTACATGAACAGCGGCGCTGCGATTGCCGCGTAGCCCCACGGGTAGTCTCCGCCGAGATCGACGGCGATCGCCACGTAAGCCAGCCAGGCCAGCCACTCGAAGAAATAGTTGGGATGCCGCGAATAGGCCCACAGGCCGGCTTCGCATACCTTGCCGCGGTTCGCTGGGTCGCCGCGGAACCGCGACAGCTGCCGGTCGGCGACGCCCTCGCCGATAACGGCGGCGATCATGATCGCGAGTCCGAGCCAGTCGCCGATGCCGAGGGCAGGCGACGGGTTGCGCGCGGCGACGAAGATGGCAGAGGCGAGCAGGAGCGCAGCGGCCGCCTGGATTTGCAGGAACGAAAACAGCCGCCGGGGGAAATCCTCGCCCCATTCGCGTCGGAGCTGGGCATAGCGCGGATCGTCGCCGCCGGCGGCCGTGCGCGCGACGATGTGAAAACCGAGGCGCAACGACCATACCGCGGCGAGTGTCGCGACGAGATACTGCCGCTCAGGCACCGGCTCGCGGCCGTCGATGGGCATAAGGGCCGCCGCGATACCGGCACCGCCCACCGCGAAGGACCAGATCGCGTCGATCCAGCCGGACTGCCCCGTGCGCAGCGCGACGAGCCACGCCAGCGCCATGGCGGCGCACAATGCGATGGCGATGATGAAGATCAGCGCGAAGGGCGTCACGCGGTCCGTCTCCGAGGGGGTTGGCCTCGGATCAGCTACGGACCGTGCGGCGGATGAGTTTCACCGGCGGGCGGCTTCTTTTTCGTCGGCCCGATGGGCGTCGCCTCAGACGAGCCGGCTCTGCGCCATCGCCGCCGTGATGAACGAGGCGAACAGCGGATGCGGCTCGAACGGGCGGCTCTTCAGTTCAGGATGGTACTGAACACCGATGAACCACGGGTGGTCCGGATATTCGATCGTTTCAGGCAAGACGCCGTCGGGCGACATGCCGGCAAATACAAGGCCGCAGGCTTCGAGCCGTTCCTTGTAGTCGACATTGACCTCGTAACGGTGGCGATGCCGCTCGGAGATCATGGTGTCGCCGTAGATCGCCGCGATGCGTGAATCCGGGTCGAGCTTCGCCTCGTAGGCGCCGAGGCGCATCGTGCCGCCGAGATCGCCCGCAGCCTGACGCTTCTCGAGCATGTTGCCCTTCAGCCATTCGGTCATCAGGCCGACGACCGGCTCCCTCGCCGGCCCGAATTCGGTCGACGAGGCCTCCGCGATGCCGGCCAGCGACCGGGCGGCCTCGATGCAGGCCATCTGCATGCCGAAGCAGATTCCGAAATAGGGCACCTTGCGCTCGCGGGCGAACTTGGCGGCGAGGATCTTGCCTTCCGAGCCGCGTTCTCCGAAACCGCCCGGCACCAGGATGCCGTGCACCTTTTCGAGGAACGGTGCCGGGTCCTCCTTCTCGAAGATTTCGCTCTCGATCCAGTCGAGCTTGACGCGAACCTTGTTGGCAAGCCCGCCATGGGAGAGGGCCTCGATGAGCGACTTGTAGGCGTCCTTCAGTCCCGTGTACTTGCCGACCACGGCGATCGTCACCTCGCCTTCGGGATTGTGGATGCGGTTCGATACCTCCTGCCAGCGCTCCATGCGCGGCTTCGGCGCCGGGTCGATGCCGAAGGCGGCGAGCACCTCCGAATCGAGGCCTTCCTTGTGATAAGCCATCGGCACATCATAGATGTGCGCCACGTCGAGCGCCTGGATCACGGCGCTCTCGCGTACGTTGCAGAACAGCGAGAGCTTGCGCCGTTCCTCCTTGGGGATGTTGCGGTCGGCGCGAACGAGGAGAATGTCGGGCGCGACGCCGATCGATCGCAGCTCCTTCACCGAGTGCTGGGTCGGCTTGGTCTTCAGCTCGCCGGCGGCGGGGATGTAGGGCATCAGCGTCAGGTGGATGTAGACCGCCTGACCGCGCGGCAGGTCGTTGCCGAGCTGGCGGATCGCCTCCAGGAACGGCATCGCCTCGATGTCGCCCACCGTGCCGCCGATCTCGCAGAGTACGAAATCGTAGTCCTCGTTGCCCTCGCGGATGAAGGTCTTGATCTCGTCGGTGACGTGCGGAATCACCTGGACAGTGGCGCCGAGGTAGTCGCCGCGGCGCTCCTTCTCGATAATGTTCTTGTAGATGCGACCGGTGGTGATGTTGTCCTGCTTGTTGGCCGAGCGGCCGGTGAAGCGCTCGTAGTGGCCGAGGTCGAGGTCGGTCTCTGCGCCGTCGTCGGTGACGAACACCTCGCCGTGCTGATAGGGCGACATCGTCCCCGGATCGACATTCAGATAGGGGTCCAGCTTGCGGATGCGGCAGCGGTAGCCGCGCGCCTGCAACAAGGCTCCGAGAGCCGCCGCAGCAATGCCTTTGCCAAGAGAGGAAACCACGCCGCCGGTGATGAAAACATATCGCGCCATGGGAGTCGGTGATTAGCGCGAGGCAATTGATTCCACCAGAAGAAACTTGTCCCGGAAGGGGTTATCCAAGCCTCTCCCAACGGCATGCGGCGGTCGGCGCGATTGCGCGATACCGTGATTTGTGGTCCACGCTGACAGCAACGTCCGCGCCCCGCCGCGCCTGCCGGCGAAACGGCGCGGTCCCTGAGGAGGAGCACGCCATGACCGCCCTGCCCGCCTTCGAGACACATGAGGTCTTCAACCAGCCGCCGGCGCTTGAGAACTATAACCTCTTCACCAGCGACCGCGCCCTCGTCGACGCGACCCGGGCGATGGGCGCCGGCCACGCCGCCGGCCGCCTTGCCGCTTACGGCGCGAGGCTTGGAAGTGCCGAGACCATCGAGAACGGCCGGCTCGCCCATCGCTTCCCGCCGCAACTGAAGACCTTCGACCGCTTCGGCCATCGCCGCGACGAGGTCGAGTTTCATCCCGCCTGGCACGCAATCATGGACCTGATCATCGGCGAAGGCCTGCATTCCGCGCCCTGGGCCGAGCCCGGTCCCGGTGCACACACCGCCCGCGCCGCCGCATACATCATGCATGCTCAGATCGAACCGGGAAGCCAGTGCCCGACGACGATGACCTACGGCAGCGTTCCGGCACTGTCGCGCGATCGTGACGCCGCGAACACCTGGTTGCCGAAGATCCTGTCCCGGTCCTACGACCGCCGTGACATCCCGGTTGAACGGAAGACCGGCGCACTGATCGGCATGGGCATGACCGAGAAGCAGGGCGGTTCCGACGTGCGCGCCAACACAACGGTGGCGACCCGCGCCGGCGCAGGCGGTCCTGGCGGGGAGTACCGTATCACCGGCCACAAATGGTTCTTCTCCTGCCCGCAGATCGACGCCCACCTGGTGCTCGCCCAGGCCCCGGACGGGCTGAGCTGCTTCATCGTGCCGCGCTGGCTGCCCGACGGGACGAAGAACGCCGTGCGCATCCAGCGTCTGAAGGACAAGGTCGGCAACAGGTCGAACGCCTCGTCGGAGGTGGAATTCCATGCGGCACACGGCTGGCTGCTCGGCGAGGAAGGCCGCGGCGTGCCGACGATCCTCGAGATGGGCACCTTCACCCGGCTCGATTGCGCGCTCGGCTCCGCCGGGCTGTTGCGCGGCGCGGTGGCGCAGGCCACGCATCACGCCTTCCACCGCCGCGCTTTCCAGCGTCACCTGATCGACCAGCCGCTGATGACCAATGTCGTCGCAGACCTGGCGGTCGAATCGGAGGCCTCGACGCTTCTCGCCCTGCGGCTGGCGCAGGCCTTCGACGAAGCGCCGCGCGACGCGCGGCAGGCCGCATTCCAGCGCCTGTGCACGCCGGCGGTGAAATACTGGGTCTGCAAGCGTGCGCCCAACGCGGTCGTCGAGGCGATGGAGGTGCTCGGCGGCAACGGCTACGTAGACGAGGGTCCGCTGGGCATGCTCTACAAGGAAATACCGCTGAACTCGATCTGGGAGGGGTCCGGCAACGTCATGTGTCTCGACGTTCTGCGCGCCTTGCAGAAGAGCCCGGACGTCCTCGAAGCCTATTTCGTCGAGCTCGCCGGAGTGCGCGGCGACGACCGTCGCCTCGACGCGGCGATCGCCGGCCTCGAAGCGGAGCTCGCCGACCGGACCGACCTCGAGCAGCGCGCCCGGCGCGTCGTCGAGCGCATGATGACCTTGCTGCAGGGCGCGCTCGTGCTGCGCCACAGTCCTGCCGCCGTCGCCGACGCGTTTTTCGCCTCGCGCCTTTCCGGCGACTGGGGCCGCGCCTTCGGGACACTGCCTCGGGGCCTTGACTTGCGGGCCATCGCGGAGCGCGGCCGCCCCGCCTGAGACGGCCCGCAAACACAACGGCCCGGACGTTCCGGGCCGTCGGCGCGAACTTTCCGAGTTCCTTCTAGAGGACGATGACCTCGGTGCCGAGCGGCACGCGGCTGTAGAGGTCCTTGACGTGCTCGTTGATCATGCGGAAGCAGCCGTTCGACGAGTTCGTGCCGATGGTCTGCGGCTGGTTGGTGCCGTGGATACGGACGTGGGTGTCCTTCTTGCCCTGGTAGAGGTACATCGCCCGCGCGCCGAGGGGGTTGTCCGGGCCGCCAGGCATGCCGTCCTTGTAGATTCCGTACTTCTTCGGATCGCGTTCCTGCATCTCCTTCGTCGGAATCCAGCGCGGCCATTCCTGCTTGTCGCCGATCTTGGCGGTACCCTTGAATTCCAGCCCCTCGCGGCCGACCGCGATCGCGTAGCGGCGCGCCTGCGTGGAGGACTCCACCAGGTAGAGGTAACGTGCACCGGTATCGATGACGATCGTCCCGGTCTTGTAACCGCTGAAGGGCACCGACTGCGGTTCGAACTCCGACTTGACCTTGAACTTCTTCTTCGCATCCTTGGCCGCCAGCGCGGCGTCGAGCGCGCGCGTCTCGGGCAGCAGGTTCTGTTTGGAGCCACCGAAGATCGCAGAGAAGATGTCGCGATTCTCGGGTTTCACCTCGCTGCGCAGTTCGCCGTTGTTGCCGGTCGACACGATCTCGAGAACCGGTTCCTCCACCGGCTTCTCGGGTTTCGCCGTCGCCCTGGTCTCCTGCGGCCTGGCCGCAGTCACCTTCTTCGCCGGTTCGGCCGGCTTGAACAGCGACGAGAAGAAATTGTCCGATTCAGCCTTCGGTGCTTCGGTCGTCGGTGTCACCTGCTTCTTGTTCTTGGCGGCCGCTGCGGATTTCGTCGTGCCGGAGTTGGCATTCTTCTTCGGCTTTTCCGGCGTCACGGATGCGGTCGTCTGGGTACGGTCGATCGTGGTCTCGGCCATCGCCCGAGGCGAGAAACCCGATGAGAGCAAAGCGCTGACGCCAAGGAGAACCAGTGTGCGAAACAGCATGTGCGTTTCCTGAGACTGTCGATGTGCAAAGCGGCGGGGACCGTTTCCCAAGCCGGGTCCGACACGCCGTTCAGCGACTTATAAGCGATCGACGATATGCCGCTCAACCCGGTATCGCCCCGGAAACAATGGGATACCTGCCCTGCCCCGTCCATCTCGGCCGAGTGTGGCCGGCGAACAACAAAGCATGCGTCCGCCATTGCGCCGAAACCGCGGCGAAGGCGGCGGTCTTCCGCGGCCGTCGCGAGAGCGGATCGCTACTGGCTGTTGGGGACCGCCGGCTGCGCGGGAGCCGCCGCGTCGGCCGGGGGCGTCGATGCTCCGTCCGTCGCCGGGGGTTGCGTCGTGTCCGAACCGCCCAGCTGGTCGAGAACGCCGGACCCGCCCCCCTGCTCGCCCTGCACTGGCGGCTGGTTGAGGATGTCGATCGGACGCTCGCCGTAGCGGGCGAGGATCGACAGGGCCAGCGAAGTGGCGAAGAACGCGACGGCAAGGATCGCCGTGGTCCGTGTCAGCGCGTTCGCCGCGCCGCGCGCCGTCATGAAACCCGACCCGCCGCCGATGCCCAGGCCACCGCCTTCCGACCGCTGGAGCAGCACGACGCCGACGAGGGCGACAACGACCATCAGGTGGATGACGATGAGGATTGTGTCCATGGAAATCCGGCTTTCTGCGGAGAGGCGGCGACCGCCATGTACTCGGCGGCGGCTCAATACACGGGTTTTTCCGCCATTCCAAGCCCGCAGGCCGAATATGGTGCGCGGCCGCGGGAATGCAAACCGACGCTTGTCGGCGGCGGCGCTTCCGTTCAGCCCAGGTGGTAATAGGCCTCGGCGATGCCGAGGAAATCTCCCGCCTTCAGACTGGCACCGCCGACCAGTGCGCCGTCGACATTGGCGATGCCGAGCAGTTCCCTGGCGTTGGAAGGCTTGACCGAGCCGCCGTAGAGGATGCGCATGGTCCGCGCCGCCTCGCCGATCCGCGCGGTGAGTTCGGCGCGGATGTGGGCGTGTGCCGCTGCGACGTCGTCCGCTGTGGGAGTCAGTCCCGTGCCGATCGCCCAGACCGGCTCGTAGGCGATGACGGTCGCTGCCGCCGTCGCCCGGCCGGGCACCGAACCGGCGATCTGCCGCGACAGGACGTCGAGTGTCGCACCCGCTTCGCGCTCGCCGCGCGTCTCGCCGATGCAGATGATCGCTACCAACCCGGCCCGCCAGGCCGCTTCCGCCTTCGCCATGACCGCCGCGTCGGTCTCGCCGTGGTCGGCACGCCGCTCGGAGTGGCCGACGATGACGTGGCTGGCGCCCGCGTCCTTCAGCATTTCGGCGGCGATGTCGCCCGTATGGGCGCCGCTCACGGCGGCATGGCAGTCCTGGCCGCCGATGCGCAGAGGTGTGCGCCCTCTCCCGACCGCATCGGCGGCGCGCGACAGAAGCGTTGCCGGGACACACACCAGGCCCTCCGTCTCGGCGTCGAGGCCGTCCATGAAGCCCTGAGCGATCGAACGGAGTTCTCCGAGCGAGTCGCCGGTGCCGTTCATTTTCCAGTTGCCGGCCACCAGCGGGCGGATGCCGGGTGTCATTGACGAAACCTCCAGACGCGTTGATCGTACGGCGCGGGTGCAGTCCGATGCCAGCGTCCTATCAAAAACCGAAGACAAAGCAATCGACAGCAGCGGTCGGGAAGGATATTGCCGTGCCTTCGAAGGGAAACGCCGCAACCTAAGCGCCAGACCGGATAACGACATGCTCGACGCCCTCAGAAACGCCGCGGGTACCTGGGTAGCCAAGCTGCTGCTGATACTGCTCGTCGTCAGCTTCGCCGTGTGGGGTATTTCCGGGCAGATCTCCGGGGGGCTCGGTCACGGGAACGTGTTGACCGTCGGCGGCACCACGGTGTCGATCAAGGACTACAGGCTCGCCTACGACCGGCAGCTCTCGGTCCTGTCGCAGCAACTCGGCCAGCGGATATCCCGCGAACAGGCGGCGGCGTTCGGCATCGACCAGCAGGTTCTGGCACAATTGGTGGCCGGCGCAGTGCTCGACGAACAGGCCCGCAAGCTGGGTCTCGGCCTGTCCAAGGACCGTCTGGCCGCGTTGACCCGCGACGATCCGGCGTTCAAGGGGTCCGACGGCAAGTTCAGCCGCCAGCAGTTCGACTACGTCCTGCGCGAGGTCGGGATGACCGCCGAAGACTATCTGCGCAACCGACAGCAGGTCGCGATTCGCCAGCAAATCGTGGAAGCCGTGTCCGATGGCCTCGACGCGCCCGCGGCATTCCTTTCGGCCGTCGCGCTCTACCGCGGCGAGGATCGCACGGTCGATTATATCGTCCTGCCGAAATCCTTGGTCGAACCGGTCGAGGCGCCAACCGATGCGGTTCTGTCCGCCTGGTTCGAGGAACGCAAGGCAAGTTACGCCGCGCCCGAGTACCGCAAGATCGCCTATATCAAGCTGGAAGCCGAAGACATCGCGGATCCGTCTGCGATCAGCGACGACCAGGTCGCCGCGGACTACGCAGCCAACAAGGCGCGCTATACGACGCCGGAGCGGCGTACCATCGAGCAGATCGTCTTTCCGGACGAGGCAGCCGCCGCTGCCGCGCGCGCCAGCCTGAACGGAGGCTCGACGTTCGACGAACTCGTAGCCGCACAGGGCAAGACGATGGCCGATGTCCGGCTCGGGACCTTCGCTAGGTCGGAGATCGCCGATCCGGCGGTGGCCGAGGCGGCGTTCGCGCTGGCCGAAAACCAGGTCAGCGAGGTGGTCAAGGGTGTCTTCGGCCCGATCCTCGTCCGCGTGACCAGGATCGAACCGGAAGTCGTGCGGCCGCTCGCAGACGTGAAAGACGAGATCCGCCGCGATCTGGCGATCAGCGAAGCCAGCCGCTTGATCTTCGACGTCCATGATTCCTACGAGGACGCCAGGGCCGGCGGAAAGTCGATGCGCGAGGCCGCCGAAACCCTCAAGCTGACCGTTCGTACTGTCGAGGCGATCGATCGTAGCGCCCGGCGGCCGGATGGATCCGTTGTCACCGACCTGCCGCAGTCCGCCGAACTGATCCGCGCCGCCTTCGAGACCGAGGCCGGCGTCGAAAATCAGCCGATCAACATCGGCGGGAATGGTTTTCTCTTCTACGAGGTCGAAGGCATTACCCCGGCGCGCGACCGCACACTCGACGAGTTGCGCGACCGCGTCGTCGCCGACTGGACGGCTGCTACCGTGTCCTCGCGTCTGGCTTCCAGGGCAGAGGAACTCGCGAAGCGCGTCCGCGACGGCGCCGGGCTCGACGAGGTCGCGACCGAACTAGGTCTCGAAAAGCAGACCAAGCGCGGCCTCAAGCGCGACGCCGACGACGTCGACTTCGGACAGGCGGGAGTCGCCGACATTTTCGCCCTTGCGCCGAACGGCATCGGCGTCACGGCCGCTCCGCAAGGCGATGCCCGTATCCTTTTCAAGGTCACCGAAGTATTCGAGCCCGCTGCCAGCGGACCGGACGCCGTACCGGAGGATGCGCGCAAGGCATTCTCCTCGGGGATGGCGGACGATCTGCTCGACGAACTCGTCGCCGTCCTCCAAGCGGAATACGGTGTCAGCATCGACCGGACGGCGATCAACCGGGCCCTCGCGTTCTGAGGCAGTCATGAGCGACCTCAAGAGATATATCGGCGCAATCGCTTCCGGCCGGAAGCTTTCCTTCGAGGAGGCGCGCCAGGCCTTCGGCGTGATCATGTCGGGCGAGGCGACGCCGAGCCAGATCGGCGCCTTCCTGATGGGGTTGCGCGTTCGCGGCGAGACGGTCGAGGAAATTTCCGGCGCGGTCGCGGTGATGCGCGAGAAGATGCTGACAGTCGAGGCGCCGGCCGGCGCCGTCGACATTGTCGGCACCGGCGGCGACGGCTCGCACTCGCTCAACATCTCGTCGGCCTCGGCCTTCGTCGTTGCCGGCGCCGGCGTGCCCGTCGCCAAGCACGGCAATCGCGGTCTGTCCTCGCAGACGGGGGCGGCCGATGTGCTGATGGGCCTCGGCATCAAGATCGACCAGCCTGCCGAAGCGATCGGCGGTTTCATCCGCGACGCCGGCATCGGCTTCATGTTCGCCCCGGCCCATCACCCGGCGATGCGCCACGTCGGCCCGACGCGCGTCGAACTCGGCACGCGCACCATCTTCAACCTGCTCGGGCCGCTCTCCAATCCGGCCGGAGTGAAACGGCAGATGGTCGGCGTGTTCGCGCCGGAATGGGTCGAGCCGATAGCCGCCACCCTGGCCAAGCTGGGTGCGGAGTCCGCATGGGTCGTCCATGGCGACGGTTATGACGAGATCACGACGACCGGTGAAACGACGGTGGCCGAGCTCGCCGCCGGCCGGATCCGCGTCTTCACGGTCACGCCGGAAGAGTTCGGCCTGCCCCGCTACGCGAAGGACGAGCTGCGCGGCGGCGACGCGGCTTTCAACGCGGCAGCACTTCGCGGCGTGCTCGCCGGCAATCCCGGCGCCTATCGCGACACGGTCCTGATGAACGCGGGGGCCGGACTCGTCGTCGCCGGCAAGGCCGAGAATCTCGGCGAAGGCATCGAACTCGCCCGCGCATCGATCGACGGCGGCGGTGCCATGCGCGTGCTCGACCGGCTGGTGGCGCTCTCGAACGGATAGGACCATGGCCGACATCCTCAGGAAGATCGAAGCCTACAAGCGCGAGGAGATCGCTGCGGCCAAGGCGCGGACTCCGCTCGCCGAGCTGAAGGCGCTCTGCCGGGATATTGAGAAGCCGCGCGGATTCCTTTCGGCTCTGGAGGCGAAAAGGGCCGCCGGCCGCTTCGCGCTCATTGCGGAGATCAAGAAGGCGTCGCCGTCGAAGGGTCTGATCCGCGCCGACTTCGACCCGCCGACGCTGGCCCGGGCCTATGCCCGGGGAGGCGCCGCCTGCCTCTCGGTGCTCACCGATGCCCCGTCCTTCCAGGGCGCCCCGGAATACCTGACGGCGGCGCGTGCCGCTTCCGGCCTGCCGGTCTTGCGCAAGGATTTCCTCTTCGAACCCTATCAGGTCCACGAGGCGCGCGCCTGGGGCGCCGACGCCGTGCTCCTGATCATGGCGAGTCTGTCCGACGAAGACGCCCGTGTCCTCGAGCAGACTGCATTCGACCTCGGCATGGACGTGCTCGTCGAAGTCCACGACGAAGCCGAGATGGAACGCGCCCTGCGCCTCGAATCGCGGCTGATCGGCGTGAACAACCGCAACCTGCGGACGTTCGAGGTGAACCTGGAAACGTCCGAGCGGCTCGCCGCGAAGGTTCCCGCCAGCCACCATCTGGTCGGCGAGAGCGGCATCTTCACCCATGACGATTGCCTGCGGCTCGCCCGGTACGGCATCGGCACCTTTCTCGTCGGCGAGAGCCTGATGCGGCAGAAGGACGTGGCGATGGCGACGCACAACCTGCTCGAAGGGGCCGCCGCCGCGGTCGCCCGATAACATGGTCGGCGGACCACAACTGACCCATATCGACGCCGGCGGCGCCGCGCACATGGTCGACGTCGGCGACAAGGCCGAAACGACGCGCACCGCGATCGCCGAGGGTAGCGTCACCATGCTGCCCGAGACGCTTGACATGATCCTCAAGGGCGATGCCAGGAAGGGCGACGTGCTGGGAGTGGCCCGCATCGCCGGCATCAT
>DUSC01000046.1 GCA_012842935.1 Hyphomicrobiales bacterium | reverse complement strand
GGCGGGAACGGCGGCACCAAGGAAGCGCAACGTTCCCGACGGGGGCCGGCGAGCCGACTGCTCGGCGGTAGCCAGGTTGACCTCGCTCTCGGCGAACTCCGTCAGCTTCCTGGCGGTCGCCTTCTGCTCGCCTAGGTTCTGCTTCAGCACCACCGCGCAGTCGGTGCGGCCGAGCTGCTTCGCCCACTCCACCAGCGTGCCGCAGCGGGTCATCTCGTAATGTTCCACCGCCTGGGCGGCAGCGATCAGGGCCGTGTCGAGCACCTTCTTGTCTTCGATTTCGCCGGCGACCGCGCCGGCTTCCTCGAGGATGCCGTCGACGGCCGGGCAGTCGAACTCCTTCGCCGATACGCCGTGCCTGCGGAAGACATCTTCGAGGCGGGCGATGTGGCCCCTTGTCTCCTCGAGATGCTTCTGAAGGCCCTGCCTGAGCATCGGGTCGGTCCCCTTCGCAATCATGTCGGGAAGTGCGTCGCGGATCTGCTTTTCGGCGTGATGCATGTCGCGGAGGGTGTGGGCGAACAGATCGACCAGCGTCTTGATGTCCTTCATGTCCTTCGAAGAAATGCCCTTGGCTCTCTCCTTTCCCGTTCGCGGATGTTTCGGGGACGCGGCGGTCGATGCCGGCGCGTCTTCGCCCCGCGCGCAGGCAGAACGGGCGGCCGACGGACAGTTTCCGAAAATTCGGCTGACGAGCTACCGGCATCGCCGTGCGGTGTGTGGCACGAGCGCCACAGGACGGACAATTCGACGCGTGCCGCGAGAATGCCGCGATTCACGCCGGTTTCCGTCATGATTCCAAGGCGTTTAGCGCAGATATTAATATGCCGTTCACGGAGTATTCACCGGCACGGCGTATGATCCATCCACATTCGGAAGGGACATCCGAGGGTCAGGGACCAGAACAATGGCATTCCGGCGTCACATCAGGGACTTTGCATTCGCATTGCGCGAGTTCATCGCGCCGACCTACCGCCCCGAGCGGCACTACATGCGCGGCCCCGGACCGGCTTGCGCGCGCCGCGCCGCCGGCGGACGCTACGCCTGAGGCCAACCGCGGGCGTGCCCGCACAGCCCCGCCTTTCCTCGCAGATCCGGGGCATGTCGGCAGCCTGCCGCGGCGCGCGGAACGGAAACGGCAGCAACGCCGCGCACGCTTCATGTTCCCGCTTTCCGGGGTCGCGGCATCAGCAGCACGGCGCGATCGCCAGAGGCCGGTTCACCAGAAACGGTGCGTCCGGTTGAGGCGGTCGACGACCGGATGGGCACGCAAGCGCGCGCAGAGGTCGACGATACGCGCCCACTCGTCGCGCGGGCGGTCGCCGACGGGATGCCAGTACGCGAGCATCAGGAGGTAGACGTCGGCGATCGACATCTTCTCGCCGGCGAGCCACATGCGGCCGGCGAGCGCTTTCTCGACGATGGCGAAGCAGCGGTCTGTCTCGACAAGCGCGGCGGCGCGGACGGCGTCGACCCCCGACGGCGCGGTCGTGTAGCGGTCGGCGTAGAAGTAGCGCAGCAGTGCCGGATAGACCGCCGACGACATGAACAACATCCAGCGCAGGAAGTCCGGTCGCGCGGGGGAATCGATCGCCGGCGCAAGGCCGGCCTCCGGATGGAGGTCGGCGATCAGGATCGAGATCGCCGCCGATTCGGTCATCGCCTGTCCGTCGGGCAGGACCAGCGCAGGAACCTGGCCGAGCGGGCTGACGGCGAGGAATTCGGCCGGCGGCTCGGCCTTCGGCACGTTGACCACGGTCACCGGCAGGCCGGCCATCTCGAGGACAGCCTCGGCGACGAAACCGCCAGAGCCTGGCCGGCTGTAGAGCGTGTACATGGATTTCCCTCCCGTCGCAGTCCGTCCCGCGGTCGGGCGAAATCAGGCAGATCGACCGCCGCGGGCGCCCTCTTCGCCTCTACACCAGCACCACGGCCCGCAGTCCGTCAACGGCAGGCCGGGCGATCGGATGAGCCAGGAGCCGCGGCGCCGTGCGATGATCGTTCAGCTGCCGAGACCTTCGAACAGGGCGGTCGACAGGTAGCGCTCGGCGAAGGAGGGGATGATCACGACCATGGTCTTGCCGGCGTTCTCGGGCCGCGAGCCGACGACGGCCGCCGCCTGCAGGGCCGCGCCGGAGGAGATGCCGACCGGCACCCCTTCCAGCCGGGCGAGCAGCCGGGCGTTGGCGAAGGCGTCATCGTTGGTGACCTTGACGATCTCGTCGTAGACCGTCGTGTCGAGGATCTTCGGAGCGAAGCCGGCGCCGATGCCCTGGATCTTGTGCGGGCCGGGTTGGCCGCCCGAGAGGACGGGCGAGGCTTCCGGTTCGACGGCGACGACCCTGACGCCGGGCTTGCGCGCCTTCAGGACCTGGCCAACGCCCGTGATCGTGCCGCCCGTGCCGATACCGGCGACGAAGATGTCGACGGCGCCCTGCGTGTCGTTCCAGATCTCCTCGGCGGTGGTGCGACGGTGGATTTCCGGATTGGCCGGATTCTCGAACTGCTGCGGCATGACCGCGTCGGGGAGCGACGCGACCAGTTCCTCGGCGCGGGCAATCGCCCCTTTCATGCCCTTTGCGCCTTCGGTGAGCACCAGTTCGGCGCCGAGGAGAAGCAGCATCTTGCGCCGTTCCATCGACATGGTCTCGGGCATGGTGAGGATCAGGCGGTAGCCCTTCGCCGCCGCCGCGAAGGCGAGCGCGATGCCGGTGTTGCCCGAGGTCGGCTCGACCAGAACGGTCTTGCCCGGCGTGATGCGGCCGGCTGCTTCGAGCGATTCGATCATCGCCACGCCGATACGGTCCTTCACGCTGGCGATCGGGTTGAAGAACTCGAGCTTGCCGAGGAGCCTTGCGACGATGCCCTTCTCGCGGGCGAACTTGTCGAGGGCGACCAGTGGCGTGTCGCCGATCGTCTCGGTGATCGAGTTGAAAACCCGGCCGCGGCCGGGGACGCGGGCGGAAGTTACCGGCTTGCTCATCGTTTCGCTCCCTTGCGGTTCGTGGCGAACATAAGGGCAATCCGCGCCGATGCCGAGAGGTTAATCCGGGAAAAAAGTGCAGTACGGGGTACGGACGCTACGGACGGGCGGCAATGGCCGCCGCAGCGCCCATCATGAAGCCTGCGGCGGTGCGGTTCAGCACCTTCAGCGCCCGCGGCGAAGACAGTAACCAGCGCGCCTTCGCCGCCAGGACCAGATAGGGGACGAGCACGACGAGCAGGACGATGATCGTTGTCGCGGCGAGCACGGCGTAGTCGGCCGCCGTGATCGTGGCGAGGTCGACGATGGTCGGCGTGATGGCGAGATAGAAGATCATCGTCTTCGGATTGCCGAGCGTCACGGCAAGGCCCGAGGCGATTGCCACCGGCACGCCCCCGCCGCCGCGGCGCGCCTCGACGGTCTCGGCGGTGAAACCGCTCGTCCAGAACGACCAGGCCAGCCAGGCGAGATAGGCGACGCCGAGCCACTTGACGACCAGGAACACGGCGCCGAAGGTCTGCGCGACGAAGGCGAGGCCGAGCACGACCGCCGTGAGGTATGTCAGGTCGCCGACGACCAGGCCGAAGGCCATGAAGAGCGAGGAACGGAAGCCCGAACCCAGCGCGCGCGCCACCAGCGCCGTGACGCCGGGCCCCGGGATGGCGGCCGCGACGGCGAGCGCGCCGGAATAGGCGATGAAGCCGGTGAGGGTCATGGCGCGCTTATGGCAGAGGCACGAGGGCGGGGGAAACGAGAACTTGGAATGGAGCGATAAGCCGGATTGATGGATCGCGGCGCCTAAGCGGCTTCGCTCCTCGCGTCGCTCGGAAGCTGCGCGTTGGCGTCGAGCAGTTCGATGCCGACGATATGCCCTTCGGCGTCGTAGTCGAAGACCACGTGGGGAGCGACTTCCTCGCTCTCCAGCACCGTCGCTTCCGAGAGACGGATGTAGGCCGCGTTGTCTTCCCGTCGATAAACGATTCGCGGGATCATTGCTGCCTCCTTGCGTGGCGATCGAAGAAGGCCGTCACTATACGGATCTCATCGTCCGTTTCAAAGCATGCCACACGCAACACCCGATCGCCGCGTTCGGGCATCGATCGGAACCGCCTCTCGATGCACGGCCGGTCCGGGTCAGGCTTCGTCCGTTCCGCATCGACGGCGGCGCGAACCATCCGTTCCGCATCGATCCCGCGTTCGCGGATCGCGTCCTCGGTGTGGCGGGTGAATACGACCTTCTTCACCGCACGAGAAAACCCCTGCCCAGTTCGTCGCCTTCCTCCACCCAGTATTCCGCCCTGCCGGAATAGTGGGCGCGGCCGCCGACGCGCGCGACGATGCCCTGCCTGCCGTCGGGAAGAGTGATCGTCCGCGCCACTTCTCCGGTGAAGCGCGAACCGACGATGCTCTCGAAAAGGCGAGGCTGTCCGACGCCGACCTCGCCCCTGGCGTGCATGGCGGCGAGCCGTGCGGTGACGCCGGAGCCGGTCGGCGAGCGGTCGACCTCCGCCTCGGCAAAGACGCAGACGTTGCGCGTGGCAATCCCTGCCGCGCCGTCGCCGCCGTCGGTCAGGATAGAACCGTAGAGGAAGGCGAGGTCGGCGTGGTCGGGATGAGCGAGCGGCACGTCGCGCTTCGCCCGCTCGGTCAGCGCAACGGCGGCGTCGACGAAGTCGCGGGCGCGGCTTTTGCCGAAGGCGAGGCCGAACTGACGGCAGTCAGCGAGAGCGTAGAAGGCACCGCCATAGGCGATGTCGAAGGCGATGCGGCCGTAGCCGGGCAGGTCGGCGGAAAGATCGCGGGCAAACAGGAAGGCCGGCACGCTCTCGAACGACACCGCGCCGGCCCTGCCGTCCGTCACCTCGACGGAAGCGACGACCATGCCGCAAGGGCATTCGATGTTGACGGTCGTCACCGGTTCGACCGCCGCGACAATGCCCTGGTCGACGGCATACCGACCGAGCGCGACGACGGCATGGCCGCACATGGTGGAATAGCCCTCGTTGTGCATGAACAGCACCGCGAGGTCGGCGCCGGGCAGGTCCGGTTCTACGCGGAGGACGCCGTACATGTCGTAGTGGCCGCGCGGTTCGAACATCAGCATTCTTCGCAGATGGTCGAGGTTCTCGCGCACCCAGGCACGCTTCTCGAGGATGGTGCCCTTCGGGATCGTCGGATAACCGCCGGTGACGATGCGGACGGGCTCGCCGCCGGTATGCATGTCGATGACGCTGAGCTTTTCCATGGCTCTCCTCCCGCCGGCTTCATGGGGCCGGGCCATGCAGGTTTGTCAAGCGGCAACGGGCTGCCGCACGACCGGGAAGACCGAGACGGGATCAGAACCGCTCCGCGGCGTCGGCGGCGAGCTTTTCCAGCGCATCGGAATCGGGACGGTAGCGCTCAGCGACCGGGTCCCAACGGTAGGTGACGGCGACCGTCACCCTGGCGGCCGCCGGCACCGGATCGTCGCCGCAATCGGCACCGGTCGGCTTGGTCGTGTCGACGACGGTCGCGGCAATCGCCGCGGGACCCGAGCCTTCGGGATCTGCCTCCAGCGCGAGGCGCTGGGTTCGCTCGAAGGCGCAGGTCCGCTCGTCGAAGGTGAAGATCGAATCGACCAGTTCGAGGCGGTCGCCGACCAGGACGATGCCGGCGGTGACGTAGGTCTGGCTCGAGTTCGAATGCGAGCTCTCGGTGAGGACGGCCTGTCGCCCGGCACCGAGGTCGAGGCTGAACGGATCGAGGAACCGGGTGTCGCGGTCGAAGGCGACGTCGGCGGCATCGACGAGGCGTGGTTTGCCGACGGTGTCGAAGATCGCCAGGACTGCATAGCCTTCAGCCGCGTCCTCGGCCATGCCGAGATCGACGAGCAGCAGGATGCGGCCGGTGCCGTCGAGGGGCAGGACCGCCAAGCCGGAGATCGTGGGATCGAGCGGCGGCTCGGCCTGCCAGTCCGGTCCGGCGATGTGGCGGAGCGGCGCGACCGTCCTGCCGCGATAGACGGAATCGGCCTCTTCGAGATCCGGAACGATCTCGCGCAGCAGGTCGAGGTAGGTAATACCGTTCGCGCCGGGGACGACGTCGCCGGGCGCCGGAAAGGCGACCTCAGCGGCCGGCGCGGCGGCAAGCCCGAGCCAGAGCGCGGCTAGGAGGCCGCAGAGCCATGCGGACAGGGATTTCAGGACGGCGTGCATCTGCTTTTCCAGCGGTTGGTGCCGAATATAGCCGAGGTTCGCGTGCCGCACGATTGCCCCGATCAGCCGATGCCGAGCAGGGACGGCAGCGCGCGCATGTCGTCGAACAGCCGCCCGCCGGCCGCCGCGAGCTCGTCTCGGTCGTTGAAGGGGTCGCCGCAATAGGAATAGACCGTCATCCCCGCTGCGCGCCCGGCGAGCGTGCCGGCGACGCTGTCCTCGACCACTGCGCACGCGGCCGGGGGACAGCCCATCACCTCTGCGGCATGGAGGAAGAGGTCCGGAAACGGCTTGCCGCGGGCGACCATGGTTGAGCTGAACATGCGCCCCTCGAAGAGCGGCAGGAGGCCGGTGGCGCCGAGCGTGATCCTCATCTTGCTGACACGCGCAGACGATGCCACGCACCAGGCGAGGCCCGCATCGCGGACCGCCTCGACCGCCTCGCGGACATGCGGGACGGCCTCTACGCCGGCGGCGAAGAGATCGGGCAGCGCCGCGTTCCAGCGATCGGGGAAATCCGCCCCGAGAGAAACGCCAGCGGCCTCGACCTCTGCCTGGACCGAAACCATGCTGCGGCCCATGAAGCGGCGCCGGCAGTCCTCGTAGGCGATCGGATAGCCGGCATCCGTCAGCCATTCGGCCAGGCGCCGGTTGCCGAGCGCCTCGGTGTCGACGAGGACACCGTCGCAGTCGAAGATGACCAGACCCGGCCGCATCGCGCCGCCGCTCACGCCGTGCCCGTCGAGCCGAAGCCGCCGGCGCCGCGGGTCGTCGCCGAGGCGAGGTCCTGTTCCTCGACGGCGAGACGCGCCACCGGCGCGATGACGAACTGGGCGACGCGCATGCCGCGCGTGACGGCAAAATCCTCGTCGCCGAGATTGACGAGGAGGACCTTCACCTCGCCGCGATAGTCGCTGTCGATCGTGCCGGGCGTGTTCAGGCAGGTGATGCCGTGCTTCAGTGCCAGGCCCGAGCGCGGCCGGACCTGGCCCTCGTAGCCGGCGGGGATCTCGAAGACGAGGCCGGTCGGCGCAAGCGCCCGCCGGCCCGGCAGGATGATGAGCGGGCGATCCTCCGGCACCGCGGCGCGCAAGTCCATGCCCGCCGCGCCGTCCGTCTCGTAGGCGGGCAGCGGCAGGCCTTCCGAGTGGGGCAGGCGGACAACGACGAGAGAGGGGGTCATGAGGTGCTCCGGACGTTCGGCTGCTCCTAGCCAGCGGCACGGCGCTCGGTCAATCACCAAACGCCGTCATGCCCGGGATCGCGCCCGCCGGCCTCATACCGGCAAGGCGGTTGTCTCCTTGATCTCCTCCATGACGAAGGAGGCCGAGACATCGGCGAGCGGCACCTTCGCGATCAGACGCTGGTAGAGCCGGTCGTAGGCCTTCACGTCGGCGACGCGGGCACGCAGCACGTAGTCGAGGTCGCCGGTCATGCGATAGACGCCGGTGATCTCGGGCAGCGCCGTCACAGCCGCACGGAATTTCGCCAGCCATTCGGGGTCGTGGTTCGAGGTGCGCACCATGACGAAGACGGACAGGCCGAGGGCGACCTTTTCGGGATCGACCAGGGCGACGCGGCCGGCGATGACGCCGTCGTCCTCGAGCCGCTTCATGCGCCGCCAGCAGGCGTTACGCGACAGGTGCACGCGCTCGGCCAGCCGCTCGACCGAGAGACCTCCGTCGCGCTGCAGCTCGGCGAAGATACGGCGGTCGATATCGTCGATTCCTGCGGTCATCATGGGATGAATATCCCGCATTTCAGGATTCTGGAAGGAAAATTGGGAAATGTTCGTGGCGTGGACAGTGCAACATCGGTGCAAACAAGAGGGAGATCCGCCATGGCTTCGCGCGCCGCGCACCTTTTCACCCGCCACCCGGCCTCGGTCGGCGAGACCTATTTCGGGCACATGGCCTTCGCCGCGTGGTTTGCCTCGCGCCTGTTCGCTGCCGGCGGGGCGGCGCTCGTTCACGCTTTCTTGCCGTTTCTGTTCGAGAGTACGGCGAGTGGAATCATCCGCGAGCTCTACGAGCGGACAAGCAGGAGGGGCAGGACGGACTGATGTGCCGGTGGGCGGCCTATCTCGGCGATGAGGTGTTTCTCGAGGACATCGTCACCGCGCCCTGCCACTCGCTGATCGCGCAGAGCCACCACGCGCTCGAGGCGAAGATGCCGACCAACGGCGACGGCTTCGGCATTGCCTGGTACGGAACGCGGCCCGAGCCCGGCCTCTATCGCGACATCCTGCCGGCGTGGTCCGACCCCAACCTCAAGAGCCTTTGCCGGCAGATCCGCTCCGGCCTGTTCCTCGCCCATGTGCGCGCCTCCACGGGCGGCGCCACGAGCCGGACCAACTGCCATCCCTTCGTCGCCGGACGCTGGAGCTTCATGCACAACGGCCAGATCGGCGGTTTCGAAAAGATCCGCCGGTCGCTGGAGAACCTGCTCGACGACACTCTCTACGACCACATGGAAGGGACGACCGATTCCGAGTTGCTGTTCCTGCTGATGTTGCAGGAGGGAGCCGACGGCGATCCGCAGGGCGCGCTCTCGCGCACGGCAGGTCACGTGATCGAGGCGTCGCGACGCGCCGGGGTGGAGCCGGCGCTGAAGCTGACGGCCGCCTTCTCCGACGGAGAGCGCCTGCACGCGGTACGCTACGGCAGCGACGGCTCGGCACCCACGCTCTACGCCGCGGCGACCCTCGGCGGCCGCTGCCTGGTCTCGGAACCCTTCGACCGCGAGGGTGCCGAGTGGCGCGCGGTGCCGCCCGGCAGCTTCGTCACCATGACGCGTAACGGCATCGCCATCCGGCCTTTCGCGCCGCAGCCGGCCGACCGGCGCCTGGCACTGGCCGGCTAGGACGGCCCGCGGAACCGCCCAGGTCGCCGCCCGGTCAGACGATCTTTCCCGGATTCATGATGCCGAGCGGGTCGAAGGTCCGCTTCAGGGCGCGCATGGCCCCGACGGCGACGGCGCCATGTTCCTCGACCAGGAAGTGCTTCTTTCCCTCGCCGATCCCGTGTTCGCCGGTACAGGTCCCTTCCATGGCGAGCGCACGGGCAGCGACCCTGTCGACGAAGGCGCGCGCTCGCGCGACCTCGTCGGGATCGTCCATCATGACCAGCGGCGAGGCATGGAAGTTCCCGTCCCCGACGTGACCCACGATCGGCGCGACGATCCCCGTTGCCTCGATGTCGCGCTTGGTTTCGGTGACACACTCGGCCAGCCGCGAAATCGGCACGCAGACGTCGGTGACGACGACGCTGGCACCGGGACGATAGGAACGCAGCGCCCAGAACACGTCATGGCGCGCGCGCCACAACCGCGCCCTCTCCCCAGCGTCGCGGGCCCATTCGAACGGCCCGGAGGCGTATTCGCCGACGATCTCGCCGAAGCGCTCGGCCTGTTCGGCGACCCCGGCCTCGCTTCCGGCGAATTCGACGAACAGCGTCGGGCGCTCGGGCAGCCCAAGGCACGAATGTGCGTTGCAGACCCGGATCTGCACCTCGTCGAGCAGCTCGATGCGCGAGATCTGCATGCCGGACTGGATCGCCGCGATCGCCGCATCGCAGGCCGAGGCGACGCTCGGAAAGGGGCAGATTCCGGCCGACACGGCCTCCGGAATGCCGTGCAGGCGCAACGTCAGTTCGGTGATCACGCCGAGCGTTCCCTCTGCGCCGACGAACAACCGGGTCAGGTCGTAGCCGGCAGACGACTTGCGGGCACGCCGGGACGTGGTCATCACCTCCCCCGAAGGCAAGACGACACGCAACGCCAGCACGTTGTCCTTCATCGTGCCGTAGCGGACCGCGGTCGTGCCGGACGCGCGGGTCGAGGCCATGCCTCCGATCGAGGCGTCGGCGCCCGGGTCGACGGGGAAGAACAGACCGCTGTCGCGCAGGTACTCGTTCAACTGGGTGCGCGTGAGGCCCGGCTCGACCGTGCAATCGAAATCCTCGGCGCGAACCGCAAGGATCCGTTTCATGTCGCGCAGGTCGAGGCAAAGGCCGCCAAGCGGCGCGTTGACGTGGCCCTCGAACGACGTGCCCGCGCCAAAAGGAATGACCGGCACCCGATGGCGGGCGCAGATCCGCACCGCCTGCTGCACCTCAGCCTCCGAACGGGGGAAGGCAACCGCCTCGGGCGGCTCGCCGGCAACCCAGGTCGTGGTGTTGGCGTGCTGCTCGCGGACCGCGCGCGCGATGGACAGGCGCTCGCCGAAGAGGCCCTCCAGTTCACCACGCGCAGCGAGAAAGGCGGATTCAGGCGAACGGACTGGCATGGCGACGGACATGAGAAGGCCCTCCCTTGATCGAACGAGGCCCATCTTCGCGCAGGCGGACGGCCGAAAAATATACTAATGGGTATACTTTTCGGAGGATCGACCGTGGCCCGAGGCGACAAAATCCGCGAACGCATTTCCGCGGCCGCCTTCCGCCTGTTCCGGCAGAAGGGCTTCCTGCGCTCCGGCGTCGACGAGATCGCCGCGGCGGCGGGCGTGACGAAGCGGACGCTCTACGCGCATTTCGGCAGCAAGGACGAACTCCTGGCACAGGTCATGGCAACGCAGGCCGAACTCGCGCTCGATGTCTTCCGGGCGGATTTCGCGCCGGATGCCGGCAGCGCGCGAGAGATCGTCGCGACCCTGTTCCGCGACCTCGGGCGCTGGGCGCAGACACCGCGGTGGGCCGGACCCGGCTATTCGCGTCTTGCCGCCGAACTCGCCGACCTGCCGGGTCATCCCGCACGTGCCATCGCCCGCCGACACAAGAGCGAACTCGAAACGCTGCTGGCCGAGAGGCTCGCGTCAGCCGGAGTCGGCGACAGTCCTGTTCTGGCACGGCAGATCTGGCTGCTCATGGAAGGCGCGATGATGACGATGCTCATCCATGGCGACGCGGCCTACATCGATGCGGCGGCCGACGCGGCGCTCGTTCTACTCGCCGGCCGGGCGGAGGGCACCGGGACCGATCGCGGCTGAGCGCACCGCGGCAGCCGGACCGAAGCGGGTCACCGGCTTCACGGCCGACGACCGGTCTCCAGCCGGTAGAGCGACGGAAGAAAGTTCTCGAACATGCCGACCTCCTCGATGTTGTGACGCAGCCAGGCGCGGCCGTGGGCGTCGTCGAAGGCCCGCCGCGCGAGCAGCGGATTGGCGAGGCGGAGCACGGACCGTGACGTGCCGATGATCAGGCAGTTCTCGTGGAGCGTCCCGTCCGCACCGGCGCGACGGTGTATTCCATGCGCGCCAAGCCGGTGTACCCGAGCACCTCGGGGTTGTGGATGAAACCGCCCTCGTCGAGGCGCTCGATGTGGGAGACCGTGTCGACGACGAACGTCCCGTTGAGGCCGAGCACTTCGGTCAGGCGAATCTCGGCGCCCGGGCCGATCGAACCGTCCGGAAGACACCGCGCACGATGTCGCGGCGGATCCAGTACTTCATGCGCCCGTCGGGCGGCGTTTCGACGCCGGCATCGGCGGACGAGACCGGCTTCAGCGGAAACGCAAGGTCGAGCGGGCGTGGCGGGCCGGCGCAGCGCGACGGCAGGGGAAGCGACGCGTCGGCGAACGGCAGCGCGACGGCACCTTCCGCGAGCGCTTCGCCGAGCTCTGGCTGTCGGGCGTGTTCGCTCCGCTTGTCGGGCATCTGCGGCACATGCAGGAGGCCGGCGCGATCGGCGCGGCGCAGACGCCGGAGGCGCTGGCCAGCGCCTTCTTCAGCCTCAACCTCGGCTACCTGGTGTCGCGCTTCGCGTTGGGGCCGGTACGCGGCTGGACAACGGACCAGGACGTCGATGCGATCACGGCGTTGTTCCTCGCCGCCTGCGGTGCGCCGGCCGAACCGCCGGTTCCGGAGTGACGGAGTTTCAACGCGGGCGCGTCGCGTAGACGACCGCGGTCGCGGCGAGTATTAACGCCGCCGCGACAAATCCCATCGCGGCCAGCCGGCCGGCGTCGAAGAGAACCCCGCCCAGCGCCGAACCCGCCGCCTGGCCGACATAGATCGCCGAGCTGTTCAGCGCGATCGCCGCACCCGCGAGCGGCGGCACCGTGGCGGCGAGCCGCGCCTGCTGCATGGAGTTCGACGAGGCGAAGCCCAGCCCCCACAGCGTGCCGCCGACGACCATCACGGCAAACAGCCCGGCGCTTGCGGCGAATCCGAAGGCGCCGGCCACCATCAGGCCGAAGCATAGCAGCGACGTGCGGTAGACACCGAGGCGACCGACCAGCCGGGTCGCACCGAGATTGCCGAGGAAACCCGAGACGCCGAAGACGGCGAACATAGCGGCGATCTCGTTGGCCGTAGCGGCGGCCAGACCGGCAAGCAACGGACCGAGAAAGGTGAAGACGACGAACTGCCCGGCCGCGCTGATGGCCGTCGCCGCGACCAGCAGGACGACGAGGCGACTGGAGACGAGCGTGCCCCAGCTCGACAGCGACATGGCGGGCGCGCGCAGGCCGCGCGGCACGGTCAGCCAGACGAGGAGCGCGGCGACCGCGGCGCCGAGGCCGAGCGCGACGTGGACCGATCGCCAACCGAAATGCGCGGCGCCCCATGCGACGAGCGGCAGACCGGCGGCAACGGAGAGCGACCAGCCGAGGAAGATGAAGGAGATGGCGCCGGGGCGCTCCTTCTCGGGCACCATCATGGCGATCGTGCTCGCCGCTTGCGGCGTGAAGATCGCCGCCGCGGCCATCGAGACCAGCCTGAGCACCATCAGCACGGTAAGGTCCGGTGCAAACGCCGAGCCGGCGTGGCCGGCCGCGAGCATGGCGAGGCTTGCGGCGAGCAGGCGACGGCGGTCGAGCCCATTGGTTGCCCAAGCGACCAGCGGCGAGCCGATGCACAGGACCACGGCGCCGGCGGTGATCAGCAGCGCGGCGCGCGTGACCGGCACGCCGAGGCCGGCTGCGAGGTCGCGGACCATGCCGGCGGGCGCCAGGATCGAGAGGCCGATGAAGAAGTTGCCGAAAAGGAGCGCGAAGGCGGCGAAGCGCGTCGATCCCGGCGCGGCAGAGGCCGCGCGGCCGGCGAGTTCGGACATGGAGACGGCTCCTGCTCGTGACGATGGCCACGATAGCGCAGGATTGTTCAAAACGAGACAATCTTCCCGCCAAAGTCTGTCAGCATTGCGTGAGCCAGGCGAGTGGGACGGCACGGCGAGCCCGGCAGGCTCCTGAAAGTACTTGTCAACAGCGCGATATAGTCTGCCGGCCGCATGGAGATTCGCATGGACGACGACCGCCCCGCCTACCCCGCCCTCAAGGAGATCTTCGACCGCGCGCGGCTCGCCTCGATCGCCGACGCGGCTGCCGGCATTGCTTCCGGTTTCGACCGCGACCGATTCATGGCGGTGGCGACGAGGGACCTCGACGACCTCGGCATCATGCAGCGCATGCGGCAGACCGCGGTGGCGCTTGAGGCGGCGCTGGCGACACCGTTTCCGAAGGCCGCCGGGCTGCTGCGCGCGCTGGCGCCGCGCATCGACCACGGCTTCGCCGCCATAGCGCTCTGCGAGTACGTTACGCTTTTCGGCCGCGACCATTTCGACCTGGCGATGGAGACGCTGCACGACCTGACGCGCCACGGCTCGGCGGAATTCGCCGTCCGCCACTTCCTCGCCGCGGATTTCGACCGCACGCTCGCGGTGATGCGACGCTGGACCGCCGATCCGGACGAGCACGTGCGACGACTGGCGAGTGAAGGCTCGCGGCCGCGCCTGCCGTGGTCGTTCCGCCTGGAACGCGCCGTCGCCGACCCGTCGCTGACCTTTCCGATACCCGAAGCGCTGCGCGGCGACCCGAGCGCCTATGTGCGCAAGTCCGCCGCCAACCACCTCAACGACATCGCCAAGGACCATCCGGACTGGCTGCTCAACCGGCTTGCGGCGTGGCCACCGGGAGCGGTTGAAGAACGATGGGTCGTGCGCCACGCGCTGCGAATCCTGGTGAAGAAGGGCGACCCGCGGGCGCTCAGGCTGATCGGGGCGACGGGAGCGGCCGAGGTCAGGGTCGAGGGTTTTTCCGCCACGCCGACGCGGCTGAAGCTGGGCGAACGCCTGACGATCGCCGCTCGGCTGGTTTCGACCGGAGGAGAAAGGCAGAGGCTCGTTGTCGACTATGCGATACACTACGTGAAGAAGAATGGCGCGACGTCCCGCAAGGTCTTCAAACTCCGGGAGGTGGACCTCGCACCAGGCGCCGCGTGGAAGGCGTCGACCAGCCAGGTGGTGCGCGACTTCACCACGCGCTCACACAATGCCGGCTTTCATCGGGTCGAACTGATGGTCAACGGCGCGGTGCTGGCGGAGAGCGGTTTCGAACTGGTCACCTGAGCCCGCCGCAGGCCGAACCGGGCTTCCTCGACAGGCGCGACGCGCGCCGCTATAAGCCCGCGCAACCGAACGGAACCCCATTCATGGCCGAGACGATTGAACAGGCGGTCGCGCGCCGCCGGACCTTCGCGATCATCGCGCACCCGGACGCCGGCAAGACGACGCTCACCGAGAAGCTGCTGCTGTTCGGCGGCGCCATCCAGCTCGCCGGCGAGGTGAAGGCGAAGAAGGACCGCATGAACACCCGCTCCGACTGGATGAAGATCGAGCGCGAGCGCGGCATCTCGGTCGTCACCTCGGTGATGACCTTCGAATACGGGGACAACGTCTTCAACCTGCTCGACACGCCCGGCCACGAGGATTTCGCCGACGACACCTACAGGACACTTTCGGCGGTCGATTCCGCCGTGATGGTGATCGACGCGGCGAAGGGCATCGAGCCGCGCACGCTGAAGCTGTTCGAGGTGTGCCGGCTGCGCGACATCCCGATCGTCACCTTCGTCAACAAGATGGACCGCGAGGCGCGCAACACCTTCGAGATCCTCGACGAAATCGAGGCGAAGCTGGCGCTGGACACGGCGCCGATCACGTGGCCGATCGGCCAGGGCAAGACCTTTTCCGGTACCTACCACCTCGCCGCCAACGCCGTGCGCCGCAGCGACGAGGAGACAGAGCGGACGCCGGTGCACGGACCGGACTCCAACCGCGCCGCCGGCCTGCTGCCGATGAACGAGCGCGAGGCTTTCATCGAGGAGCTGGAGCTCGCCCGCGAGGCGTGCCGGCCGTTCGACCTCGACGCGTTCCGCGAGGGACATCTGACGCCTGTCTTCTTCGGTTCGGCATTGCGCAATTTCGGCGTGCGCGACCTGATTGAGGCGCTGGGCGACTGGGCGCCGGCGCCGCGCGCGCAGGAGGCCGACGCGCGCAGGGTCGAGGCGACGGAGGAGAAGATGACCTCCTTCGTCTTCAAGATCCAGGCGAACATGGATCCCAACCACCGTGACCGCATCGCCTTCGTCCGCGTCTGCTCGGGCAGGCTTCAGCGCGGCATGAAGGCGAAGCTGGTGCGCACCGGCAAGACGATGAGCCTGACGGCGCCGCAGTTCTTCTTCGCCAGGAGCCGCATCACCGCCGACGAGGCGTTCGCCGGCGACGTCGTCGGCATCCCCAATCACGGCACGCTCCGGATCGGCGACACGCTGACCGAGGGCGAGGATATCCTGTTCCGAGGCGTGCCCAACTTCGCGCCCGAGATCATGCGCCGGGTGCGCCTCGGCGACGCGATGAAGGCGAAGAAGCTCAAGGAAGCGCTGGAACAGATGGCCGAGGAAGGCGTCGTCCAGCTGTTCCTGCCGGAAGACGGATCGCCGGCGATGGTCGGCGTGGTCGGCGCGCTGCAGCTGGACGTGCTCAAGGAGCGGCTGGCGGCGGAGTACACGC
>DUSC01000045.1 GCA_012842935.1 Hyphomicrobiales bacterium | reverse complement strand
GATGATCCGTCCATGTCAACGTGCTTCGCGGCACGTTGGCAGCGTCCCCCGCACACGCGGGGATGATCCGACGTGACCGACATGGAAGCGCCGACTGCGGAGGCGTCCCCCGCACACGCGGGGATGATCCTGACCCGGCTTCAGGCGGCGATCGTCGGCGACCGCGTCCCCCGCACACGCGGGGATGATCCGCTTTTCGAGGTCTTCGCTCTGGTTGGCTTCCGGCGTCCCCCGCACACGCGGGGATGATCCGGCGGATTTCCGCCAGCAATGGAGCGCCAAGGCGCGTCCCCCGCACACGCGGGGATGATCCGTGGCCGCCAACATGGCGCAGCTCTACCTCGCTGCGTCCCCCGCACACGCGGGGATGATCCGGCCGTCGGTACGCCGGGTGCGGCGAGCGCGCTGCGTCCCCCGCACACGCGGGGATGATGGAAGCGGCGGACGATTTCAACCGGCGGGCCGACTGCGTCCCCCGCACACGCGGGGATGATCCGCCGACATGTCGGGGTCGGTCTTGAACAGGTCCGCGTCCCCCGCACACGCGGGGATGATCCGCAACTTGCCGCCTTCCCCGGTCGCCGGTGCCGGGCGTCCCCCGCACACGCGGGGATGATCCGCGATCATAGGAAAAAACGCGCTTACCGGCCTTGCGTCCCCCGCACACGCGGGGATGATCCGTAGCTCGCCTCTTCCTCGGCGTTGAAGAAGCGGCGTCCCCCGCACACGCGGGGATGATCCGGTCGCGGGCCAGAACTTCGGCGTCGATCCCCAGCGTCCCCCGCACACGCGGTGATGATCCGAATACAGATCATCACGGACTTGTCACACTGACGTGTCCCCCGCACACGCGGGGATGATCCGTCATAGAGCGCATCGACGAAGACTCCGACGAGGCGTCCCCCGCACACGCGGGGATGATCCGCAGCGGAGCGACGGGCGCATGATCCCGCGCCGGGATCGCTTCGCAAGGCCGGTCCCGGCCCGCCCCCGGCGAGGCACGCCCGGGACCTTCGCGGGCGATGCCGCGCCCGCATCGCGGTGCCGGCATTCGGCTCGGCGCCGGGGCCGCCTTCGCGGCGCGGCACGGCGCAAGGGCGGGGTGCCGGGGCGGACGGTCTCGCGCGGGCCTCTGCGCAGCGCCCGGCCCGCGGCAGCGCCGCGTAGCCTCGCTCAGCGCGGTCGCGCGACGTCGCGCGGTGAGATTCCGTACTTGCGCCTGAACAGCGTGCTGAAATGCGCGGAGCTGTTGAAGCCGTGGTCGTAGGCCACCGAGGTGACGGAGCGCGCATCGCCCTTCGCCAGGCGGTCGTAGGCGAGCTGCAGGCGGCGGTTCCAGATCCATTCCGAAGCGGACATCTCGCAGGACTCGAACAGGACGTGCAGGTAGCGCACCGACATGCCGTTGGCGGCCGCGACCTTGTCCAGCGACAGGGTGGGATCCGAGATGTGCGTCTCGATCCACTGCTGCACCGACATCAGGCGCGCCTTCTTCACCGAGCCTTCCGCCGCGGGAATGTCGCCCTCGGACGACAGCAGCGTGAAGGCCAGCATGTCCATCAGCTGGTTGCCGAGGCCGGCACGGATGCCGTCCTCGAGCTTCGAGCCCTCGGTCGCCAGCGTCGCGCAGAATTCGGTGGCGATACGGCCGAGCCCCTGGGTCGTGTTGATCGACGCCGATATCGGGATGCGTTCGCGCGGGAAACGCTGCGCGAACGCGTCGCGCGGAATCTCGAGATAGAAGGAGCGTACGTCGCCCTGACAGTGCAGCTCGTACTGCTCGGTGGCGCAGAACAGCGCGCCGCGCGCGGCGTTCGAACGGTGGGTGGCGCCGCGCTGCACGACGCTCAGATTGCCGCGATGGATGAGCTGCAGGTAGTAGCAGTCCTTGTCGAGGCGGGAGATGTGCTGCTGGTTGCGGCGGATGCGCTGTTCCGACAGCAGAATGTCGGTCATCGTGACGTCGCCGAACCTGGCCTCGCGGATGAAGCCGCGGTAGCGCTCGGGATCCGTCGCCTTGACGTCGACATGCACGTAGACGTCGCAAATGGCGTCCCGCCAGGCGGCGTATCGCGCCGACTGCTCGTAGTCGTCGGTCGAAAAGATCAGGTCCATGGGCTCCTCCAACCCCTGGCCGAGGGCTCCGGCGGATCCTCCGGTCCGCAGGCCGCCGTCCGCCCTCCCGACGGCGTGCCGAGGCTGAATGCTATCGTCGGCCGGGCGCGGCGTCCAGCGGCTCACGCGCCGAGTGCGCTTTCGGGAAAGTGTCCTGCATTCTGGCGAAAGAATCGGCGCCGGCGCCGGGCTAGTGTGCCGCCTGCCCGGGCGGTCCGTTGACCGCAGGGCTCGGGCGGGGGGAGCCGGCATGCGGATCTTCGGACGGGTGAGTCAGGAGCAGATCGTGTTCGGTCTCGCCGTGCTGCTCTGCATCGGCTTCGCCGTCTCGCTGCCCGGCTTCCTCACCGCCAGCAACGTCCTCAACCTCGTCCGCAGCGTGTCGATCCTCGGCATCCTCGGCGTGGCCATGGGCCTCGTCGTCATCGGCCGCGGCATCGACCTCTCGCTGGTGGCGCTGATGGCCGTGTCGGTGGCCTGGATGCTCAACCTGGTCGGCTCCGGCATGCCGCTGCCGCAGGCCCTGGCGGTCGGCCTGGCGTTCAGCCTGCTGGTCGGCGCCGTCAACGGCTGGTTCGTCGCCTATGCCGAGGTTCCGGCGATCTTCGCGACGCTCGCCATGGGCACGCTGATCTACGGCTTCGGCCGCTATTTTCTCTTCGCCCTCGACGTCGCCTACATCCCCGACGCGGCGAAGCCGCTGCTGTGGCTCGGCCAGGGCACGCTCCTGGGCGTGCCGGTGCCGATCTACGTCTTCGCCGCCGTCTGCATCGCGGGCTACCTGTTCCTGCGCTACGCCAGGTCCGGCCGCTACCTGCGCGCCGTCGGCGACAATCTGGCCGCGGCGCGCATCACCGGCGTGCCGGTGCGGCCGATCATCGTGCTCCAGTACCTGCTCTCGTCGATGATCGGCTTCCTGGCCGGCATCGTCACGGCGGCGTCGGTCGCCAGCATGAACACCCGCCTCGCCCTGTCCACCTACGTCTACGACGTGATCCTCGTCGTCGTGCTCGGCGGCATCGGCCTGTCGGGCGGCAAGGGCGGCATCCGCAACGTCGTCGTCGGCACGCTGCTGATCGGCGTGCTGCTCAACGGCATGACCATAATGGACATCCAGTACACCGTGCAGAACGTCATCAAGGGCGTGCTTCTTCTCACCGCCATCGTCATCGACACCATCGTCAACCCCCGCGACGAGCAGACCGCTCAGCAGGGCGACATCTAGGCCGTATCAACAACGGGAGGAAAAACATGAGACTGTTCAAGACACTTCTTATCTCCGCCGCCGTCGCGCTCGGGGCCGGGGCCGCCCTCGCGCAGGAGGGCATCGACGATCCCACGCGCGCGGCCTACTACGACTCCTTCGTCGGCAAGCGGGTCGCCTACGTGCCGGTGGCGATGGGCTTCGACCTGACGGAGGGCTGGGCGATGGGCCTGCGCGAGGCGCTCGAGCCGCTCGGCGTCACCTTCGACATCCGCGATCCGAACTGGAACACGGACGCCGGCGCCCAGGCGATCACCTCGCTCATCTCCGAGAAGCCGGACGTCATCGTGGTGCACAATCCCGACGTCCAGTCCTACGCGCGCCTGCTGAAGAAGGCCGAAGAGGCCGGAATCTACGTCATTCAGGTCAACATGCGCTCGAGCTACTCCACCGACGCCTTCGTCGGCGCCGACTATGTCGGCATGGGCGAGCAGATCGGCCAGCGCCTCGTCGACAAGTGTTCGCCGGCCAATGGCGGCAGCGGCAAGGTGGCGATCACCCAGGGCGTGCTGACCGCCGCGGCCTCGATCTACCAGATGCAGGGCATCAACAACGTCCTGTCCAAGCACCCCGAGATCCAGCTGGTCTCCAACCAGGCGGCGGACTGGGATTCGACCAAGGCGAAGAACATCGCCGCGACGGTCATCCAGCAGCACCCGGACCTGTGCGCCATCGCCGGCTTCTGGGACGTCATGGACATCGGCACGGCGGCGGCGATCAAGGAATCCGGCAAGAACGTCTACCTGCTGACCCAGGGCGGCGGCAACCGGATGGCCTGCGACAACCTCGCCAACGGCACCTTCTCGGAAGTGGTCGTCTATTTCGTCCCCGGCCAGGCGCGCGACATGGCGACCATGATCAAGCACCTGCTCCAGCTGAAGCAGCCTGCCGGAACGACCAAGACGACGCTGTTCACGCCGCTGAACTTCCTCACCAAGGACAACATGACCGCTGCGTCCTGCTGGGACCTGCCGGCCAAGGGCTGACCCCCGCCGAGGGCGCGGGCGGCATGGCCGCCCGCGCCGCACCTCCTGATCCGGGCAGACAAGATGACACTTTCAGACAGGATCGTGCGCTGGCGCTACCGCTACGTGCCCGATCACCTCCTCGGCGAGATCCTGACCAAGCGCTGGGTCGACAACGCCATCCCGCTCCTGATCCTGCTCGCGGTGATCGCCGTGTTCGGGTCGCTGATCCCGGATTTCTTCAGCGCGGCCAGCATCTCCAACCTGGCCCGGCAATGGGGCGAGTTCGGACTGATCGTTCTGGCGCTCACCATCGTCATGGTGGCGGGCGGCATCGACCTGTCGGTCGGCTCGACCTTCGCGCTGGGCAACATCGTCGCGCTGGCGCTGATGAACGTCGCCGGATGGCCGGTGCCGGCGGTGGTGGCCGGCACGCTCGCCTGCGGCGCAGCCGTCGGGCTGGTCAACGGGCTGCTGGTCGGCTACCTGCGCCTGCGCGCCTTCCTGACCACGCTGGTCACGCTGATCATCGTGCGCGCCGTCGTCGACATGCTTCTGCTCCGCTACGCCGTCGCTATCGCCGCCGCCTTCCCGGATTCCGACTTCTGGTTCTTCTTCGGCGAGGGCTTCGTGGCCGGCGTGCCCTTCAGTGTCGTGGTGACCGTCGGCGTCGCCATCGTGCTGCACCTGGTGCTGAGCCGCACGCGGGCCGGGTGGCACGTGCTCGCCGTGGGCGGCTCGCGCCGGTCCTCGCACAATGTCGGCATCCCGGTGCGCCGGGTGATCTGCGCCACCTACGTGGCGTCGGGCACGCTCGCCGCACTCGCCGGGGTGCTGTTCGCCTCGCGGCTCGGGGCGGCCGGCGCCGACATCGGCATCGGCCTCGAGATCGCGGCGCTGACGGCCGCCGTGCTCGGCGGCAACAGCCTCGGCGGCGGGCGCGGCTCGGCGGCAAAGGCCGTCATCGGCTCGGTGACGGTGATGATCATGGTCAACAGCCTCGTGCGCCTCGGCGTGACCAGCGGCGCCAACTCCCTGCTGCTCGGCATGGTGCTTCTGGCGGCCGTGATGATCGACGTGCGCTGGCTGAAGAACCGCTACAAGTTCCTCTCCAAGGTCTACGTCTCGCCGACCTATTCCGACCTGCCGCCCGCGCCCGGCACCGACGGCGCCTCGCCCTACGCGCTCAACGACCGGCTGCGCCCCGTCGAAGCCATCGGGCTTGACCGCATCGACGGCCCGGAGGACGTCATCCTCGACGAGGAGGATCACATCTATGCCGGCAACCGCACCGGCGACATTGTCCGCTTCCTCGCGCCCGACTACGAACGGCAGGAGATCTTCGCCCATGTCGGCGGGCGGCCGCTGGGCATGGCCTTCGCGCGCGACGGATCACTGCTCGTCTGCATCGGCGGCATGGGTCTCTACCGGGTCGGCCGCGACCGCCGCATCGAGAAGCTGACCGACGAGACCAACCGCTCCTGGTTCTCCGTCATCGACGATTCCCGCCTCCGCCTGGCCGACGACCTCGACATCGCTCCCGACGGGCGCGTCTTCTTCAGCGAGGCGACGGTCCGCTACGAGATGCACGAATGGCCGGTCGACTGCCTGGAGTCCCGCGGCAACGGCCGCATCATCTGCTACGACCCGAGGAGCGGCTCAACTCATACTGTCTTGAAGAACCTGGTCTTCCCCAACGGGATCTGCATGACGCATGACGGCCAGTCGTTCCTCTTCGCCGAGACCTGGGCCTGCCGCATCAGCCGTTACTGGTTCGACGGGGCGAAGAAGGGCACGGTCGAGCCGGTGATCCCCGACCTGCCCGGCTATCCCGACAACATCAACCGCGCTTCGGACGGCACCTATTGGCTGGCGCTCGTGGGCATCCGCACGCCGTCGCTCGATCTGGCCCTGAGGATGCCGGGCTTCCGCCGCCGCATGGCGCGTCGCGTCGCGCCGGACGAATGGCTCTATCCCAACATCAACACCGGCTGCATCGTGCGTTTCGACGAGAGCGGCCGCGTCATCGAGACGCTGTGGGACCGCAGCGGCGACAACCATCCCATGATCACCTCCATGCGCGAGCACAGGGGCTACCTCTACATAGGCGGTATCCTCAACAACCGTGTCGGCCGCCTGAAGCTCGACGGTGCCGATCCCGCCTGGACCGCGCAGGCATCCTATTGGGGGCGGACATGATCGGGACCCTGACGCGCATCGTCGACAACCTGCTCGGCCGTGGCGAGGCCGCGGTGACGGTGCCGCCGCTGGACGGTGCCTTCCGGCCCAACCGCCTTCTCGACGAGGCGCCGGTGCGCCTGACGCTCGAAGGGGCGGACGGACTGGCGGTCGTGGCCGGCACCGTCGTGGCATCGGCCGGTGACACGATCCTGGCCCTCGGCGCGGACGGCACCTGGCACACCCGCCGTCGCTGTCCCGCGACGGTCACGGCGATCGCCGCGGTCGGCGACGGCGGCCTGGCCGCCGCGCTGGCGAGCGGGGAGATCCTCTTTGACGGCGGCGCCCTCGACGGTCGCGGCTTCAGGGCCGGCGAGAACCTGCGCTGCATCACCGCGATCGCCGTCTCGGGCGACGGCCTCTACGTCGCCAACGGCTCCGCGACCAACGCTCCGGCAGGATGGCAGCGGGACCTGCTGGAAAGGAACGCCTCTGGGAGCATCTGGCGGATCGACCTCGGCAGCGGCGCCTCGACCCGGCTCGCGGCCCGTCTGGCCTGGCCGGCGGGTCTCGCCCTCGATGCCGAGGGCGTCGTCTTCTCCGAAGCCTGGCGGCACCAGCTCGTGCGGCTCGATGGCGCGCGGCCGGACAGGACCCGCGTGTTGCAGCACGATCTGCCGGGCTATCCGGGACGTCTGGCGCCGGCCTCGGACGGCTGGTGGCTGGCCATGTTCGCGCCGCGCAGTCAGCTTGTCGAGTTCGTGCTGCGCGAGCCGTCCTATCGCAAGCGCATGATGGCGGAGGTGCCGGAGCCCTACTGGGTGGCGCCCAAGCTCCGGGCGGGCCGCAGCTTCCTGGAATCGCTGCAAGGCGGCGGCGTCAAGCATCTCGGGTTGCTGAAACCCTGGGCGCCTGCCATGTCGGCCGGCCTGTGCGTCAGGCTCGACCGGGCGTTCAATCCGCGCTTCTCTCTGCAGAGCCGGGCCGACGGCCGCACGCACGGCGTCACCGCCGTCGCCGAGTCCGGCGATAGGGTCTTCGTCGCGGCGAGCGGCGACGGCGTCGTCGTGTCGCTGCCGCTGGCCGATCTGGGGGACGGGGGAGGCCGCGCATGACGCCGATCGTCGAGGTCCGCAACGCCACCAAGGAATATCGCGGCGTACCGGCCGTGAAGGATGTGTCGTTCACGCTGCTGCGCGGCGAGGTGCACGCCCTGCTCGGCGAGAACGGTGCCGGCAAGTCGACGCTGACCAAGATGATCGCCGGTGTCGTCGAGCCGACCGCGGGCGAGATCTGGATCGACGGCGAGAAGGCGGAACTCGCCACGCCGTCCGAGGCGCTGAAGCGCGGTATCGCCATGGTCTACCAGGAGACCAGCCTGGTGCCGTCGCTCACGGTGGCGCAGAACATCTACCTGACCGACGACAAGCGCTTCCATCGCCTGCGCGGCATCTACATCGCCGGCCAGCAGTTCCTGCAATCGCTCAACTTCCAGGTCGACCCCACCGCCATGGTCTCGTCGCTGGGGGCCGGCCAGAAACAGATGGTCGAGATCGCGCGCGCCGTGCACCACAATGCCCGGGCGATCATCTTCGACGAGCCGACAGCCACCCTGACGCCCGAGGAGAAGCACCAGTTCTTCTCGCTGGTCGCCCGTCTCAAGCAGCGCGGCGTCTCGATCATCTTCATCAGCCACGCACTGGAGGAGGCGCTCGCCATCGCCGACCGGATCACGGTGATGCGCGACGGCGAACATGTCGTCACCGACGCCGCCTCGGCCTTCGACCGGGAGAAGATCGTCCGCGCCATGGTGGGACGGACACTGACCAGCGAACTCTACGGTTCCCACAAGGACCGCCGGGCCAGGCCCGCCGGGGAGAAGGTGCTGAGCGTCCAGAACCTGTCCATGGGCAAGGTGGTGCGCAACACCTCCTTCTCGATCTTCGCCGGGCAGATCGCCGGCGTGTTCGGCCTGATCGGCTCCGGCCGCACCGAGGCGGCGAAGGTCGTGGCGGGAGTGCTGAAGCGTGACCTCTTCCATGGCGGCCAGGTGCGGCTCGGCGGCCGCCCCGTGCGCTACCGGGTGCCGCGGTCGGCGGTCCGCGACGGCATCATCTACGTGACCGAGGACCGCAAGGTCGAAGGCTTCTTCGAGACCATGTCGATCGCCGAGAACATACATCTCGGCGCGCTGGCCGGCGGCCGGACGAAGTCCGTAACCGTGTCGATGAGCGAGATGCGGGCCATCGCCGGCGAATGGATATCGGCCCTCAACGTGAAGGCGATCAACGCCGACGCGCGCGTCATCGAGCTGTCGGGCGGCAACCAGCAGAAGGTCGTCGTCGCCAAGGCGCTGGTGCAGAAGCCGCGCCTGGTCATATTCGACGAACCGACGCGAGGCGTCGACGTCGGTGCCATCGCGGAGATCCACCAGCTGATCAACCGGCTGGCCGACGAGGGCATCGCGGTGATGGTGATCTCCTCCTACCTGCCCGAGATCCTGCATCTCTCGGACCGCATCCTGGTATGCCGGCAGGGCCGAATCGTCGAGGAGTTCGAGGGTCACAAGGCCGACGAGGAAACCATTATGTACGCGGCGGTCCACTGATGCGCCGCCGGCTCGAAACGACGCGCCCGGTCCTCGAGGTCCGAACCATCGGGGACGTGGCCAGGATCGAGAGCCGCCCGTACGACGAACTCGTCACGGCGTACAATCTGTACGACCTGTTCCTGGCCACGGCCTCGCATGTCGGCGACAACAAGGCGCTGACGGTGCTGCGTTCGCCCGATCCCGGCGATGTCGGCGTGTCGCTGACACATGCCGCCCTGCTCGGCGAGATCACCCGCTCGGCGAACATGTTCCGCCGGCTGGGCCTCGTGCCGGGCAAGGGCGTCGCCGCCTTTCTGACGCCGACGCTGCCCGAGCTCCAGGCGCTGCTGCTGGGCGCGCAGGTGGCCGGTATCGCGAGCGCGCTCAACTACCTGCTGAGCCGCGAGGCGATCGTCGACCTCCTGAACGCCGAGGCCGCGGAGATCCTCGTCGTGCCCGACCGCGCGCTGGACGAGATGTGCTGGTCGAAGGCGGAAGGCCTGCTCGCGGAGGTGCCGACGCTGAAGGAAGTGCTGGTCATCGGCGGCGGTGCAGACCTGCCGCAGCGCTATCGTCCACTCGACGCCGCGCTGGCCGGTTGCCGGTCCGACGCACTCGACTTCACGCCGTCGGCGAGCCGCGACACGGTCTGCGCGCTGTTCCACACCGGCGGCACGACCGGCCGCCCGAAGCTGGTTCAGCTGACGCACGGCAACCAGATCCACGCGGCGTTCGGCTTCGCCCAGGTGTTCGGCTATGACGAGCACGACACGGTGATCAACGGCTTCCCCTTCTTCCATGTCGGAGGGACCATCACCGTCGGCCTCTCGGTGCTGGCGGCCGGCGGGCACGTCGTCGTGCCGTCGCCCTACGGGCTGCGCCTGCCGGCGACCGTCGAGCGCTACTGGGACATCGTGCGCGCCTTCCGCGCCACCGTGGTCGGCGGCGTGCCGACCTCGATCGCGGCGATCACCAACAGCTGGGGCGACGGCGCCGACGCCTCCTCGGTGCGCATGGCCGTCACCGGCGGCGCGGTGTTGCCGCCGGCGGTCGGCGCGCGCTTCGAGGCGACGACGGGCATCCGTATCTACGAGACTTACGGGATGACGGAAACGGCGGCGGCGATCGCCTTCAACCCCGGAAGGGGCACGCCAGTCGCCGGCAGCGTCGGATTCCGCGCGCCCTTCTCGCAGATCCGCATCCTCAAACTCGGCGCGGCCGAGGCCACGCCCTGCGGTCCGGAGGAAACGGGGCTGGTGCAGGTTCGCGGCCCGCAGGTCTTTCCCGGCTACCTCGACCCGGCGCACGACATCGGCACGCTCTCCGCCGACGGCTGGCTGACGACGGGCGACCTCGGCTACCTGACCGCGGACGAGCGGCTGGTGCTGACCGGGCGCGAGAAGGACCTGATCATCCGCGGCGGCCACAACATCGACCCGGCGGCGATCGAGGACGTCGCCAACCGGTTTCCCGGCGTGCAGATCAGCGCCGCGGTCGGCATGCCGGACCAGTATGCCGGCGAGGTGCCGGCGCTGTTCGTTGTGCCGGCGCCGGGCGCCAGCATCGACCTCGACGGCCTGAAGCGGCACCTGGAGCAGCACGTCCACGAGCCGCCGGCGCGGCCGCGCAGCGTCCTGGTGATCGAAGCGCTGCCGGTCACGGCCGTCGGCAAGATCTTCAAGCCGACCCTGCGCGACCTGGCGATCGAGGAGAAGGTGCGGCTGGAAGTGGAGCGTCTCGGCGGCGACCGCGCCGCCGCGGCCGTCGAGGTTTCGACCGACGCCCGGAAGCGGACGCGGGTCGACATCACGCTCGTCGGCGCGACGGCCGCGCAGGCGGCGGCGCTGGAAGCCGCCCTGAAGCCGCTGCCGCAGACCTATGTCGTGCGTGCCGCCGCCGGGGCCGGCGACGACGAATGCGTCCGCCTTTCCGTACAGGACGGGATCGCCACGCTCACCCTCGACCGGCCCGGCAACCTCAACGCCGCGTCCGAAGCCATGATGCGGTCGCTGGAGCGGCAGCTGCGTGCCGTGACGGCGCTTTCCGGTCTCCGCGCGGTGATCCTCACCGGCACCGGGCGGGCTTTCTGCGCCGGCGGCGACCTGATCGAATTCGAGGCGGCGCTGAAGGCCGGCGGGACCAGGCTCCTCGACACGCTGCGCTACAATCAGGACGTCATCCAGATGGTCGAGGACCTGCCGGTCCCGGTCATCGCCGCGGCCAACGGCACGGCCGTGGCGGGCGGGCTGGAACTGCTTCTCGCCTGCGACATCGTCCTCGCCGCCGAGGGCGCCCGGATCGGCGACGGCCATGCGCGATACGGCGTCGTGCCGGCCGGCGGCGCCAGCGTG
>DUSC01000003.1 GCA_012842935.1 Hyphomicrobiales bacterium | reverse complement strand
GCTCGGTACGGCGCACGCCGTACTCGCCGCACGCGCGGCCATCGCGCGCGGCTACGACGACCTCCTCGTGCTCTTCGGCGATACGCCGCTGATCGAGGCCGAAACGCTCGCCCAGGCACGGAAGAAACTCGCAGAAGGCGCCGCCGTCGCCGTCATCGGTTTCCACACCAGCCAGCCGACCGGCTACGGCCGGCTCATCGAGAAGAACGGCGAACTGATCGCCATCCGCGAGGAGAAGGACTGCACGCCGGACATGAAGGCGATCACCTTCTGCAACGCCGGGCTGATGGCGATCTCCGGCAGACACGCGCTCGACCTGCTGGACAAGGTCGGCAACACCAACGCCAACGGCGAGTACTACCTGACCGATATCGTCGCCATCGCCCGTGGCGAAGGCATGTCGGTGGTAGCGATCGAGGCGCCGTTCGAGAGCGTGCTCGGTATCAACAACCGCGCCGAGCTCGCCGCCGGCGAAGCAGCCTGGCAGCGCCGAGCGCGGCGTCGCATGATGCTCGACGGCGTGACGCTCATGGCCCCCGACACGGTGCACTTCTGCCACGACACCGAGATCGGACCAGACACAATCGTCGAGCCTAACGTCGTCTTCGGCCCTGGCGTCAAGATTGCCGGCAACGCGACCATCCGCGCCTTCTCGCATATCGAGGGTGCAACCGTGGCGGCCGGCGCCGAGGTCGGCCCGTTCGCGCGGCTGCGACCGGGTGCGGACCTGCGCGAGAAGGCCAAGGTCGGCAATTTCTGTGAGGTGAAGAAGGCCGTGATCGACACCGGCGCCAAGGTCAACCACCTGACCTATATCGGCGACGCCGTGATCGGCGCCAAGGCCAACATCGGCGCGGGCACCATCACCTGCAACTACGACGGCTCCAGCAAGTTCCTGACCGAGATCGGCGCCGGCGCCTTCATCGGCTCGAACTCCGCACTCGTGGCGCCGGTGAGGATCGGGCAGGGCGCCTATGTCGCCTCGGGGAGCGTCATCACCCAGGAGGTGCCCGACGACGCGCTGGCCTTCGGTCGGGCCAGGCAGACGACGCTGCCAGGGCGCGGACGCCGGTTGCGCGAGCGCCAGGCGTCGGCCGCGGGAAAATCCTCGCAGTCCGAGTAACGGGATTTCAAGGCGTCGCCGCCATGATGGCGTCTGCGTTCCAGGCTGAACGCCCGCCTGACATACGCCGCAACCATATGTGACTTCCGCGGCGGCGGGCGGCATCCTACATCACGCCTGCGACAGAGGCGGAACAAAGGGAAGACGGCATGTGCGGCATTGTCGGTATCGTCGGGACGGAGCCGGTGGCGCCGCTCCTCGTCGAGGCGCTGAAGCGCCTCGAATATCGCGGCTACGATTCGGCGGGCATCGCCACGATCGAGCATGGCGATCTCGCCCGCCGTCGCGCCGAGGGCAAGCTGATCAATCTCGAGCGCCGGCTGAGGGCCGAGCCGCTCGACGGCACGATCGGCATCGGCCATACGCGCTGGGCGACCCATGGCGTTCCCAACGAGGCGAACGCGCATCCGCACTTCTCCAAGGACGTCGCCATCGTCCACAACGGCATCATCGAGAACTTCGCCGAGCTGCGCGACGAACTCGTGCGCGACGGCTACGAATTCACCTCGCAGACCGATACCGAAGTCGTCGCGCACCTGGTCTCGCGCGAACTGAGACGCGGACGTCGTCCCGTCGACGCCGCGTTCGCCGCATTGAAGCGCCTGGAGGGCGCCTTCGCCTTGGCGATAATGTTCCGCGGCGACGAGGACCTGATCGTCGGAGCCCGCAACGGCCCGCCGCTCGCCATCGGCCACGGCGACGGGGAGATGTATCTCGGCTCCGACGCCATCGCGCTGGCGCCGTTCACGAAGTCGATCACCTATCTCGAGGACGGCGACTGGTGTGTCGTGCGCCGCAACCAGGCGCAGATCTACGACATGAGCGGCAATCCGGTCGAACGGCCGCGCCAGCAGTCCGTCGGCACGAGTTGCCTGGTCGACAAGGGCAACCATCGCCACTTCATGGAAAAGGAGATCCACGAGCAGCCGGAGGTGATTTCCCACACGCTTGCGCATTACGTCGACTTTACCGAATCGGCGACGCGCGCTCTCGATCTTCCCTTCGACTTCGCCCGCCTCGACCGCCTGGCGATCTCGGCCTGCGGCACGGCCTATCTGGCCGGTCTGGTGGGCAAGTACCTGTTCGAGCGCTATGCGCGCCTTCCTGTCGACATCGATATCGCCTCGGAGTTCCGCTACCGCGAGATGCCGCTGACCAGGGATACGGCGGCGCTGTTCGTCTCGCAGTCGGGCGAGACCGCCGATACGCTGGCCTCGCTGCGCTACTGCCGCAAGGAGGGCGTGCCGATCGGCGCGGTGGTCAACGTGCGCGAATCGACGATCGCGCGCGAATCGGACGTCACCTTCCCGACGCTCGCCGGACCGGAGATCGGCGTCGCGTCGACGAAAGCCTTCACCTGCCAGCTTTCCGTGCTGGCAGCGCTCGCCGTGCGCGCCGGCGTTGCCCGTGGCAGGATTTCGGCAGACGAGGAGAAGGTGCTGGTGCGTCAGCTCGCGGAAGCCCCGCGCTTCGCCAGCCAGGTGCTGAAGCTCGACGAACAGATCGAGAAGGTGGCGCGCGAGCTTTCCAAGGTCCAGCATGTCCTCTATCTCGGCCGCGGCACCAGCTACCCGCTGGCCATGGAAGGGGCGCTGAAGCTGAAGGAGATCTCCTATATCCACGCCGAGGGCTACGCGGCGGGCGAACTGAAGCACGGGCCGATCGCGCTGATCGACGAGACCATGCCGGTCATCGTGATTGCCCCGCACGACCGGGTCTTCGACAAGACGATGTCCAACATGCAGGAGGTCGCGGCCCGCGGCGGCCGCATCATCCTCATCACGGACGAATCCGGCGCGGCCCGCTGCACCGTTGCGACGATGGAGACGATCGTGCTGCCTGACGTCCCCGAGATCATCGCCCCGATGATCTTCGCCCTGCCGATCCAGCTGCTCGCCTACTATACGGCGGTTTTCATGGGCACCGACGTCGACCAACCGCGCAACCTCGCCAAGTCGGTGACGGTCGAATAGATGGCCTTGAATAGGGGCTTTGCGCGCGGCGATTTTGCCGTATGAATCGGCGCGGCGCACATCAGGTGCGTCGCTCGATTGCGGCAAGAATCCGATGTCCGATCCCCACAAGACGTCTGGCATGACGCGGCTACGGAACTATTTCCTCACCGGCTTCATCGTCTGCGCGCCGCTCGCCATCACGCTCTACATCGCCTGGTCGTTCATCGGCTGGGTCGATTCATGGGTGAAACCCTACATTCCGGCACGATACAATCCCGATACCTATCTGCCGTTTCCCGTGCCCGGATTCGGCCTGATCGTGGCGCTCTTCCTGATCACCCTGATCGGCTTCCTGGCCGCGAACTTCATCGGCCGTGCCATCGTCTCGCAGGGTGAGTACCTGCTCGGCCGCATGCCGCTGGTCAGGAGCCTCTATGGCGGCCTCAAGCAGATCTTCGAGACGGTGCTGTCGAATAAGGCGGACATGTTCAACAAGGTCGCGGTCATCGAGTACCCGCGTCGCGGGGTCTGGGCCATCGTCTTCGTCGCCAGCGAGAAGAAGAACGAAGTCAGCGACAAGCTGGAGGGCAAGGCCGACCATCCGATCGCGGTATTCATGCCCTCGACGCCCAATCCGACGACGGGCTTCCTGATGTATGTCCCGCGCGAAGACGTGGTCGAGCTGTCGATGAGCGTCGAGGAGGCAGCGAAACTGGTCATTTCCGCCGGCCTGGTTGCGCCGGACCGATCGGATACCGGCGAGACGGCCGACGGCGCGGAGACAACCGTTCAGCCGGCCCGCAGCAGCCGGATCGCCTCGTCCCGACCGAAGAGGTAGAGAAGGGCGCGGACGGCCGCCCCCCGCGGCGAGGCGAGGTCAGGATCGCGAGAAAGCAGGAGCCGTGCATCGTCGCGCGCGGTTTCGAGCAGGTCTCCATGGTGCTCGAGGCGCACCACCTGAAAGCCCGGCGTGCCCGACTGACGGGTGCCGAGAAGCTCGCCCTCGCCGCGCAGTGCCAAATCTTCCTCCGCGATGGCGAAACCGTCCTCGGTCTCGCGCATGACCGACAGCCGCCGCTTCGCCGTCTCGCCGAGCGGGGCCTTGTAGAGCAGAACGCAGGTCGACGGCCTCTCGCCGCGCCCGACGCGGCCGCGCAGCTGGTGGAGCTGGGCCAGGCCGAAACGCTCGGCATGCTCGATCACGATGATGGTGGCGTCGGGAACGTCGACACCCACCTCGACGACGGTCGTGGCGACAAGGATCCGGGTGGTGCCGTCCTTGAAGCGGCGCATCGCCTCGTCCTTCTCCGGGCCCTTCATGCGGCCGTGGACGAGGCCGACGGCGTCACCGAACTCGGCCTGCAGCGCCGCGAAACGCTGCTCTACTGCAGTTGCGTCGAGCTCGTCGGATTCCTCGACCAGAGGGCAGATCCAGTAGATCTTCTGGCCGTCGCCGACGGCGCCGGCGATGCGCCCGGTCAGTTCGTCCAGTCTCTCGAGCGGCAGCGTCACGGTGCGGATCGGCTTACGGCCGGCAGGCTTTTCGGTCAGGCGGGAAACGTCCATATCGCCGAAGGCGGTCAGGACCAGTGTGCGCGGTATCGGCGTCGCCGTCATGACCAGCATGTGCGGCGCGTCGCCCTTCGCAGTGATCGCAAGACGCTGGTGGACGCCGAAGCGGTGCTGCTCGTCAACGATCGCGAGCACGAGATCGCGATAGGTCACCGGCTCCTGGAACAGCGCATGCGTGCCGACCACGATGTCGCTCGAGCCGTCGGCCAGCCCGCCAAGTACCGCGGCGCGCTCGCGCCCCTTTTCCCGGCCCGTCAGGATGGCCGTGGCGAGTCCGGCCCTTGCAGCGAGCGGCGCGATGGTGGCGAGGTGCTGGCGGGCGAGGACCTCCGTCGGCGCCATCAGCACGGCCTGGCCGCCGGCTTCGGCGGCCCGCGCCATGGCGAGCAGCGCTACGACGGTCTTGCCGGAGCCGACGTCGCCCTGCAGCAGGCGAAGCATCCGCTCGGGGCGGGCCAGGTCGGCCTTGATCTGGCGCAGCGCCGTCTCCTGGGCGCCGGTCAGCGAATAGGGCAGCGCAGCGCGGATCGCATTTCCGAGGCGGCCGTCGCCGGCGAGCGCGCGTCCGGCGATTCGGCGCACGCGGCCGCGCACCAGCGCCAGCGACAGCTGCCCGGCAAGCAGTTCGTCATAGGCGAGCCTCCGCCATGCCGCGCCCGCCGGGGAGACGTCGAGAGGATCGGCCGGATTGTGCAGTCGCGACAGCGCCTCGGCGAAGGCGGGAAAGCTGTGCCGGCGGGCAACGTCCGGATCGAGCCATTCGGTCAGGGCGGGCAGCCTGGCGAGTGCCTGGGCGACCGCGCGGCGCAGCACTTTCGCCGAGAGCCCGGCGGTGAGCGGATAGACTGGCTCGACCAGCGGCAGCGTGGCGGCGGCTTCTGCGTCAGCGACGTGGTCGGGATGGACCATCGTCGGGCGGCCGTTGAACCACTCCATGCGACCGCTGACGACGACCCGAGCGCCTTCCGGCATCTGGTTCCGAAGCCAGGCCGTGTGGGCATGGAAGAAGGTCAACGCCACCTCTCCGGTATCGTCGTGAGCATAGATGCGGTACGGCACCGCCCTGTTCCCCGGCGGCGGCGGCTGATGACGGTCGATCCTCACCTCCAGCGTGACGATCGAGCCTTCCGCGGCATGGGCGATTCCTGGACGGTTGCGCCGGTCGATGACGCCGTGGGGCAGCAGGAACAGAAGGTCGACGGCACGTGCGCGGCGCTCGGTGAGATCGGCGGGCACGACCTTTTCGATCATCGACGCGACCTTCGGTCCGACCCCGTCGAGCGAGGTGAGCGGCACGAACAGCGGATCGAGCAGGGCAGGGCGCATGGTCCGAGGTTTGGTCCGGCCCATGCGCCTTGACAAGAAAATTCGGCCGCACCGCCGCCCGGTGAAAATGAGGCGTGCGGGTCCGTGCGCTCAGCGCTACCGCGTTCAGTTGCCCGCGGACGTTGCCGCCGCGAGTTTCGCCAGGTGGCTGGCCGGGATATCCTGGATCGTGGTCGTGGCGATCAGGTTGCGCGCCTTGATGTTGCCCGAGAACGTCGCCGACTGCTTGAAGCGTCCCTTTTCGATCTCGACGCCGTCCTCGATGTCGTAAAGGACGATATCATAGGTGAACGGGACGTTCTCGACCTTCTTCTCGAAGACGGTGACAGTGCATTCGGTGCGTTTTCGTGCCGGGCAGACGAAATTGATGGTCCACTCCAGCGTCTTGGTTTCCGACCGCTCAGTGCTCTGACCGTAGCTGAAGCTCTGTTCGAACTCGAACTTGGCCGTCGCGCCGAACTCCGCGGCCCCGACGGTCACCTTCGCGGTGACGCTCTGCCCGAACAGGAAGCGGGTCGTCCCGCCCCAGTTGGTCGTAGTCCGGATGGTCGAAGTCGCCGAGCTGCGAAACGTCTGGGTGACGTCAACGTCGGAGGGGTTGTCGTAGGCGATCTGGTCCAGCACTTCGAGTTGCGGGTCCTTGATGCTCTTGGCGAAGGCGTCGGGATCGACCTGGATGTTCTCGATCCGTGCGAGATAGCCGAAATTGAACACCAGCTTGTCGACCCGTTTGCCGGCCCGACCGGAAATCGAGCGCAGGGCGAGGCCGTTCGGCGCCACGATCTCGTATGGCTGGCCGCCGTCGCGACCGAACTCCTGCGACAATTGAGGTTCCTCGTCCGATCCCGGCCGGTTGGCGATGAAGCGGAGCTTGTCGACCCGGCTACCGGCGCGTGTCTGCAGCCGGTCGATCACGTAGCCGGTCGATCACGTAGCCGGCCTTGAGCTCGAACACGCCTTCGCCCCCGCCATTGCCGCCATGCTTCTGGCCCGGGAGGCCGCCGTAGTACACCTGGATGCTGTCGATCTCGCTCCCGTGGCGCAGTTCAATCCGCGTGATCGGCCCGTGCTCGAGGATGTCGCGGGCGTCCTCCCATTCCGTCCCGCCTTCGCCGCCGATCGACACCGAATAGCGTGTCTTGAGAAGTTCTTCCGTGATCTTCTTGATGTCGCTGGTCATTCTGTCTCCTCCCTGTCATTTTGGACTCGCTCAATTATCAATTCAATAATATAATAGAATGATGTTGCTATGAAGTCTATCATTGCGCGATAGAAATAATAACAAAATAATCGTCATTGTATTTCGTATTGTTTGCCTTGGAACGGCGCTGATCCGGCCCCGGTTGCGGGACGGAACCGTGCGGACGGAATTTGGCGCTGACAGCGCCGCCGCGAGCCCCTATATGGCGCTTTGCCCCACCGAGGACGTCCTCCGGGTAGCAGACTGGCTTGCGGCGCATGCCGTGTCCCGTCAGCGCCCCGAGTTTCGTCAACGCGCCGTCCGGCGCGGAGGCGGGCTTCTGAGACGGTCGCCTGAGCGGCGGCGAGGATCGACGATGACCGGCACGACGATTTCGAGCGAGGGACTGGACGCGCGGCGGCGGAAGCTCCTTTTCCGCTCGTGGCATCGCGGCATGCGCGAGATGGACCTCATCCTCGGCTCCTTCGCCGATGCCGAGATCGCCACGCTGAGTGACGCCGAACTCGACGAATACGAACGGCTCCTCGACGTTGCCGACACCGTGCTCCTGCCATGGATGACGGGTGAGCAAGCGCCACCGGACGACGCCATGATCGAACGAATCATCGCCTTTCGCCGTTCCATGACGTTCTGAAATGTCGAAACTCCTCCAGAAGATCGGCCTGCGGCCGGAAAAGCCCGGGCCGGCGATCGTCGACGGCGTCGCCGACGGCTACGAGGCCTTCGCACTCGCCGTGCTGTCGGCCGAAGTAGCTCCCGACGGTCCTCTGGTCTTCGTCGCGCGCGACGGTCAGCGTCTGCCGCAGATCGCCGAAGCGCTGGCCTTCGCCGCGCCCGGACTCCCGACGCTCGAACTGCCCGCCTGGGACTGCCTGCCCTATGACCGCGTCTCGCCGGGCAGCGACGCAGCGGCGCGCCGGCTCGACGGCCTTTCGGGAATCGCTGCACTGGCGAAGAAGCCGCACCGCGCGGTGATCCTCACCACCGCCAACGCCCTCCTGCAGCGCGTGCCGCCCGCCGAGATCATCGCTGCGCAAGGTTTTCGCGCCAAGCCGGGCAACCAGGTCGACATGAAGGCGTTGATCGCGCGGCTCGAAACCTCCGGCTTCGAGCGCGTTCCTACCGTGCGCGACGTCGGCGAGTTCGCGGTGCGGGGTGGCATCCTCGACCTTTACGCGCCGGGTGCCGCGGAAGCGGTGCGACTCGACTTTTTCGGCGACACGTTGGAGTCGATTCGCGCCTTCGACGTCGCTACCCAGCGCACGACCGGCCAGCGCACCTCGATCGCACTTCAGCCGATGAGCGAGGTGGCGCTCTCGCCCGAGACGATCAGCCGCTTCCGCCGCCACTACATCGAGGCGTTCGGCGCGCCCGCGCGCGACGATGCGCTCTATGCGGCGATCAGCGAGGGACGCCGCTTCGCTGGAATGGAGCACTGGCTGCCGTTCTTCTACGAGCGGCTGTCGACCGTGTTCGAGTACCTGCCGGAGGCACCTTTCGTCTTCGACCATCTGGCGCGGGAGGCGATCGGAGAGCGGCATGCACTGATCCTCGACCATTACGAGGCGCGGCGGAAGCAGGCCGACGGCACCCTGAAGGACGCCGTGCCCTATAAGCCGGTGCCGCCGGCGTCGCTGGCGCTCAGCCCCGACGAGGTCAACGCAGCGCTTGCCGACCGCATCTCGGCTGAGTTGACGCCGTTCGCCGCGCCGGAGGGGACCACCGCGCGCATCCTGCATGCCGGCGCGCGTGCCGGAAGACGCTTCGAGCAGGAGCGCGCCGATCCCGGCGCCAACGTCTTCGATGCCGCGGTCTCGCATATCGGCGCCCTCCGGGCCGCCGGCCGGCGCGTCGTGGTCGCAGGCTGGACGGAAGGTTCGCTCGACCGCCTGGCGCAGATCCTGGCCGAACACCATCTCGGCAACCTGAAACGCGTCGCCTCGCTCGCCGAAGTCGAGGCTCTCGGGGCAGGCGAGGCCGGGCTGGCCGTACTGCCGCTGGAAACCGGCTTCGAGACGGATGCACTCGCCTTCGTCGCCGAACAGGACATCCTCGGCGACAGGCTCGTTCGCCGCTCGAAAAAGCGCAGACGCGGCTCCGACTTCATCGCCGAGGTGGCGGCGCTTTCGGCCGGAGACATCGTCGTCCACGCCGACCACGGCATCGGCCGCTTCGTCGGGCTGAAGACGATCGAGGCAGCCGGCGCCCCGCACGACTGCCTGGAGATCCATTACGCCGGCGACGACCGCCTGTTTCTGCCGGTCGAGAACATCGAACTCCTGTCGCGTTACGGCTCGGACACGGCCGCAGCGACGCTCGACAAGCTCGGCGGTGGCGCGTGGCAGTCGCGCAAGGCGAAGCTGAAGCGGCGCCTGCTGGAAATGGCCGGCGCGCTGATCAGGCTCGCCGCCGAGCGGCAGATGCACGACGCGCCGGTGATCCGCCCCCCGGAAGGACTTTACGGCGAGTTCGCCGCGCGTTTTCCTTACGAGGAGACCGACGACCAGCAGGCCGCGATCGAGGCCGTCATGGACGATCTAGCCGCCGGCAAGCCAATGGACCGGCTGATCTGCGGCGATGTCGGCTTCGGCAAGACCGAGGTCGCATTGCGCGCTGCTTTCCTCGCCGCCATGGAGGGTTTTCAGGTCGCCGTGGTCGTGCCGACGACGCTGCTCGCCCGCCAGCACTTCAAGACCTTCTCGCAGCGTTTCTCCGGGCTTCCGGTGCGGGTGAGGCAGGCTTCGCGCCTCGTCGGTGCCAGGGAACTGACGGAAACGAAAAAAGGCCTGGCCGAGGGGACCGTCGACATCGTCATCGGAACCCACGCGCTGCTCGGTGCGTCGATCGCATTCAAGAACCTCGGCCTGCTGATCATCGACGAGGAGCAGCATTTCGGCGTGAAGCACAAGGAGCGGCTGAAGGAACTGAAGACCGACGTGCACGTCCTGATGCTGTCGGCGACGCCGATCCCGCGTACGCTGCAGTTGGCACTGACCGGCGTGCGCGAGCTCTCGCTGATCACCACGCCGCCGGTTGACCGCATGGCGGTGAGGACCTTCATCTCACCTTTCGACCCGCTCGTGATTCGCGAGACGCTGCTGCGCGAGCGCTATCGGGGCGGGCATTCGTTCTATGTCGTGCCGCGCATCAGCGATCTTTCCGAAATCCATGAATTCCTGAAAGAATCGGTCCCAGAGCTGAAAGTTGCGGTGGCCCACGGCCAGATGCCCGCCAGCGAGCTCGACGACATCATGAATGCCTTCTACGACGGCCAGTTCGACGTCCTCCTGTCGACGACGATCGTAGAATCGGGCCTCGACATTCCGACGGCGAACACGCTGATCGTGCACCGCGCCGACATGTTCGGGCTCGCCCAGCTCTACCAGCTGCGTGGCCGCGTCGGCCGCTCGAAGGTACGAGCCTACGCGCTGTTCACGCTGCCGGCCAACCGCACGCTGACGCAGACGGCGGAACGCCGGCTGAAGGTGCTTCAGTCGCTCGACACGCTCGGCGCCGGCTTCCAGCTCGCCAGCCACGACCTCGACATCCGCGGTGCCGGAAACCTGCTCGGCGAGGAGCAGTCGGGCCACATCAAGGAGGTCGGCTTCGAGCTCTACCAGCAGATGCTCGAGGAGGCGGTGGCAGAGATCCGCGGGAAGGCATCGGCCACCGACAGCGGCTGGTCGCCGCAGATCACCATCGGTACGGCGGTGATGATCCCGGAGGCCTACGTGCCGGACCTCCAGCTCAGGCTGGCGCTCTACCGGCGCCTCGGCGACATCGAGACGACAGCGGAGATCGACGCATTCGGTGCCGAACTGATCGACCGCTTCGGCCCGCTGCCGGAAGAGGTCAAGCACCTGCTCAAGATCGTCTACATCAAGGCGTTGTGCCGCGCGGCCAACGTCGAGAAGCTGGACGCCGGGCCGAAGGGCGTCGTCGTCCATTTCCGCAACAAGGCGTTCGCCGACCCCGCCGGGCTGGTGCGCTACATCGGAGAGCAGGGGTCGCTGGCAAAGATCAGGCCGGACCAGAGCGTCGTCTTCATCCGCGACTGGCCCAGCGCCGAAAAGCGGCTCGCCGGTTCGGCCGTGATCATGACGCAGCTGGCGCGGTTGGCCGAAAAGGCGGCTTGACGCCCGACCTGCCGGCAATGACGGTCACAATGCTTCGAGGCGAACATGTGCAGGAAGCGCGTGAGGACGTGGCCGCGTCCGGTCTGTGACGCGACACTTCCTTGGCCGGGAGCGAAGCGTGAACCTGCCGATTCCTGACGTCAGGGCGCGCGCCCCGGCATAAGAAGGCGCCGAGAATCGCGAGACTCCATGACGCAAGCCGCCGTCATGGCACGGGAGTCCGAGCGCCGGCGAGAGGCCGGCAAGAAGCCGCAGTCGGGTCCCGGTCGCGATCCGCTCGGGCGAGGAGGTTGCTTCAGCGCGGGCCCAACGGATCGAGGACGCGGGCAGTCGCGTAACGGCACCACTGGTCGTGCCGGAATCGATCATGCGGCTTTCGTCCAGACTGTCGGTGGAGCCTGTCGCGATCGGAGTCGTCGCCGCCAGCTTCCTGCCGGACGCTGCGATCAAGGTTGCCAGATCGAGCCGGCCGAAGGCCGTATCGCAATCGACGCCTTCCAGCGCTGTCGAAGGGGGCAGCGGACATGACACGCAACAGGCCCTCGCCGATTGCCTCTCCTGCGCTTGCGCGAAGCGGCCCGGCATCGGGTTGCTCTGCAAAGGCAACGTTTTTCGCGAACCGAGCTGGCCTGACGCGAGCGACGGCACCGACGCTAGCGAACGCCGTCCAGTTCCCCCTTGTCCTTCGCCTCGGCGACGCGGCGGATGGCGTCGGCAAGGACTTCGGCCTCCTGGGCGCCCATCACTGCGTAGCGGCCTTCGAGGAGGAAGCAGGGCACGCCGGTGATGCCCATGCGCGCCGCCGTGGCGATCTCGGCCCTCACCGCGTCGACATCGGCGCCGGAGGGCAGCAGCGTCGCCACCACCGACCCGTCCATGCCGGCGTGGGCGGCAGCGTCGGCCAGAACGACGTGGTCGCCGACATCGGCTCCTTCCTCGAAATTCAGCCCGAACAGTCGGCGGACGAGACGATGCTGGACCCCGTCGCCGGCAGCGCCCGCCCAGCGGATGACGCGGTGGGCGTCGAGCGTGTTCGGGGCGACTCTTATCGCCTCGAAGGCGAAATCGATGCCCTCTGCCGCACCGAGAGCAGCGAGTCGCTGGTGGATTTGGGCGATTCGCCCAGGATCGCCGAATTTCGCCAGCATGTACTTCTGCCGGTCGATGCCCCCCTGCGGGATCGTGGGATCGAGCTGGTACGGACGCCAGCTGACCACAACGTCGATGCCGGGCGCCGCCGCGATGGCACGGTCGAGGCGCTTCAGGCCGAGATAGCACCAGGGACAGACGACATCGGAGACGACGTCGATCGCGATGGTCGGGCGGTCGTTCATTCGCGAGTTCCTTTGCAGGTCAGTCGGCGCGCCACCAGGTGGGCAACTGGTAGCCGTAGAGGGGAGTCGCGTCGGGATGGCGGATGTGGGTCCAGCGCGCGATCCATTGCTCGGGCTGGTGATAGAGAGGCACGACGTAGGAGCCGCTGAGGAGGACACGGTCAAGGGCGCGCACGGCGGCGATGAAGTCCTCGCGGCTGCGGGCCTTCACCACCGCGTCGAGCATGGCGTCGACGGCCGGATCGGCGACGCCGGCAAAGTTGAACGTGCCTTCCGTGTCACGGGCCGCCGAGCCCCAGCGGCCGAACTGCTCGCCGCCCGGCGACAGCGAGGCCGTATAGGACTGGAGGATCACGTCGAAATCGTAGGTCTGCTGGCGCTGCAGATACTGTGCGCTGTCGACCGAGCGGATCGACACCTGGATGCCGAGTTTCTCCAGCGTGCGCTGCCAGGCGACGCCGAGCGCCTCGCCGGACTTGCCGTTGAGCAGGATCTCGAAGGTGAGCGGTCTGCCGTCCGGCCCGTAAAGGACCGCGTCCTTCATCTCGTAACCCGCCGCCTTGAGTGCGTCGAAGCCCTTCTTCAGGAACGCCCGGTCGCGCCCCGTGCCATCCGACCTGGGCGGCGCCCAGGTGCCCGCAAGCACTTCGGGCAGCACCGCGTCGGGAAAGGGGGCGAGCAGGGCGCGCTCTGCCTCGCTCGCCGGATGCCCGTAAGACGAGAGCTCCGAACCGTCGAAGAAGCTCTTCGTTCGCGTGTAGGCGTTGGAGAAGAGGTTCTGGTTTGCCCATTCGAAGTCGAAGAGTCCGGCGAGCGCCGCGCGTACCGCGCGGTCGCGGAAAACCGCGCGCCGGGTGTTCATGACGAAGGAGTACATGCCCGAAGGCAGGCGGCTGCGGAACGCCTCCTTGACGACGCGCCCATCGGTGGCGGCCGGGAAATCGTAACCGCTCGCCCAGCGTGCTGTATCGCTTTCGGGATAGACGTCGACCATGCCCTTCTTGAAGCTTTCGAACATGGTGTTCTCGTCGCGGATATAGTTGATCCGGATCTCGTCGTAGTTGTCGAAGCCGATCTTCGAAGGGATGTCCTTCGCCCAATAGTCGGGCCGGCGCTTCAGCACGACCAGTTCGCCCGGGCGTACCTTGTCGACAAGATAGGGGCCGGACGCCACGAGCGGTTTCAGCGACGACCTGTCGAAGGTGGCCGCATCCGTTGCATGCTTCGGCAGGATCGGCAGAAGCGCCAGCAGCAGCGGCGTCTCGCGGTCGGCCGTTTCACCGAAGGTGAAACGCACGCCGCGATCTCCGACCTTTTCCATTGTCGCGACCGACTTGATCCAGCGCTGGTAGAGCGGCCGCGCCTTGTCGCGGAGAAGCTCCATGGTGAAGATGACGTCCTCCGGCGTCACAGGCGTCCCGTCGGAGAAGCGGGCGCGGGAATCGAGCGTGAACTCGACGAAGGTGCGCTCCTCGTCGGTTTCGACGGACTCTGCAAGCAGGGGATAGAGCGTGAACGCCTCGTCGCGGGAGCGCATGAGGAGGGTGTCGAACACTGTGTTGCCGAAGGCCTGGTCGAACAGGCCGCGCGCCGCGTCTCCCTGCACGATCAGCGGATTGAGGCTGTCGAACGAGCCCTGCACGGCATAGTCGATCCGGCCGCCTTTCGGTGCGTCGGGATTGACATAGGGGAAATGGGGGAAGTCCGCCGGCAATGCCGGCTCCCCGTGCATCGCGATGCCATGCCGGGGCGCGGCGGTGGCCACACTGCAGACAAGCTCGGCGAGCCCGCAGAGGATTGCCAGGAGGAAGGATCGCATCGACTGCTCCGCACGCCCGCGAAAGGTTCCGATTCGCAGGCAAACTAACAGACCGGCCGGGAAACGGCCAAAACAAGCTGTCGGGAGCTTGGAATAGACGGTCGGCGGACTGGATTTGAAACGAAGCGCGGTGTAACAGGCGCGCGGCAGTCATTCTGTTGCCTCATTTGAGCAACACCAAGCGGGACGAACGGCCCCGACGCCGGGCCCGAACGATTGAGAGGAACTAACCACAATGACGAGCGTGAAAATCGACGCTTACCGTCTCGCCGTCCTGGCCGTCGGCCTGGCCGGCCTCGTTGGCGCGGGCTCCCCGCCGGCCGCGGCGCAGGAGCAGGTTCCCCAGGGGTGGTTCAAGGCCTGCTCGAAGCAGGAGGACGTCGACATCTGCAACGTGCAGAACATCGTCATGGCCGACACCGGCCAGATGATCACCGGCATCAGCCTGATCGAACTGAAGGGCAAGGTGAACCGCAAGGTCTTCCAGGTCTCGGTGCCGAGCGGACGGATGGTGCCTCCGGGAATCGGACTCCAGGTCGACGGCGGCAAGACGCAGAAGCTCGACTACGTCATCTGCTTCCCGGACCGCTGCGTCGCCGAGGCCCAGCTTTCCGACGCGCTGGTAGCGTCCTTCAAGAAGGGCTCCGAACTGACGCTCACGTCGGTGAACTTCCAGAACCAGCCGAATCCGATCAAGGTCAGCCTGCAGGGCTTTACCGGCGCGTTCGACGGTCCTGCGCTCCAGCAGTCCGACATCGAGGATCGGCAGAAGAAACTCCAGGAATTCGTTACCAAGAACAACGAGGACTTCGCCAAGAAGCTCAAGGAGGAGCAGGAAAAGGCGAAGGCCGGGAACTGATCCCATCGTTTCCGCCGAACGCCGCCATACCGCAAAGGCGGGGCCTGCCCCGCCTTTCGCGTTTCTTGACCGACTATTTCAGTGGCTGATTCGGCCCTTCGGCAAATAGCTCCCGTCGGGTGCGCGATCGAAGAATTCGCCGACCTGCGGGTGGCTGATCGGTTCGCCAGTCTCGTCGACGAGCAGGTTCTGCTCGGACACGTAGGCGATATAGGCGGTCTGCGAATTCTCGGCGAGCAGGTGATAGAACGGCTGGTCCTTGCGGGGCCGGACGTGAGCCGGAATGGCCTGGTACCATTCTTCGGTGTTGGCGAATTCCGGATCGACGTCAAAGATCACGCCGCGAAAGGCAAAGATGCGGTGACGCACCACCTGTCCGATCCTGAACTTCGCGCTTTTTGCCCCGGTCATCGCTGCCACCTCTATTCTTATCTGGATCACGAGCGCGACGAGTTCAATCCCCGCCGCTTGACGCACCGACCGACAGGCCCTAGCGCGGCGTCACGCGCGTTTCTCCAGGGTTGACATGTCGGACGTCATCGGTCTCGTTCTGCCGTTTTTCGGCCTGATCTTCATGGGTTTCCTCGTCGCGCGGATCACCCGCCAGCCGATCGAGGCGCTCGGCTGGATGAACACGTTCGTCATCTACGTTGCTTTGCCGGCGCTGTTCTTCCAACTGCTCGCCAAGACGCCATTCGAGCGGCTGACCGAATGGACCTTCATCTTCGGCGCCGTGTTCTCGACCTATCTCGTCTTCTCGATGATGTTCGTCGGCTCCGTCGTCCTGTCCGGCGGGCGGATCGCGGAATCGACCATCAAGGGCCTGGCCGCCGCCTACGGCAACATCGGCTACATGGGACCCGGACTGGCGCTGCTCGCCTTCGGCGAGGAGGCCGCCGTTCCCGTCGCGCTGATCTTCTGCTTCGAGAACATCATGCATTTCGCCATCGCCCCGATGATGATGGCACTGTCGGGCGACGACCGGTCGTCGCCGCTCGCGCTGGTGCTCGGCGTCCTGCGCAAGATCGTCCTGCACCCGTTCATCATCGCTACCGCGGTCGGGGTGGCCGGCGCCTATTTCGAGGTCAGGCCGCCCGTGCCGATCGAGCGCTTCCTCGAATACCTTGCGCGCGCCGCAGCGCCCTGCGCGCTGTTTGCCATGGGTGTGACCCTGGCCCTCAGGCCGCTCAGGCGCATTCCGACCGAGATGGCGCCGATCGCCGTCCTGAAGCTCATCGTCCACCCGCTGATCTGCTGGGTGGTACTGAGCTGGGTCGGCAACTTTTCGACGGAATGGGTCTTCTCGGCCGTGCTTCTGGCGGCGCTGCCGACGGCGACCAACGTCTTCGTGATCGCCCAGCAATACAATGTCTGGGTTCAGCGGGCGTCCGCCAGCGTTCTGATCACGACATTGATCTCAGTGGGAACCGTGACCGGGCTTCTCTACCTGGTCAAGTCCGGCCTGCTACCGCCGGACCTGTTCCCGTAGGCTCGCGAAGGCCGCCTGGAAGCCGCTGCCGGGACGCATGCCCTCGCGCATGAAGAACGCCCGGAGCGGACTGAAGGCGCCGAGCAGGCCCAGGCCGGTCGTGCGCGCGAATTGCGCCGGAAGCAGGTCGGAGAGCAGCGACCGGTTGAGAAGATCGACCGCTCCCGTCCGCGCGAGAATGTCCGGGCGCCGCTTGCGGTCGTAGGCGGCGAGCACGCGGCTCTCGCCGGGATCGATGGGGCTGCGCCCGACCGAATCGACCAGGTCGATCACGTCGCGGATCCCGAGGTTGAGGCCTTGCGCGCCGATCGGCGGGAAGACATGCGCGGCCTCGCCGAGCAGCGCGACGCGGTTGCGGCCGAACGACATCGGCACCTTCGCCGACAGCGGGTAGATCTGTCGGCCGGGTTCGACCGTCACACGGCCGAGCATCGACTGCATGCGATCCTCGATCCGTCGCGACAGTGTCGGATCATCGAGGCCGGCGAGATCCTCCGCCGTCTCCGGCCGCACGACCCAGACGAGGCTCGAGCGGTCGCCCGGAAGGGGGACCTGTGTGAACGGTCCGGTCTCGGTGTGGAACTCTGTCGAGATCGACCCGTGGGGGCGCGCATGCGCGAAGTTGAGGACCAGGGCCGCTTGCGGATATTCGTGGGTGATGGTGCGGATCCCGGCGGCGTCGCGCGCCGGCGACAGCCGTCCGTCCGCGGCCACCGCGAGCGGCGCCTCGAGCGTTCCGCCGTCCGCCAGATGCGCCACGGCGCGGCCGGCCTCAAGACGCCAGGAGGCGACCAGGGACGTGTGCCGCGTGATGTTCGGGTCGGCGGACGCGGCGTCGGCGAGCACCTTGTTCAGGTGCCGGTTCGGGATGTTGAGGCCGAAGTAGCGCTCGCCGATCTCGCTGGCGCGGAAGGTGACCACCGGCGAGCGGATCAGCCTCGAGGTGGCATCGACGATGCGCATGACCGCCAGGGGGGCGGCTCCGGCTTCGATCTCGCCGAGCACGCCGAGCCGCTGGAGTTGGTTGAGAGCCGGCACCATCAGCGCGGTCGTGCGGCGATCGTCCATGCGCACGTCCGGACCGGCGAGGTCGACGGCGAAGCCGGCGCGCGACAGCGACATGGCGGCAATGAGCCCGACGGGTCCGGTGCCGACGACAAGGATCCGGGTTGCGCCTGCAGACATCTCTTCTCCCGTTTGCCGCGAGGCGGTTCTTGGGCGGTCCCGCGGGACCGATTTCGTGGGTATATGCGATGGCGGACGGCCGGATCAATGCGGCGCTTTGCAGCCCGGGCGGCCTGCGGCCGCCTGCCGGCCGCCCGCGTCGCGCGTCCGGCATGGCTGGGCATGGCCGCGGTCGTGGACAAAGACGGGGGAGGTATGCCGCCTGTTTCGCTGATGCGATACGGCTTGTGCGGGCGGCGGCGCTGTTAGTAACATCGTTCGCACGGGGAGACGAAGGATGGCCGACCAGAGCTGGGCAATGAAGGGAGAGTTCGTCCGCTCCTGCAATTGCACCGTTTTCTGTCCCAGCGTGGTTTCGCTCGGCAACCATCCGCCGACCGAAGGCTATTGCCAGTCCTGGGCCGGAATCCGCGTCGACGCCGGCCACTTCGGCGAAGTCGATCTATCGGGACTGAATGTCGGACTGGTCATGGAAGTGCCAGGTCCGATGAACCGCGGGAACTGGAGCGTCGGTCTGTTCGTCGACGCGCGTGCGTCGATTTACGCGGCGAAGGCGTTTGCGAGGATATTTTCCGGAAAGGCCGGCGGGCCGGTCTCTCTGTTCGCCACCCATGTCGGGCGGCACCTCGGGACCCTGCAGGCGCCGATTTCCTACCAGACGGACGGCCGGACGCGCATCTTCCGCGTTGCTCCGATTCTCGACGGCGCGGTGACGCCGGTTCGCGGTAAGGACCGGGACAGGGAAACGGTGATTTCCAACGCCGAGTACTGGGTCGCATCCGATATCACGGTCGCACGGTCCGACCGCAGCCAGATGCGCGCCTTCGGTCGAAACTGGGATTTTTCCGGTCGCTCGGCCGAGATTTGCAAGCTGGATTGGCGCGCACAGTGAAACCCAGGAAAGTCACATGGCCACAGGCGCGAGCCTTTTCCGTCCATCTCCTGACCGCATCCGGCTCGTTCCTTGCGTTCCTTTCCCTGGTTGCGGCGAGTGAGCAGCGCTGGACGGCGATGTTCTGGTGGCTGGGACTGGCGCTGCTGGTCGACGGCATCGACGGGCCGATCGCACGCAAGCTACAGGTCAAGGAGATCCTGCCAACGTGGTCGGGCGACACGCTGGACAACATCATCGACTACGTGACCTACGTGCTCATCCCGGCTTTCGCGCTCTACCAGCGCGGATTCATGGGTCCCGGCCTGTCGTTCCTGTCCGCCGCGCTGATCGTCGTGTCGAGCGCGATCTACTACGCCGACACCGGCATGAAGACGAAGGAAAATTTCTTCAAGGGTTTCCCCGTCGTCTGGAACATGGTCGTGTTCACCCTTTTCGTCATCGAACCGGGGGAGTGGGTTTCGTTCGGCGTCGTCGTGCTGGCGGCTGTGCTGACCTTCCTGCCGATCAACTTCCTTCACCCGGTGAGGGTCGTCCGGCTGCGGACCGTGAACCTGACGGTCTTTCTCGCCTGGTGCGCATTCGGCGTGATCGCCATCATCCAGACCATGGACGCCCACCCCTATGTGAAGATCGGGATTGCGTTGACGGGAGCCTATCTCTTCGTGATCGGCGGAATCATGCAGCTTTTCCCGAAACTCGGCTTGAGAAGGAACTGATCGATGTCGAAGGCGGTTCGAATCCACGCTCATGGCGGACCCGAGGTCCTGATCTATGAAGAGTCCGAACCCGGCCGACCGGGCGAGGGCGAGGTCCTGATTCGCCAGACGGCAATCGGCCTGAATTTCCTGGACGTATATTACCGCAGCGGCCTTTACCCGGCGCCCAACGGGCTACCGCAGATCCCCGGCAGCGAGGCCGCGGGCGTCGTCGTGGAGGTCGGACCGGGCGTGGATGGTCTGAAGGTCGGAGACCGCGTCGCCTACACGATACCCCTCGGCGCCTATTGCGAGGAGCGCGTCGTGCCGGCGGCACGCCTGGTGAGAGTGCCCGACGGCGTCTCCGACGAGCGAGCGGCGGCGCTGATGGTGAAAGGCCTGACGGCGGAGTATCTGCTGCGCCGCACTTTTTCGGTGAAACCCGGCGATACCATCCTTTTCCATGCCGCGGCGGGCGGCGTCGGGTTGATCGCGGGGCAATGGGCCAAGCACCTCGGAGCCACGGTGATCGGCACCGTCGGTTCCGACGAGAAGGCCACGCTGGCGAAGAAGCACGGCTACGATCACGTCATCAACTATCGCACCACCGACTTCGTGGCCGCCGTCGCCGAGCTGACGAAGGGAGCGAAATGCGATGTCGTCTACGATTCGGTCGGCGTCGACACGTTCGCCGGCTCGCTCGACTGCCTGAAGCCCCGCGGCCTGCTTGCCCTGTTCGGACAGTCGTCGGGTCCCGTCCCGCCGTTCAACCTCGGGCTTCTGGCGCAGAAGGGCTCGCTCTACATCACGCGGCCGACGTTGTTCACCTACATCGCCCAGCGCGCGGAACTGGAGGCGGCCGCCGAGGCGATGTTCAGCGCAGTGGCGAGCGGGGTGATCGACGTGCAGATCAACCAGCGCTTCGCCCTGGCCGATGCGGCCAAGGCACACGCTGCGCTCGAGCGGCGGGCGACTACGGGGACGACGGTCCTCCTTCCATGATTAGCCGCTGGATTCTTTGAAGCACTTTCAACAGCACCGGCGGTTTGCTCTCGAGACCGGCCGCGCCTACCATGACTTCGGGAACACAAGTCATACAATGGGGGCGTCGTGGATCGGACATTGCCCGAAGACCGCGCCGAACTGCTCGACGTGCGCGGCCTCACCAAGGTCTTCGGCACGCTGAAGGCCTGCGACAATGTCGATCTGCGCATCGGCAAGGGCGAGATTCACGCGCTGCTCGGCGAGAACGGCGCCGGCAAGTCGACGCTGGTCAAGATGCTTTTCGGCTCCCTCGAACCGAACGGCGGCGAGATACGATGGAAGGGAAAGCCGGTGCGCATCGGCAGCCCGAACGCGGCGCGCAAGCTGGGCATCGGCATGGTTTTCCAGCATTTTTCGCTCTTCGAAGCGCTTACCGCGGCGGAGAACATCGCGCTTTCTCTCGACGACGACACGCCGATAAACACGATCGCCGCCAAGGCAAAGGCGCTGTCCTACAGCTACGGCCTGCCGCTCGATCCCTATTCGCTGGTGGGCGACCTGTCGGTGGGTGAACGCCAGCGCATCGAGATCATCCGCTGCCTTCTGCAGACGCCGGAACTGATCATCCTCGACGAGCCGACCTCCGTGCTGACGCCGCAGGAAGCAGACAAGCTGTTCGCGACCTTGGAACGGCTGCGGGCGGAGGGAAAGTCGATCCTCTACATCTCGCACCGCCTCGAAGAGGTGAAGCGCATGTGCGACGCTGCGACCGTCATGCGCCACGGCAGGGTCGTCGATCACTGCGATCCGCGCAAGGAGACGGCAGCCTCGCTGGCACGCATGATGGTGGGCAACGAAGTCCATGCGGTCGTTCGCACGCCATTCGAGGGGATGGCGGAGGCGCCCGTCCTGCTCGAAGTCCGCGATCTCAGCCGGCCGCCGGCGACGCCTTTCTCCATTCCGCTCAGACATGTTCGGCTCGACGTGCGCGGCGGCGAGGTGATCGGCATTGCCGGCGTCGCGGGCAACGGCCAGGGCGAGCTGTTCGAGGCGATCTCGGGCGAGGTCTTGCAGGGCGATCCCGGCGCAATCCGCATCGGCGGTGCGGACTGCGGCCGTCTGAAGATCTCCGCCCGCCGCATGCTGGGCGCGGCCTTCGTCCCGGAAGAGCGGCTCGGCCACGGCGCCGCGCCGCGCATGACGCTGTCGGAGAACCTGCTCCTGACACGGCACGCCACTGACGCGCGCGCCTATGTCGGCGCTTTCGGCGTGATCGTGACCGGTGCCCTTCAGTCGGCGGCGCAGCGCATCATCAGGACGATGGACGTGCGCAAGAGCGCGGTCGACCCCGAAGCCGCCTCGCTTTCGGGCGGCAACCTGCAGAAATTCATCGTCGGCCGCGAGCTCGACCGGCAGCCGCGCGTGCTCGTCGTCAACCAGCCGACGTGGGGTGTCGACGCGGGTGCGGCAGCGCGCATCCGCCAGGCGCTGATCGAACTCGCCCGCGCGGGCTCGGCGGTGCTCGTCATCAGCCAGGATCTCGACGAATTGTTCGAGATCTCCGACCGGATCGCAGTCATGCACAACGGTGAACTGTCGGAACCCATTCCGGCCGCCGAGGCGACCCTGGAGAGGATCGGCCTGCTCATGGGCGGCGCCGAGCCGGGTCACGTCGACCATTCTGCGGAGACCGCCTGATGCGCCTGGAACTCGTCAAGCGCCCGCAGCACTCGACCCTGTTCTCGGCGCTTTCGCCCTTCATCGCGTTGGGGCTCACCCTGATTGCGGGAGCCATCATGTTCTCGCTGCTCGGCAAGAATCCGGTCGACGCTCTCTACTACTATTTCATCGACCCGCTGCGCGAGACGTGGTCGCTGCACGAACTCGCCGTCAAGGCCGCACCGCTCATCCTGATCGCCGTCGGGCTGTCGGTCTGCTATTCGTCGAACAACTGGAACATCGGTGCCGAAGGACAGTTCATCGCCGGCGCGATCCTCGGATCGTCGATCCCGGTCCTGCTGCCGGGCTTCCAGTCGTGGATCGTGCTTCCGCTGATGCTGATCCTCGGCATGGCCGGGGGTGCCGCCTACGGCGCGATTCCGGCCTGGCTGAAGGTGCGCTTCAACACCAACGAGATCCTGACCAGCCTGATGCTGGTCTACGTCGCCCAGCTCTTCAACGACTGGCTGGTGCGCGGCCCGTGGCGCAATCCGCAGGGCTTCAGCTTCCCCGGAACGGTGCGCTTCCACGAATACGCCGTGCTGCCGGAAATCTGGCCGGCCGCCGGCCGCGCCAACTGGGGATTCGTCTTCGCGCTGGTCGCTGCCTTTCTTCTGTGGTTCATGATGTCGCGGACGCTGAAGGGGTTCGAGGTGAAGGTGCTCGGCCAGAGCCCGCGGGCAGGACGTTTTGCCGGCTTCTCTTCGAGTCGCATGGTATTCTTCGCCTTCACCCTCTCGGGCGCACTCGCCGGGCTGGCCGGTATTTGCGAAGTCTCCGGCGCGGTCGGCCATTTGAACGAGAAGCTGTCGATCGGCTACGGCTTCACCGCCATCATCGTCGCCTTCCTTGGCCGGCTGAACCCGCTCGGCGTGGTCGCCGCGGGCCTCGTACTGGCGTTGACCTATCTCGGGGGCGAGGCCGCGCAGATCTCTATCGGCGTGTCCGACAAGGCAGTGCGGGCCTTCCAGGGCATGTTGCTTTTCTTCGTGCTCGCCTGCGATACGCTGATCCACTACCGCATCCGCTTCGTCGGCGCGCGCGCCGGGGCCGGGGAGGCCATGCGACATGTTTGACGCCATCATCATCACGATTGCCACCGCCGCCACGCCTATCCTCATCGCGGCGATCGGCGAACTGGTGGTGGAGCGCTCGGGCGTGCTCAACCTCGGCGTCGAAGGCATGATGATCATGGGCGCGGTGACCGGCTTCGGCGTCGCGCTGACGACCGGCTCGCCCTGGCTCGGCTTCCTCGCCGCCGCGGTCGTCGGGGCCCTGTTCTCGCTGCTGTTCGGCTTCCTGACGCTGACCCTCGTGACAAACCAGGTGGCGACGGGCCTGGCGCTGACCCTCCTCGGGCTCGGCGTGTCCGGCATGATCGGAGAGGCCTTCATCGGCCAGCCGGGCGTGAAGATGGGCAACATCTCCATTCCCCTGCTCAGCGACCTGCCTTTCGTCGGCAAACTGCTGTTCGGGCAGGATCCGATCTTCTACCTGTCGATCCTGCTCACCCTCGCTGTGGCATGGTTCCTGTTCCGCACCCGCGCCGGCCTGACGTTGCGTTCGGTCGGCGACAACCACGCCTCGGCCCATGCGCTCGGCATCGATGTCATCGGAATCCGCTACATGGCGGTGACGTTCGGCGGCGCCTGCGCGGGCGTTGCCGGCGGCTACCTGTCGCTGGTCTACACCCCGCAGTGGATCGAGAACATGACCGCGGGCCGCGGCTGGATCGCCCTGGCGCTCGTCGTATTCGCCTCGTGGCGGCCGTGGCGGGTTCTCGCCGGCGCCTATCTGTTCGGCGCCGTCTCGATCGGCCAATTGCATGCGCAGGCGCTCGGGGTGGGCGTGCCGTCGCAACTTCTGTCGGCACTGCCCTATCTGGCCACCGTCGTCGTGCTTGTCCTGATTTCTCGCAACCGGCGGCTGACGATGATCAACACACCGGCTTCCCTTGGCCGGGCCTTCGTGCCCGATCGCTGAACCGAGAGATCACGAACGAACTCCCAACCATCAACCGGAAGAGGACGAACTCCATGAAAAAGACACTCCTGTCCCTGGTCACGGCAACGGCCGCGCTTGCGCTCGCCACCGTAGCGGCCGAAGCCAAGTTGAAGGCATGCTTCATCTATGTCGGCCCGATCGGCGACTTTGGCTGGTCCTACCAGCACCACCAGGGCGCGCTGGAAATGCAGAAGAACCTCGGCGGCGAGGAACAGGTCGAGCTCGCCTACCTGGAGAGCGTCGCCGAAGGCGCCGACGCCGAGCGCGCGCTCGAGCGCTTCGCCCGCTCCGGCTGCAACATCATCTTCACAACCTCGTTCGGCTACATGGACGCCACCAACGCGGTGGCCGGCAAGTTCCCGGACGTCAAGTTCGAACATGCGACCGGCTACAAGCGCGATCACCCGAACGTCTCGACCTACAACTCGAAGTTCCACGAGGGCCGCTACGTGCAGGGCATCATCGCGGCGAAAATGTCGAAGGCGGGCGTCGCGGGCTACATCGCCTCGTTCCCGATCCCCGAAGTGGTGATGGGCATCAACGCCTTCGTGCTCGGCGCGCAGACCGTCAATCCCGATTTCAAGGTGAAGGTCGTGTGGGCAAACACCTGGTTCGACCCGGGCAAGGAAGCCGATGCGGCGAAGGCGCTGATCGACCAGGGCGTCGACATCATCACCCAGCACACCGACTCCACCGCGCCGATGCAGGTCGCGGCCGAGCGCGGCATCAAGGCCTTCGGCCAGGCCTCCGACATGATCGCCTTCGGCAAGGAGACGCAACTTACCGCGGTCGTCGACAACTGGGGTCCGTACTACACCGAGCGCGTCAAGGCGGTGATGGACGGCACCTGGAGCCAGGTCGACGTCTGGGGTGGCATGAAGGAGGGGCATGTCGTCATGGCACCGTTCACCAACATGCCGGACGACGTGAAGGCGGCGGCCGAGGCGGCGGTGGAGAAGATCAAGGGCGGCTTCGAGCCGTTCACCGGCCCCATCACCAAGCAGGACGGCACCGAATGGCTGAAGGACGGCGAACGCGCCGAAAACGGCGTGCTGCTCGGTCTGAACTTCTACGTCAAGGGCGTCGACGACAAGCTGCCGCAGTAAGCACCGGCAGGACGCACTGTCACTCAGGGGGCGCCCGGCGGGCGCCCCTTTTTCATTTCGACCGATCTCCGCCGGGGGAGATGGAAATCGCGCCTCGTCAGGACAGGTGTGATCGTGACGGAAAGCTGTCGGGAACAGTCAGCTGTCTCCAGCGTCGCACCGGACATGGCGGCCGCGCGCCGGCCCACAGACGAAAGGGGATTGGGCCGATGCTGAATCCCTTCCGCGCCCGCTGGTCGCACTCGACCGGCGTGCTCTGGCTCGTCGAACAGCTCGGCCAGCACGACGAGATCGCAATTGTCGACATCCGCGCCGAAGGCGGCGCGCCCGAAAGCAACCGGGCGATCCAGTCGCACGAGACAGTGCCGGCGATCGCCCATGACGGGATCATCGTCACGGAGCGGGCGGCGATCACGATCCATCTGGGCGACGTCTTTGCGCATGCGCACCTCGCGCCAGCCATCGGCGGCCCGGCCCGGGCGAAATACCTGACCTGGCCGGTCTACTGCGATTCGGTGTTCGACCCGGCGCTGGCGGCTCGGGGCCGGACTGACGGATGGGAGCAACGACTACTCGTTCGGCGCTTTCGAGGACATGGCGGCGAACGTTGAGCGCCACCTCCTTGCCAACGAATTCGCTGCAGGTGACCGCTTCATCTGGGCGGACACCCATCTCGCGAGCGTCATCGCCTTCATCACGAACGTCATGAAGGGACCGCCGCAGCGGCCGGCGTTCGCTGCCTACCTGTCGCGCATCGTCGAACGCGAGGCGCACAACAGCGCGCAGGCGATGGATCGGGAGACGGCGCTACCGTTTCCTGTACTCGTTCAGCGGATCGCAGGAAGACCGCTCAGGAGGCCCGTGCCGGACGAAAACCGCTCACGGAGACGAGACGCGTCAGCAACCGTGCCGTTGCCTTCCGTCCCGGGGTCTCGACGAAGCGCCACACCAGCCAGGACGCCACGACAACACCGAGCAGGGTAATCGGTGCGGCGAGGAAAACGCCGAACCATGGCGCAAGCGCGTTGATGAGGACGTAACCGATGTTCTGATGGAGCAGGTAGAGCGGATAGGTCAGACCGCCGAGCATGATCACCACCGGCGCGGCGGGCACGCGGCGCCGCGCGGCGATCGCCACGGGCAGAAGAAGATGGATGACGACGTTGGCGCCGATCAGCGCACCGGTATCGAGCGAAGTGCCGTAAGTCTGCTGCATCCAGCCGGCGGTGATCGGGAGCATTGCGCAGGACAGGGCGAAGGATGCGGCCATCAGGCCTGCCGCGGCAACCGACCAGCCCCGGGAAAAGACGTGGTGGACGAGAATGCCGCCGGCAAACCACGGGCCGAATTCGGTGATGAAGACGAGCCGCGCCGCGCTGGAATCGATGAAATATTCGTTTGTCGCGCAAAGCGCGAGCCATCCGGCGACAAGCGGGAGCTTCCAGCGCTCGAAGATGCCGAAGAGCAGGGCCAGGGTGACCCAAAAGTAAAAGACGAGTTCGAGCACAATCGACCAGTAGACACCGTCCATGAAGGGCTGGCCGAGTGCGGGCGACAGGACGAACAGATTGGCGAGATACTGGGCCATGCCGACCGGCCAGCGCGGATCGCCGGCGAAAAGGAGGACGACAAAGGTGATCGTCATCGAGGCGACAAAACCGGGATAGATGCGGGCAAAACGGGCAATTGCGAAACCTACACCGTCGCGCCCCTCGGCCGACCAGGCGATGACGAAACCGCTGATAAGGAAGAACAGGTTGACGCCGAGATAGCCGGGCAAAGCGAACGGCGCGAGTGCCGGATAGGAGACGTCGAGCATGGGCTCGCCGGCCGCGCCGCGGAAAAGATAGTGGAAGGCCACCACCGCCAGCGCGGCGACGACGCGCAGAAGGTCGAGAGAGGCGAGCCTTTCGGTGGTTCCTGCGCTGCGTTGCATGGTCCTTTCCTCGTGGACGCGCCAGAACCTAGGCGATCGGCGGCAGTCTCGGGGAAATTGGTGGAGTCAACCTTAACGGCCGAACGCCCTACGCGCCGCACCTTGCGAGCCTACGGGCGACGGGAATTTGCACCAGGCGAACCTGTCTTTGCATGCGCCGCCCTGCGGGATGACGTTGGGTCCGGAAGCCGATAGAGGCGCTCCCGTACAAGCCACACCCAGCACGGGAGACAGAACATGACTTACCGGAAGACCCTCCTCGCTGCCTTCGCCTGCGCGGCGCTCGGCATGGCCGTCCCGGCCAACGCCGGGGGCGGGCCCACAGTGCCGAACAGTTCTGAAGCCAACGGCGTCAACGTCAACGCTTTGGCCGGCAATGGGCTGGCCGATAACGCCGTTTACCCGAACGCCATCAACCCGAACGCCATCAACCCGAATGCCGTTTACCCGAATGCCGTTTACCCGAACGCCATCAACCCCCAGGGAAGCGAACCTCAGGACATCCGGCACAACGACTCGCACCGCGGCGCTTTCGCTACGGCCAGCCGGCCGGCACTGCGCGGCTTCACCATCGTCGGCATCGAGTTGCCCGCCGAATGATCGCCTCGTCCCGCCGCGGGCACGGCGGGACGCCCCTTTCGGCGGTCCGGCCCTCGGGTACCGGCCCGCCCTTGCGAGGAACCGAGCATGACTCCTTTCAAGACCGCCGCCGCTGCGGCACTGCTTTTCATTCCGCTCACGGCCACGGCCGGCGGCCTGCCGGCGCCCGTCGCCACCGTCGACGCGGTTGACGTGGTCGAAACCCGCTTCGTCGTCACGATGTCGGACGGCTCCGTCCGCCAGGGCGAAGACCTGGTCGGTGCCGTGCTGACCATGGGCCTGCCCGACGCAACGCAGGCACAGATCCGCATCGATGGCGTCGAGACCGATCCGAAGGATCCCGAGATCGTCCTATACGATTTCAGCGCCCGCCCAGCAGCGGGCGGCGACTGGCAGAACCTATGCAATCCCGACTCCTATGGGGTGCGCAAAGGCTTCCCAATGCGAGGAACGCTTGACGAACATGTGGAATACCATCCCGAGGCGCCGGGTTTCAGCCTCACTTGCGTCGGCGGCGTGCAGGCTAAATGCGTGCGGTGGGGCTACAAGCCCTGGCTGCCGGACGCGGCCGACGGCGTGCCGATGCTCGATCTCTACCGCACCTGCATGCGCATGGCGCGGGCCGACTACTGCGGCGAGGGACAGGGTACCACGCGCAACGGCACCATGATCGATCTCTACGACGTCGCCGGCATCCAGAAGCGCGAGACGGACACGACCGTGCCCTTCGAGGCGGCATGGAACACGCACGGCGCCGTCTGCGTGCGCCACACGCGCATCCCCCAGAACATCACCCTCGAGGAACTCGCCAGAAGCTGCCCGCGGCTGGCCGCTTCGCTTGGCGATACCTGCGACGAGGGGGCCGAGGGGGCGCTGATGTACAATCGATCGCGGACGGACTTGTAAGATGCTCGACGCAACGGAAACGTCCACTGATTGCGCGATCGGGCTTCAGCCGCTAGAATTGCAGCCCAGGACGGTGCTGCCGTTCTTAGGCGGAAGCGCCGTTGCGGCGGCAATGCCGACGGGAGGCGCAATGTCGGACGGCCAATCTCCGTTCTCATCGGCCCTTTCGACCGATTCGCAGGCCAACCACATGCGCCGGATCTCGACGGACGGGATCCCGGTCGAGCGTCGACTCGATTACTGGCGCGAATCCTATATCTCGTCCTTCGTCAACTGCACCATCGACGGCAACTCTGACGAGCCCTTCTGGTCGGAGATGCTCGCCATCCGCCTCGGTCCGGTCACGATCGGGTCAGTTGCCGGCTCGCCGAAGGTGTGCAGGACTGCGCGGCTGGAAAAGGGTGACACCAACTTTGTGCTCGACATCGTTAGGCACGGCGCGTCGTTCTGCGAACAGGCCGGCCGCGCCACCGTCGTTCATCCCGGCGAAGCCTTCGTCTTTCATGAAGGGCTGGCGTCGAACGAGGTTACCAGCGTTGCGACCGAGTATCGCTCGATCATGGTGGCCGACAGCGCGGTGAGCGGCCGGCTCGGCGAGACCGCGCGCTTCGGTGGCATGTGGCTGCCCGCCGACGTACCCGAAATCCGCCTCCTGGTGAGCTATCTCGCCGCGCTGTCATTCGCCGGCGACCTGGCCGACGCCGATGTGCGTGTCATGGTCGGCAACCATATCGTCGAGCTGGTGGTGGCGGCGCTGTCGCGCGTCGAGCGCACCGAAAACCCCGCCGTTGCCCGCAGCCTGCGCGCGGCACGGCTTGCCGCCATCAAGCGCCTGGTGGAGGAGGCGTTTACGCAACCCACCTTCGACATCCGGCGCGCCGCGCGCCGGCTCGACCTGTCGGAGCGCTACATCCAGAAGCTGTTTGAGGAGACCGGCCTGACCTTCTCCGAATATCTCGTGGAACGACGGCTGAAATGCGCATGGGAACTGCTCAGTAATCGCGCCAATGATGACCGCCGTATCCAGGAGATAGCCTGGCAGTCAGGCTTCTCGGACATTTCGACGTTCAACCGACAGTTCGTTCGCCGCTTCGGCGAGACGCCCTCGGCCGTGCGGGTCCGCTGACCGCGTTCAGACCGCCTGGCCGTGGAGGTCGTAGGCGTCGGCGCGGTCGATCTTCACGGTGACGACGTCGCCGGTGCGCAGCGGGCGGCGAGCACGGACGAAGACGGAGCCGTCGATCTCGGGGGCGTCGTAGCGGGTACGCCCCTTGCCTTCGGTTCCGTTCGCCTCGTCGATGAGGACCGGGAGGCGCTTGCCCACCTTCTTCTGCAGCTGGGCGGCCGACACCTTTTGCTGCCGCTGCATGAAGCGGTGCCAACGGGCGTCCTTCACCTCCTTCGGCACTTCGGGAAGCCCGAGTTCCTCCGAGCGCGCACCCTTAACCGGCTCGTAGCGGAAGCAGCCGGCTCGGTCGATCCTGGCCTCGTCGAGCCAGTCGAGCAGCATTTCGAAATCCTCGTCCGTCTCGCCGGGAAAACCGACGATGAAGGTCGAACGCAGCGCAAGGTCCGGGCAGGTCTCGCGCCACGCGCGGATACGCTCCAGCGTGCGCTCCTGGTGCGCGGGCCGGCGCATCGACTTCAGCACGGCCGGCGAAGCGTGCTGGAAAGGGATGTCGAGATAGGGAAGGATCTTGCCCTCGGCCATCAGGGGAATGACGTCGTCGACATGCGGATAGGGATAGACATAGTGAAGCCGCACCCAGGCGCCGAGTTCGCCCAGCTCGCGCGACAGATCGAGGAACTTGGCGCGGACCGAACGGTCCTTCCACTGGCTCTCCCGGTACTTCAGGTCGACGCCGTAGGCGCTTGTGTCCTGTGAGATGACAAGCAGTTCCTTGACGCCGGCCGCAACCAGCTTCTCGGCCTCGCGCAGCACGTCGGCGGCGGGCCGCGAGACGAGATCGCCGCGCAGCGCCGGAATGATGCAGAAGGAACAGCGGTTGTTGCAGCCCTCGGATATCTTCAGGTAGGCGTAGTGGCGGGGGGTGAGCTTGACACCCTGCGGCGGTATCAGGTCGACGAAGGGCTCGTGCGCCGGGGGTGCGGCCTCGTGTACCGCCGCCATGACGCTCTCGAAAGCCTGCGGGCCGGTGATGGCGAGCACGTTGGGGTGCTTTTCACGGATCAGATCCGGCGTGGCGCCCATGCAGCCGGTGACGATCACCTTGCCGTTCTCGGCCATCGCCTTGCCGATCGCCTCGAGGGATTCGTCGCGCGCGGAATCGAGGAAACCGCAGGTGTTGACGAGCACGAGATCGGCGCCCTCGTGCTTGCGCGCGATTTCATAGCCTTCGGCACGCAGGCGGGTGATGATGCGTTCGGAATCGACGAGGGCTTTGGGGCAGCCTAGGCTGACGAAACTGACGCGGGGGGCCGCGGACATGGGCATTCCTGCTCTGTGGAAGAAATCGGCGGCGACGTATCACACTTCGCCGGGCAATGGTATGTGGCCAGCAGTCTCCGATACTTAGCTTGCCGCGCCGTTGACGTAGGGCCAGACCTCCAGTGCGCCGCGATAGATCATGTCGAGCGCAACGTAGAGGATGATGAGAAGCCCGATATAGGCGATCCAGGGATAGCGGTTGAGCAGCCGCGCGATGACGCTCGCGGCAACGCCCATCAGGGCGATGGAGAGAAGCAGGCCGATGACGAGCACCGTCGGGTGATCGCGCGCGGCACCCGCCACCGCCAGCACGTTGTCGAGCGACATCGAGACGTCGGCGACGACGATTTGCCAGGCTGCCTGAGCGAAGGACTTCGCCGGCCCTTTGTCGGCCACCGCACCGCTCGCGTCGAGATCGGTCTCCTCGAGCGCTTCCTCGGCCGCGTTGCGCTCTTCGTGCGACGTGCTGAGCTCGCGCCACATCTTCCAGCAGACCCAGAGCAGCAGGATGCCGCCCATCAGAAGCAGGCCGAGGATCTGCAGCAGCTGCAGCGTCACCGCGGCGAAGCCGATGCGCAGGACTGTCGCCGCGAGGATGCCGATGACGATCGCCTTGCGCCGCTGCGCGGCAGGAAGGCCCGCGGCGGCGAGGCCGATGACGATGGCGTTGTCGCCGGCAAGCACCAGATCGATCGCGATCACCTGAAGGAGCGCCGACAGGCCGGCGCTGGTGAAGATTTCCATGTCAGGCGACCTCTCGGTAATGCGTGCGCGCGATGCGTTAGCTCGCCGGCCGAACGACGGTCAAGCCGCCCGGATATAGGAAGCGCGCGAGACTTGTCATCCCGTGGGCGGCTTCACGCCGCGTCAGGCGACGGAAATACTTCGGCGGGGTCGTCCTGCCCGCGGAGCAAACGGCAGTTGCGGTATGCCGTCAGCAAGCCGGCTTGCGGCGTCCCGATCATGGAATGGAAATCCGGCCGTCCCGTTGAATCGCGCGGGACAGCCGGCGGCGGGAGCATTTGCCGGACGCCAGCACCCGGCAATGGGCCGTCGTCTGGCGGCGGAATCGCGCAGCGCGCGACGCGCGCCGGCCGAGCGGACAACTTGGCAGACTACTTGGCGGCGGGGGCCTTCGCAGCAGGCTTTGCCTTCGGCTCGGCCTTAGCCTTCGTCGCGGGCGCGGCGGCCGCGCTCGCCGCAGCGGGCTTGGCGGCGGCCTTCGCAGCGGGTTTCGCCGCGGCCGGCTTCGCCGCGGCGGTCATGTCGACCGTTTCCGCGCCCGGCGCGTTCTTCTTGATCGAATCGATGGCCTTCGTCACCGAGGCTTTGGTCTTGTAACCCTCCGACGCGAACATCGGCTCTCCGTTCCTGGCGCGGAAGCGGAAGCGGAACTCGCCTTTCTTGTCCTTGTACACCTCGAACTTGTACATGTGGCCTTCCCCCGTTTTCGACGACAATCCTGCGGGCGAAACGTGCCACGAAGTCCTCTCCCTGTCGACCGGACATTAGCCGGTAAGGGCCCGAAAGGGGCGGAAACGCTGGAAAACGGTCCGTCAGCGCAGGCGCTTGGGTCGCGGATCGGCCAATTCGCCGGCCAGACGCCGGTCGAGATACTCCGAACATTCCTCGATGAGCGTCTCTGCGTGATTGGCGAAGAAGTGATTCGCTCCCGGAATGGTCTTCTGCGTGATCGTGATGCCCTTCTGCGTGTGCAGCTTGTCGACCAGGCCCTGAACGTCCTTCGGCGGCGCCACCTTGTCGCTGTCGCCATGGATGATGAGACCCGAGGAAGGACAGGGCGCCAGGAACGAGAAGTCGTAGGTGTTCGGCTGCGGGGCGACCGATATGAAGCCCTCGATCTCCGGGCGGCGCATCAGGAGCTGCATGCCGATCCAGGCGCCGAACGAGTATCCGGCGACCCAGCAGCTCTTCGAATCCGGATGCAGCGACTGCACCCAGTCGAGCGCGGCGGCGGCGTCGGAAAGCTCGCCCGTCCCGTGGTCGAACTCGCCCTGGCTGCGGCCGATGCCGCGGAAATTGAAGCGCAGCGTGGTGAAATCGCGCTTCTGGAACATGTAGAAGAGGTCGTAGACGATCCTGTTGTTCATCGTCCCGCCGAACTGCGGGTGCGGGTGCAGGATGAGCGCGATCGGCGCGTTCTTCTCACTCGACGGCTGGTAGCGGCCTTCAAGCCGCCCCGCGGGACCGTTGAAAATGACCTCAGGCATGACAACTCCACTTGCAGCGACTGCTGCGCGACGCCACCTCTGGGCCTCCGGCCGTCGAACCTTGACGCCGCCGACCGGGCTCCCTAGAAGCTAGTTTAGAATAATTCAAAACAGGAACGGCTATCCGTCCGCTTGCCCGGTAAATAGGATGGCTCGTTTCGGATTTTCAAGGAAATAACGCTTTGCGGCCGGGTGGCGGCGGGCGGAATGTGAAACGGTCATGGCCGGCGAGCGCGCCTATCTCGACTACAACGCCAGCGCTCCCCTTCGGGAGAGCGCCCGCGCGGCCATGGTCGAGGCGCTGGCGATCGTCGGCAATCCATCCTCCGTCCACGCCGAGGGGCGCGCGGCAAGGCGCGTTGTCGAGGACGCCCGTCAGGAGGTCGCGGCACTTGCCGGCGCCAGGGCCGCGAACGTCGTCTTCACGTCCGGCGCCACCGAGGCGGCGTCGACGTTGCTGACGCCCGACTGGCGCATGGGACGGGGTTCCCTCCGCGCCTCGCGGCTCTACGTCTGCGCCGCCGACCACCCGTGCGTTCTCTGTGGCGGGCATTTCGCGCCGGCCGACGTCGAAGTCATCCCCGTCCATGGCAGCGGTCTGGTCGATCTCGATGCCCTTGTAGCACGGCTGGCCCGGCACGACAGGGACCGGGGGATCCCCCTGGTCGCCATGCACGCCGCCAACAACGAGACCGGCGTCATTCAGCCCGTGGCAGACATCGCCGCCGCGACGCGCGCGGCGGGCGGGATATCGGTGATCGACGCAGTTCAAGCCGCAGGGAGAATTTCTCTCAATATCGCTGAGTCTTGCGTCGATTTCCTCATCCTTTCTTCGCACAAGATCGGCGGCCCGAAGGGCGCGGGCGCTATCGTGGCTGCGTCCGACCTGGCGATGCCAGCGCCGCTCGTTCGCGGCGGCGGTCAGGAGCGGGGCCACCGCGCCGGCACGGAGAACGTACCCGGACTCGCTGGCTTCGGCGCGGCCGCGCGGGCCGCGCGCGAAGGGCTTGCCCATGTCGCCGAACTCGGCGCGTTGCGGGATCGCATCGAGGCGATGCTCGCCCGGCACGAGCCGGCCGTCGAGATCTTCGGCCGGGACGCGCCGCGCCTGGCCAACACGACGTTCTTCGCACTGCCGGGGGTCAAGGCCGAGACGGCGCAGATCGCCTTCGACCTCGCCGGCGTGGCACTTTCGGCCGGCTCGGCCTGCTCCTCGGGAAAGGTCGGGCCGAGTCATGTGCTCAAGGCCATGGGCCGCAACGACGCCGCCGGGGCGCTGCGCGTCTCCATCGGGCACGCGACGTCGGAACGGGACATCGCCCTGCTTGAAAAGGCGCTTCTGGGCCTGCTGGCTCGCCGGGAAAGGACGAAAGCCGCCTGACGGGGCGGGGGCGGCTGCAAATGCCGTCCGAATGACACTTTTTGGTGCCGCGCCGGCGGCATTTCCGGGTGAATTCCCGGCCGGAAAGCACTATATGCGACTTACGCCGCTCCGCGGTGCCATAGTTTGAAAACGGCCGGGCCTTGAACCCGGCATGGATGGAGAACGCCGATGCCTGCGGTGCAGGAGACGATCGAGCAGGTCCGCAAGATCGATGTGGACCAGTACAAGTACGGTTTCGAATCCCACATCGAGATGGATAAGGCCCCGAAGGGCCTTAACGAAGACATCATCAGCTTCATCTCGGCGAAGAAAAACGAGCCCGACTGGATGCTCGAATGGCGACTCGGCGCCTTCCGCCGCTGGCTGACTCTCGATGAGCCGACTTGGGCGCGCGTCGACTACCCCAAGATCGACTTCCAGGAGATCTATTATTACGCGGCGCCGAAGAGCCAGACCGGGCCGAAGTCGCTCGACGAAGTCGATCCGGAGCTGCTCAGGGTCTACGAGAAGCTCGGCATTCCGCTCAAGGAGCAGGAAATCCTGGCCGGCGTGAGGAAACCCGCGGCGGACGGCGACGATGTGGCCAATGACAACGTCTACAAGTCGGGCCGCGTCGCGGTCGACGCGGTGTTCGATTCGATATCGGTCGTCACCACCTTCAAGGCCGAGCTCGCCAAGGCAGGGGTGATCTTCTGCTCCATCTCGGAAGCGATCCGCGAGCATCCGGATCTGGTCAGGAAGTATCTCGGCTCAGTCGTGCCGATCACCGACAACTACTATGCGACGCTGAATTCGGCGGTGTTCACCGACGGCTCGTTCGTCTTCGTGCCGAAGGGAGTGCGCTGCCCGATGGAACTGTCGACCTATTTTCGCATCAACGAGAGGAATACCGGGCAGTTCGAGCGAACCCTGATCATCGCCGAGGAAGGGGCCTACGTCTCCTATCTGGAAGGCTGCACGGCACCGCAGCGCGACGAGAACCAGCTGCATGCCGCGGTCGTCGAGCTGATCGCGCTGGACGACGCCGAGATCAAGTATTCGACCGTGCAGAACTGGTATCCGGGCGACGCCCAGGGCAAGGGCGGCATCTACAACTTCGTCACCAAGCGCGGCGACTGCCGCGGCGACCGCTCGAAGATATCGTGGACGCAGGTCGAGACCGGTTCGGCGATCACCTGGAAGTACCCGTCCTGCATCCTGCGCGGCGACGACAGCCAGGGCGAATTCTATTCGATCGCGGTTTCCAACGGCTACCAGCAGGTCGATTCCGGCACCAAGATGATCCATCTCGGCAAGAACACGAAGAGCCGGATCATTTCCAAGGGCATCGCCGCCGGCTTCAGCCAGAACACCTATCGCGGCCAGGTCTCGGCGCACCGCAAGGCGACGAATGCGCGCAATTTTACCAACTGCGATTCGCTGCTCATCGGCGACCGCTGCGGCGCCCATACCGTGCCCTACATCGAGGCGAAGAACGCCACCGCCAAGTTCGAGCACGAGGCGACGACGTCGAAGATCTCCGAGGACCAGCTGTTCTACGTCATGCAGCGCGGCATTCCGGAGGAGGAGGCGATCGCGCTGATCGTCAACGGTTTCGTCAAGGAAGTCATCCAGGAACTGCCGATGGAGTTCGCCGTCGAGGCGCAGAAGCTGATCGGCATCAGCCTGGAAGGTTCGGTCGGCTGAGGTGGCCGCGATGGCAAACCCGTTGCGCGAAGGCATGTGGTTCGTCCGCTCGAACGGCGGCGCCGGCTCCTATCCGGTGACGCCGGAAGGATGGCGCACGGTTCGCCTCTTCGTCGTCGGCGTCGTCGCCACGGCGGCGGTGTCGGTCGCGGCCGCGGTCTTCGGACCGCCGTGGCTATGGCCCATCCTTTTCGCCGTCGGGATTGCGTGGTTCGCCTGGCGTTTCATCGATACGGCGCGCCGGCATACGGACCACTCGGTGACCTACGACGACATCATGAAAGACAAGAAGAATGCGTGACATCGGGAACCAGAAGGTCGGCATTCGGCGCGAAGGGAGGCGGGTTTGACGATCAAGCGGATCTGGCACGGCTGGACGACGGCGGAAAATGCCGACGCCTACGAAAGCCTTCTGCGCAACGAGGTGTCGGTCGGGATCGAGGCGATGAGGATCGGCGGTCTGCGCCGCTTCGAGATGCTGCGGCGGCCGCTCGAGGACGAAGTCGAGTTCGTCACGATCATGGAGTTCGACGACATCGCCGCCGTCAAGTCCTTCGTCGGCGAGGATTACGAGCAATGCTATGTGCCGGCTGCGGCCCGCGCCGTGCTCAAGCGCTTCGACCAACGCTCCGCCCATTACGACCTCCTCGAAGCACGAACCTACTGAACGGAACACATTGATGCTTGAGATCAGAAACCTCCATGCCCGAATCGCCGAGGACGGCACCGAGATCATCCGTGGCCTGAACCTGACCGTCCGGGACGGCGAGGTGGCGGCGATCATGGGTCCCAACGGCTCGGGCAAGTCGACCCTGTCCTACGTGCTCGCCGGCCGCGAGGACTACGAGGTGACCGAGGGCGACATCCTCTACAACGGCCATTCGATCCTCGAGATGGACCCGGCCGAGCGCGCCGCCGCCGGCATCTTCCTTGCCTTCCAGTACCCGATGGAGATCCCGGGCGTGGCGACGATGGAGTTCCTCAAGACCGCGCTCAACGCCCAGCGCAAGGCGCGCGGCGAGGACCCGCTCAAGGTGCCGGACTTCCTCAAGCGCGTGAAGGAGGCCGCCGGTTCGCTCGACATGGACATGGCCATGCTGAAGCGGCCGCTCAATGTCGGCTTCTCCGGCGGCGAGAAGAAGCGCGCCGAGATCCTGCAGATGAAGCTTCTCGAGCCGAAACTCTGCGTTCTCGACGAGACCGATTCCGGCCTCGACATCGACGCGCTGAAGATTGTCGCCGACGGCGTCAACTCGCTGCGCGCGCCTGACCGGTCGATCGTCGTCATCACGCACTACCAGCGTCTGCTGGATTTCATCGTCCCGGATTCCGTCCACGTCCTTTACAGGGGCCAGGTCATCAAGTCTGGCGACAAGAGCCTCGCACTCGAGCTCGAGAAGAACGGCTATGCCGGCTTTATCGCCGAAGCCGCGTGAGGACGGACATGAACATGCTCGTCCAGCCACAGAGAACGCCGGCGGAAAACGCCCTCGTCGACGCTTTCGCCGAACGCATCGCCTCGCTGCCAGGCAATCCGGCCGTCGTATTGAAGCGCGACGCGGCGATCGAAGCGATCAAGGGCGGCCTTCCGACGAGACGCGTCGAATCCTGGCACTATACCGACTTCCGTCGCCTGCTGACGAACGTTCCGCCGCACGATCCCGCGGCGGCGGCTGCGGCGGTCGAGCCGCTGATTGCCGGATCGACGGTGCTTGCCATTCTCAACGGCGTCTCCGCCAGGGTGCCGGCGGCGTTCTCCGACGTCACGGTGCGCCGCCTGGAGGAGATGCTGCTCGACGGCAGCTTCGCCGCGGCGCTCGAGGCACAAGGTGACGACGACGCCGTCGGCGCGATCAACGCCGCCTTCGCCGGCCGCAGCGATGTCGCCGAG
>DUSC01000044.1 GCA_012842935.1 Hyphomicrobiales bacterium | reverse complement strand
CGCGGCGGGTCTACGGCCGCGGCGTGCGCTATACGACGATCTACCTCGCCAACCGGGACCAGATCTCCGATCCGAACCGGATCTGGCCGGGCCAGATCTTTTCGGTTCCCGAGAAGACGGCGGAAGGCGAGGCCGCCGACTTGAAGGCCGTTGGGGATCAGGCGACGACCAAGGCTCGATAGGAATTCTCCCTTGCAGGATCATCGTTCATCGTATATCGGCGATGAACGATGATCGAGCGAAGTATCCTTCCGTCGACAGAGGTTCTGTCGCCGGCTGCCGATGGGATGGCAGTCAGGCTGGGCGCGCTTGCGCATCCGGCTCGCCTTGAAATCCTCCGCCATCTCTCGACCGCCGGCTGCTGCTGCTGCAAGGACGTCGTCGACACGCTCGACCTCGCGCAGTCGACGGTTTCCCAGCACCTCAAGATTCTCGTCGCCGCCGGCCTCGTCCGCTATGCGCCGGATCGCCAGCGGTCGCGCTACGAGATCGACCGCCGGGCGCTGGCCGATCTCGCGCGGGCGGTGACCGGCTTCCTCGACGCGTGCTGCGACGAGGGCGGGTCATGCGGCAGCCCGTGACGCTTGACACCCGGAACGACAACAAAAGCAACGAACTCAGGAAACGTCGCGTGGCACAGAAGACCGTCTCGGCCGACTCGGGCTCCATTTTCAGAACCCTGTTCAACCTGTGGCCCTACATGTGGCCATCGGGGCGCGCCGACCTGAAGGCGCGGGTGGTCTGGGCGACCGTCTTCCTTGTCGTCGCCAAGTTCGTGTTGCTCGCCGTTCCCTACTTCTTCAAGTGGGCGACCGATTCGCTCTCGGCAGACGGCGCGGCCGTTCCGCCGCTGCTTCCGGCGTTCCTTCTGACACCGGTGATGCTGGTGATCGCCTACAACGTGGTGCGGGTCGTGCAAGTGGGGCTCAACCAGCTGCGCGATTCCCTGTTCGCCCGCGTCGGACAGCATGCGGTCCGCCAGCTCGCCTACAAGACCTTCGTGCACATGCACGAACTGTCGCTGCGCTTCCACCTGGAGCGGCGTACCGGCGGCCTGTCGCGTATCATCGAGCGCGGCACGAAGGGCATCGAGACGATCGTGCGCTTCACCATCCTCAATACGGCGCCGACCATCCTCGAATTCGCGCTGACCGCCGTCGTCTTCGCCGTCGCCTACGGCTGGATCTATGTCGCCGTCGTCGCCGTGACGGTGTGGCTGTACACCTGGTTCACGGTCTGGGCGAGCGACTGGCGCATCACCATCCGTCGCGAAATGAACGACAGCGACACGGACGCCAACACCAAGGCGATCGATTCGCTGCTCAACTACGAGACGGTGAAGTACTTCAACAACGAGGCGATGGAAGCCCGTCGCTTCGACAGGTCGATGGCGCGCTACGAGGTCGCCGCGACGCAGACCTGGACCTCGCTCGGCTGGCTGAACTTCGGCCAGGGCGTCATTTTCGGTGCCGGCATGACGGCTGCCATGGTGTTTTCGGCGCGGGAAGTCCAGGCCGGTACGCAGACGATCGGCGATTTCGTCTTCATCAACGCCCTCCTGATGCAGTTGTCGATACCGTTGAATTTCATCGGCTTCATCTATCGCGAGATCCGCCAGGGCCTGACCGACATCGAAAAGATGTTCGAGCTCCTCGACGTGCCGCCGGAAGTCGTCGACAAGCCCGGTGCACGACCGCTCGCGGCGACCAGCGGCGCGGTCGAATTCCGCGACGTCCACTTCGCCTACGATCCGAACCGGCCGATCCTGAAGGGCGTGTCGTTCAGCGTGCCGGCGGGCAGGACCGTTGCCATCGTTGGGCCTTCGGGCGCAGGAAAATCAACGATTTCGCGGCTTCTGTTCCGCTTCTATGACATACAGTCGGGCGCTATCCTGATCGACGGCCAGGACATCCGAGACGTGTCGCAGGACAGCCTGCGGGCCGTGATCGGGATGGTCCCGCAGGATACCGTGCTGTTCAACGACACGATCGCCTACAACATCCGCTACGGCCGCCCCGACGCGTCGGATGACGAGGTGCGACGCGCCGCCGAGCTCGCCCAGATCGCCGGGTTCATCGAAAAACTGCCCGACGGCTACCAGTCCATGGTCGGCGAGCGCGGCCTGAAACTGTCCGGCGGCGAAAAGCAGCGCGTCGCGATTGCCCGCACCATCCTCAAGGCGCCGCCGATCCTGATGCTGGACGAAGCGACTTCGGCGCTCGACACGCAGACCGAGCGCGAGATCCAGGCGGCGCTCGATACGGTGAGCCGTGGCCGCACGACGCTGGTCATCGCGCACCGGCTGTCGACGGTAATTTCCGCCGACGAGATCATCGTCCTGCGCGACGGATCGATCGCCGAGCGCGGCACGCACCAGGAACTGCTGGCGGCAAGAGGCCTTTACGCCTCGATGTGGGACCGCCAGCGCGAGGCGACGGAAGCCGAGGAGCGGTTGCGCCGTGCACGCGAGGCCGACGAACTGGGCGTCATCGTGCGCCGGCGCACGTCGGAGGTCTGACGCCGCGTCGCCTCGTCGCCGACCTTGTCGCGTTGCGGCAGGCACCCATATCCGATAAGCAGTCCCCGAACACTGTCGAGGCTGCCGGAGCCCCTATGAGCGTTGCCGAATCGGTCCGCAAGACATTCGTGCCCATCCATCGCGAGGGCTATCCCTTCATCGCGGCATTTGCCGCCGCGACCCTCGTCCTCGGCCTCTTCTCCTATACGCTCTTCTGGTTCGGGCTGCTGCTGACGGCCTGGTGCGTCTACTTCTTCCGCGATCCTCCCCGCGTCACCCCTCTCGATGACCGCCTCGTCGTCAGCCCGGCCGACGGCAGCGTTTCCTCGGTCGGTCCGGCCGTGCCGCCCAGGGAACTCGGCCTCGGCAGTGACGAGCTTCTGCGCATCTCGGTGTTCATGAATGTGTTCTCATGCCATGTGAACCGCGCCCCGGTCCGTGGCCGTGTTTCCCGCATCGAGTACCGCCCGGGCAAGTTCCTGAATGCCGAACTCGACAAGGCTTCGGTCGAGAACGAACGGAACGGCATCGTCATCGACGGCCCGCATGGGCCTGTCGCCGCGGTGCAGATCGCTGGTCTGGTGGCGCGCCGTATCGTGTGCTGGGTGGAAGCAGGTAACGATGTCGGAGTCGGCGAACGCATTGGCCTGATCCGTTTCGGCTCGCGCGTCGACGTCTACCTGCCGGCCGGGGCCACGCCGCGCGTCGCCGTCGGGCAGACGGCGGTTGCCGGAGAGACTGTCCTGGCCGATTTCGGGAGCGACGTCGCCGCTCCCCTGGTTCGCATCGTCTAGGCGTCCGGATGCCTGGTCCCTTCAAGCCATTCGAACCGCATGGGCAGGGTGGCCCGCGCATCCGCGAAATTCCCATCCGCCTGGTGTTGCCGAACCTGATCACCGTTCTGGCGATCTGCGCGGGCTTGTTCGGCATCCGGCTGGCGTTCGAGGGGCGATTCGAGACCGCGGTGTTCATGGTGCTCGTCGCCGCGCTGCTCGACGGCTTCGACGGCCGCGTGGCCCGCATGCTGAAGGCGTCGTCGAAGTTCGGCGCCGAGATGGACTCCCTCGCCGACATTGTCAATTTCGGCGTCGCGCCCGCGCTCGTGCTCTACGCCTATCTGCTCAACCAGGCGGGCTCGTTCGGCTGGATTGCAGCGCTCCTCTTCGCCGTCGCTTGCGGTCTCCGGCTCGCGCGCTTCAACGTGCTCCTCGGCGATGTCGAGCGGCCGGCCTGGCAGGCCGAATACTTCGTCGGCGTGCCGGCGCCGGCGGGCGCCATGCTGATGATGCTGCCGGCCTATCTCGGTTTCGTCGGCATCGAGATGACCCGCGGCTTCGCCTTCGCCAGCACGGCCTACACCGTGCTCGTCGCCTACCTCCTGATCAGTCGGCTGCCGGTGTATTCGGCCAAGAAGCTGGGCACGCGCGTGCGCGGCGACATGGTGCTGCCGCTGATCTTCGTCATGGCGACCTTCGTCCTGCTGCTCGCCGCTTACCCGTGGCACACGATGTCGGCGACGGTGTTCGGCTATCTCGTTTTCCTGCCGCTGTCGGCACGTGCCTACGCGCGGCGCGCCGCGGAGGAAAAGAGGAAAGCGGCCGCAGTGGCCGACCCGGCACCGCAGCCCTGACGGCGGTACCCCGCGACGAGGTCAGGCCGCTGCTCCGCGCCCGAGCTGCCGTGCGGCGATCTCGTGGGCCGTCGCATAGTCGGTCTTTCCCGTGCCAAGCAACGGGATCTCCTCGACCCGCACGATGTCCTGCGGGATCATCAGGTCGCTGGCGCCGATGGCCCGGCCGTGTCGCTTCAGCGCGGTGAGATCGGCTGTCGTCGCCGTCGTCACGAGCACGATCCGTTCGCCTCGGCGCTCGTCCGGCAGGGTCACGGCGGCGTGGTGGTCCTCCGGCCACAGCGCGGCGACCAGCATCTCGACGGCGCCCAGCGACACCATCTCGCCGGCGATCTTGGCGAAACGCTTGGCGCGCCCGCGGATGAAGATGAACCCGTCACGGTCGACCGCGACGATGTCGCCGGTGTCGTGCCAGCCGTTCGCCAGTGCCTGTATCTCGCCCGGTCGGTCGGCGGTGATGTAGCCGAGCATGATGTTGGGGCCGGAGAGCCAGAGTCGCCCGCCCTCGCCGATGCCCTCGACCGGCTCGATGCGCATGCGCAGGCCCGGCAGCAGGCGCCCGACGGAGCCCTCGCGCCCATGGGTCGCCGAGTTGACCGCGACCACGGGCGCCGCCTCGGTCAGGCCGTAGCCTTCCACGATCTCGGCGCCGAAGCGCTCGCGCCAGACTCGGCGGG
>DUSC01000043.1 GCA_012842935.1 Hyphomicrobiales bacterium | reverse complement strand
GCTTCGGCGTCGTCGCCCGCGATTCCTACGGCATGACCGAGATCGGCGCCGGCATCCTCATGCCCGCAGCGGCCGTGCACAAGCTGGACAAGCGCACCTGCGGCGTTCCCGCACCCTTCCGCGAGACGCGCATCATCGGCGAGGACGGCCGCGAATGCGCGGCTGGCGAGGTGGGCGAACTGCAGGTCCGCGGCCGCTCGATCCTGCTCGGCTACTACAAGCGCCCCGACGCCAACGCCGAATCGTTCGACGGCGACTGGTTCCGCACCGGCGACCTCTTCACGGTGGACGAGGACGGCTACTATTCCATCGTCGGCCGCATCAAGGACATGGTGCGCCGCTCCAGCGAAAACATCTCCGCCCGCGAGGTCGAGGCCGTCCTGCACGAAATCCCGGAAGTCGAGGAAGCCGCCGTCGTGCCCGTGCCCGATCCGCTGCGCAAGGAGGAGGTCAAGGCCTACATCAAGCTGAAGCCGGGTGTCGACCGCAGGAGCTTCTCGCTCGACGCCCTGTTCGAGCACTGCCGCCAGAACCTCGCCGCGTTCAAGGTTCCCCGTTACGTCGCCTTCATCGACGACTACCCGCGCACGCCTTCCGACAAGATCGCCAAGCAGAAGCTGATCGAGGCGGCCGCCGATCTGCGCGCCGGCGCCTACGACCGGGTCGACGGGCTCTGGCGCTGAGGCCGCCGGCGCCCGGCTGCCTCGCCTTCGGCCGAGGCGGCAGAGGCGTTGGCGATGGGGGCGCGGCCGCTCCTTCCGGCGTGCGGCCGGGCTGCGCATGACCCGGCCGCGCCGTCGGGCGGCCGAGCGAACCGCGGAGGCGGCGGCTCTTCCGGCACCTGCGCCGTCGATCTTCCCGATGCGGAGATGCTCGCAGAACATCGGCAGTCGCGCCACGCCATGATTGACGACCCTGTCGGCTTCAGCTGCGACGAAATCCGAAGCCGAGGACGCTGCCGCTTCACGACTCGCGCCGCTCCCCCGAGGGCGGAAGTGACGAATACTCGGAGTTGGTGAAGGGTGAGGCGCTTCAGGCCATCGTCGATGATCGTCTATCATTCGGCACCGAAGGTCAACCCTGTTCCGAGAGAGAGCAGACATCTGATCTTTCGGGTAAAATCGTTGCGAAGGCAGGGTCATCATCGGCGCGGATCATGACCCCACCCAGCCGACAATTCAGGTCCGCGAATCAACGGCTCACGCGGCCTCAGCGTGGCGTCGGCCCTTCAGAGCCGATTCACACTCGTGGTCGAAGAGGGCGGACGGCACTTAGCGCGGCGCGCCGCTCATCACCTCGGCGCCGCCGGCCAGCGTAACCTCCGCGTCGCCCAGCATGACGTTCTGCGCCGCCGAGATGATCGCCCGCGCGCCCGAGCCGCAGCGCCGGTTCAGGATCATCTCCGGCATCAGGGAGAGGTGGTGGCGTGCCGGCGCGAAGCTCGCTCGGCATCAAGAAAGTCGAGCATGCGCCTGTGATGCGTGCGCATGGCGTCGGCGAAGCTTTCCAAGGGCAGGTCGTCGAATGCGCCGATGAAATCGACATATTCCATGTGCGGCCGACCCGCCTGGTCATAGGGCTGGAAGATGGAATCCTCGCGCCCGTCGAAATCGAGCGGCGTCACGCCGTGCTTCCTGCAAAGCGCGATGTCGAAGGCCGGCGTCGCCTTCACCCACTTCCCGTCGAGGAAGAGCGAGGTGTAGGCGTGCCAGTAGAAGATGTCGTCGTCCATCAGCGCCAACAGTCTGGGCGAGGCGAGGTGGTTGCGGACATTGGCAAAGCCGACACGAGACGGAATGCCGACGGCACGCGCGAGCGCGGCAAGCGCCACCGCCTTCGGCACGCAGAAGGCCCCGCTCGCCTGCAGCACATGCGAGGCGACGAACTGATCAGGATCTAGGCCGAAGGTGCGCATGTCGTAGGGAATCGTGTCACGAAGTGCGTAGTAGAGGCTGACCGCCTTCGACACGTCGTCGCCGTCGCCGGCGTGTGCTGCGACGAAGCCGCGGACTGCAGGACTGTCCGCGTCGATGAAACGCGTGGGGCGAAGCGTGTCGTCCATGTCCAACCTCACCAGGGGCTCCCGTTCGCCACCTTCTTCCAGATGCCGCTGGCCGAAGCGATCACCCTGTTATCGACGCGGCAGAGGCCGAGCATGAAAAATCAGCAACGTCGTGGCGTTGACCGCTTCCGTCTCGGCCGCGACGAGGTCGCCGATCGCAGTGCCGCCGATGAATTGGCAGTCGAAACCGGCCATGAGGAACGCCTCGTCCGGCAGGGCGATGTGGGTGGACAGTCCGAGCGCCTCGTCGAGGAATGACATCGCCATGCCTCCATGTGGCTGGCCTTGCGTGTTGTCGTGACTTGGGGGCGACGCGGAAGGAGAACTGCGGGCGGCTTGTGACGATGCGCCGATAGAACGGGCCGATATGGTCGATGGACGCCGCCGGACGGATCTGCTCCCGGCTGTCGGCGGCCAGGTCCGTTTCGAATCCCGCATCCGTCGTCAAACGTTCAACCCTTCCGCTTGGCCAAGAAGGCGGCGATCTGGGCCCTCATTGCGGGCGTGCGCCCAGCCTCTCCCTGTCGGTCGCGTTCGAGCGCGAGCTGCTCGTCGATGCCGAACTCGGCCGCGCGGTCGATCAGGTGCTTGGTGCCGGCGAGTGCTGCGGCGTCGAGCCTGGCGAGCCGGGCGCAGATTGCCTCGGCCGCCGGGGTCAGCTCGGCGTCGTCAACGACATCCCAAAGCAGGCCCCAGGACAGCGCCTTTTCGGCCGGGATGCGATCGCCGAGCAGCATCATGCCGGACGCACGCACCCGGCCCAGCATGCGCGACAGGAAAAGGGTGTTGCCGGCGTCCGGCACCAGCGCGAGGCCGACGAATGGCTCGTAGAAATAGGCCGAGCGCGCTGCGATCACGATGTCGGCCGCCAGCGTTATGCCGACGGCCGCCCCCGCGCACGGGCCGTTCACAGCCGCGACAATCGGAAGCCTCGACTGACGCATGGCGATGACCAGCGGGTTGAAGTGCCGTTGCAACACATCGTCCAGCGCCGGCGTCTCGTTCGGATCGACGGTCGCGAGGTCGTAGCCGGCGCCGAAGGCGCGGCCTTCGCCGGTCAGGAGGATCGATCGGACGCGACCATCCTTGCCTGCGCGCACAACCGCGTCGCGCAATTCGTCCGCCGTCTCGTTGCGATAGGCGTTGAGTTTTTCGGGCCGGTTGACCGCGATCCGGACGCGCCCGTTCTCGGCCGAATAGGTGATGTCCTCGTAGCCGCTCACGATCGTCCTCCCGACAAGAGCCAGCGCAGCTGAGGCAGCCTGTCTGCCCCGAACAGGCCCTTTCCGTCGACCAGAAAGTAGGGCGAGCCGATCACACCGGTTGTGATCGCCTCGGCGACGGCGGCCTCCAGGCCCGCGCGCCCGACCGGCCCCTTCATGCCCTCGAGCGCCGCCTCGCGCGAGATTCCCGCCTCCGAAGCAAGGTCCGCAAGCGTCGCCTCGTCGGATATGTCGCGACCCTCTGCGAAAAAGGCCGGCAGCAGCCGCCTGGCCAGCGCGAGCGCCTTCTCCCTATCCTCGGCGCGCACCGCGTGGAACAGCCGCCCCGCCAGATGCGCCGACATCGGCAGTTTCGCCGGCCGCGCATAGGGCAGACCGAAGAAGGCGGCAGACCGCTCCATGTCGGCAAGCATGTAGGCGCGCTTGGCTGGCGCCTCCATCGGAGCCGCGATGCCATGCGCCTTCAGTACAGCCCACATCAGGATCGGCTGCCATTCGACCGCCCGGCCGAACTCCCGGCCGATCTCCTCCACTTGGCCCGCCGCGAAATAGGCGTAGGGAGAGGCGAAATCGAGGTAGAAGCGGATCGGACCCGGCATGTCAGAACCTGAACACGCCATAGCCGACGTCTGCGAGCGGGGCGTTAAGTGAGGCGGAGATCGCGATGCCCAGCGCGTTGCGCGTGTCGACCGGATCGATGATGCCATCGTCCCATAGCTGGGAGGTGGAGTAATAGGCCGACAACTGCTCCTGGTAGGCCTTGCGCGTCTCTTCCCAAACCCGGTCGACTTCGGCCTGATCGACCTGGCCGGCGCGCTTCATCTGGTTGAGCTTCACCTCGGCCAGCGTGCTCGCCGCCTGGTCGCCGCCCATCACGCCGATCTGGTGGTTCGGCCAGGTGAACAGGAAGCGCCCGTCGAAGGCCCGCCCGCACATGCCGTAGTTTCCGGCGCCGAACGAGCCGTTGCACATTACGGTGAACTTCGGCACCGCCGAGCAGGACTGCGCCATGATCATCTTGGCGCCGTCCTTGGTGATGCCGCG
>DUSC01000042.1 GCA_012842935.1 Hyphomicrobiales bacterium | reverse complement strand
TGCGCTGCTCGCCGAACGCGCCGCCGCCCGCTCGCTTCCCGTCCGCTTCCTCGTGCTTGCCCTCCTCTTCCGCGCCGAGGCGATCGCCCGCCGCTTCGTCGCCCGGGAGGCGGCGTCGCTGATCGCCGAAGCGATCGAGACCGGCTGCCCGGAGTTTCCCTTCCCGGATCTCGCCGGCCTCGACGAACTTCCCGGCCCGCACCGCGGCGCCGCCGACGCAGCCCTGATCGCGCTGCGGCTGCGCATCCTCGCCGCCGTGCTTGCCGCGCTGGCGGACGGGGGCGCCGCGTCCGCCCGACGTCGCGAGAGCCGTTCCGCCGGGCGGGCGGCCGAGGGTCTTGGCGGCTTGGCAGGCAGCGTCGGCGCGGCAAGCAGCCTGCCGCTGCTCCTCGTCGTCCGCCTCCCCGTCGCGCGCCCGCTTCTGCGGCCGCCCGACACGTCCTGACGGTCGCCCTTCCTCAGAAAACCCCGAATCCGCCGATCCGCCAGGCCCTCCCGGGCACGATCCTGCTTTCTTCAAAGACGGGTGCCGTCCGTCGTGGGTCCTTCGCACCGCCCGTTGACCGCGTCGGGCGTGAGTCCGGGCGATCCCCTGCCGGCCGCCTCGGCCTCGCGCACCAGCGCGGCGATGCGCCGCGACAGGGGCGCGTCGATGCCGTTGGCCGCCGCGAGACGCTCGATCGCACCCTGGAATTCGGCGATCTCGGTGCGGCGCCCCCTCTGCAGGTCCTCCCACATCGAGGAGCGGGCGGTCGGGTCGATGGCCAGCATGCGCCGGGCGAGCCGGACGAAGAGCGCATCCGGCAGGCGCAGCAGGTAGGGCAGCAGGCCCGGGCGGATCGCGCCGATCTTCGCCGGGCGGATGCCGGCGCGGCGCATCACCGAGAGCGCCTCGGCGATCTGCGCGGCGAGCACGCGGCGCCATCTCCGGTCGGCGAGCTGGCGCGCCAGCGGCTGGCCGGAGAGCGCGTTCAGCGCGTTGTTGAGGTTGAGGAGCAGCTTGCCCCAGAGTACCGCCTCGATGTCGGGGGTCTCGCGAACCGGGCAGCCTTCGACGTCGAGCAGCGCCCTGAGGCCCGGACGCCCCGCCTCGATCAGGATGTCGCCACCGGTGGCGCGGCGGAACGACATCGTCCCGTCCGCCTCGTCGGAGCGGACCACGTTGAAGGGAACCATGGCGCCGAGCACGGCCCGCCCCGAGCCGACGCGGCTGCGCAGGATCGGAAGGTTGCCGACGCCGTTCTGCAGGCTGACGACGACGGCGTCGGCGCGGGCGTACGCGGCGATCAGTCCGGCCATCGCGGCAGTGTCGCCGCTCTTCACCGTCACGAGGACGACGTCGGCCCCGGCAAGCGCGGCGGCCGGCTCGGCGGTCGCCCTGACCGCACCACCGGGCGCGAGGGTCCGCGACCTTCCGTCAAGTCCGACGACGCGCAGGCCGCGCGCCGCGGCGGCGACCACGTCCGGTCGCCCGAGCAGGGTCACGTCCCGCCCGGCCAGCGCGAGGCAGGCGCCGACATGGCAGCCGATGCTGCCCGCGCCGGCGACGGCGATCGATGGCGTCTTCCCGTTCATCTCAGACCCAGCATGGGCGGATCAGGTCAGGGATCGCGGCCGCCGTCAACCGCGCGCCAACCATCGCCGGAGACCAATTGCGGGCGCCGCGGCCGGCGGCGTGACAGGTCCGGCCGATTCGACTATCCATCGCCGCATGAGCCTGCCCGTCGATCCCGTCGCCAATCTCGCCGCCCTGATCCGCTGTCCGTCGGTGACGCCCGACGAAGGCGGCGCGCTGACGGCGCTCGCCGCGATGCTCGCCCCCCTCGGCTTCGCCATCGACCGCCCCGTGTTCAGCGAGGAAGGCACGCCCGACGTCGAGAATCTCTATGCCCGCCTTTCGGGCAACGGCCCGCATCTGATGTTCGCCGGGCACACCGACGTCGTGCCGGCCGGCGACGAGGCCGCATGGACGCATCCGCCCTTCGCCGCCGAGATCGCCGGCGGCGCGATGTATGGCCGCGGCGCCGTCGACATGAAGGGCGGCATCGCCTGCTTCGTCGCCGCGCTGGCCCGCCACGTCGCCGAGCGCGGCGCGCCGAAGGGATCGGTGTCGCTGCTGATCACCGGCGACGAGGAGGGGCCGTCGATCAACGGCACGACGAAGCTGCTCGACTGGGCGGCGGCGCGCGGCGAGACCTGGGACGCGGCCCTCGTCGGCGAGCCGACCAACCCGGAAGCGCTCGGCGACGCCGTCAAGATCGGCCGGCGCGGATCCATCTCGGGCCTGCTCACGGTCAACGGCCGCCAGGGGCACGCCGCCTATCCGCATCTCGCCGACAACCCCATCCGCGGGCTGCTCACCCTCGTCGAGGCGCTGCTCCATCCGGCGTTCGACAAGGGCACCCGGGACTTCCAGCCGACCAACCTCGAGGTCACGTCGATCGACGTCGGCAATCCGGCGACGAACGTCATCCCGGCGCGCGCCACGGCCGCCTTCAACGTCCGCTTCAACGACGCCTGGTCGGCCGAGACGCTGCAGGCGGAAATCCACAACCGTCTCGACCGCGCCGCGCGGCGCCGGAGATTCAGGCCCGGGCGCAAGGAGGCGATCGACTACGATCTCCTCTGGCGCGACCGGCCGAGCCACGTCTTCCTCACCCGCGACGACAGGCTGATCGGGACGCTCGCGGGCTCGATCGAGGCCGTCGTCGGACGTCGGCCGGCGCTGTCGACCTCGGGCGGCACGTCGGACGCCCGCTTCATCAAGGACTATTGCCCGGTGGTCGAGTTCGGCCTGGTTGGCAAGACGATGCACATGGTCGACGAGCGGGTCGCGCTCGCCGATCTCGAGACGCTGACCCGGATCTACCAGCGTTTCATCCAGGACTGGTTCGGCTGATCCGATGGCCGACATGAGCGAAATCCGGCGCAACCTCACCGGCGCGTGGCGGCTGATGACCGGGCGGGCGGACGGGTTGCGGCTGCTCGACATCTCGGCCGACGGTTTCTGGAATTCCTTCTACGCAATTCCCGTCGCGCTGCCCGCCCTCGCCGTCGGCTGGCTGATGACCGCGAACGGGATCGCGGCCGACGGCGGCGGACGGCTGGCAACCCTCGCGGCGCTGGCGGTCGTCGATCTGTCCGTGTGGATCGTGCCGGTGATCGTCTTCGTCGCCGCTGCGCCGCAGTTCGGCCTGACGAACAGGGTCGCGCATCTGGTGGTGGCCTACAATTGGGGCGAGGCGTTGATGAACTGGCTCGCCCTCCCTGTCGCGCTGTTCCTTCTCGTCTTCGACGTCAGCCAGCAGACCAGCGACGCACTGATGCTCCTGACGTTCATCGTGCTCACGGTCCTCGGCTGGCGGCTTGTCACGACTGCGATCGGGCGCGGCGCGGCCGTCGGCAGCGCGGTATTCGGCGGCCTGTTCGTCGTCTCGGTGGTCGTGCTGATCACGCTCGAGCGGCTGATGGGCATCCTCCCGCCGGATCAGCTGGCGGGGTAATCGACCTTGACCAGGAAGAGCCCCTGCGGCGGGGCCAGGCCGGCACAGGCGGCGCGGTCGCGGGCGGCGAGCGCGGTCGCGACGTCGGCCGGCGTCCATGCGCCCTCGCCGACGCGCTTCAGCGTGCCGACCATCGAACGCACCTGGTTGTGCAGGAAAGAGCGCGCCGCGGCGCGGACCTCGATGACGTCGCCGTCGCGCGTGACATGGAGGCGGTCGAGCGTCCGCATCGGGCTCTTCGCCTGGCAGTGGGCCGAGCGGAACGTCGTGAAGTCATGGCGGCCGACGAGTTCCTGCGCGGCCTCGTGCATGGCCGCCGCGTCGAGAAGCTTCGGCACCCACCAGACGCGGTTCCTTTCCAGCGCCGGCGGGGCGCGGCGGTTGAGGATGCGGTAGAGATAGTGCCGGCCGGTCGCCGAGAAGCGGGCGTCGAACGTGTCCGCAACCGGCACCGCGGCCAGGATCGAAACCGCCTCCTCCGCCTTGCCGAGATGGGCGTTCAGCGCGTCGCGCACCGTGTCGGCCGGCCAGTCGCGCGACAGGTCGACATGAGCGACCTGCCCGGTCGCGTGGACGCCGGCATCCGTGCGGCCGGCGGCGCGCAGGGAAACCCTGTCGCCGCAGAAGGACAGGACCGCCTGCTCGATCGCCGCCTGCACGGAGTGCTGGCCGGACTGGCGCTGCCAGCCGGCATAGGCCGTGCCGTCATATTCGATGTCGAGGCGGTAGCGCTGCATCGGCTAGAGACCCCGCGAGGCCTGGGCGGAAACGCGTCCGCTCACGACAGCCGCTCGCCGGCGGCGATCCGGGCGCCGCGCTGGAACTCGGCCGCGGCGGCGGGCCTGCCGCCGGCGCGTTGCACCTCGACAAGGCGGACGGCGCCCTCGCCGCAGGCGACGGTGAGGTCGTCGGCGAGCACGGTGCCGGGTGCGCCCGCGCCTTCGCCGGCGACGCAGCGCAGCACCTTCAGCCGCTCCGGCCGCCCGGCGATCTCGACCTCGCACCATGCGCCGGGATGGGGCGACAGGCCGCGGATTGCTGCGCAGACTTGCGCCGCCGGACGGGTCCAGTCGATGCGTGTCTCGGCCTTGTCGATCTTGCGCGCATAGGTGACGCCCTCTTCCGGCTGCGCCGCGAGGGGCAGGTCGCCGGCCTCCAGCCGCGCCATGGCCTCGACCATCAGCCGGGCGCCGACCGCCATCACCCGGTCGTGGAGGTCGCCGGCCGTCGTCTCCGGGCCGATCGGCACCCGCTCTGCGAGCGCGACCGGACCGGTGTCGAGACCGGCATCCATCTTCATGACCATCATGCCGGTTTCGGCATCGCCCGCCATGATGGCGCGCTGGATGGGGGCGGCGCCGCGCCAGCGCGGCAGGAGCGAGGCATGGCCGTTGTAACAGCCGAGCCGGGTTCCCTCGAGGATCGCCGGCGGCAGGAGGAGCCCGTAGGCGACGACCACGGCGACGTCGGCGCCGAGCGCCCGGAACGCGGCCTGCTCGGCCGCACCCTTCAGCGACACCGGCGTGCGCACGGAAAGCCCGAGCCTTTCGGCCTCGCGCTGCACGGGCGACGGCGTCGGTTCCAGCCCGCGGCGGCCGGCGGGGCGCGGCGGCTGCGTGTAGACCGCGGCGATGTCGTGGCCGGCCTCGGCCAGCGCGCGCAGCGTGGCGACGGCGAAGTCCGGCGTTCCCATGAAGACGATGCGCAGCGGCATGGCTCACCGAGCAGGTTGCGTGTCGCCCGATCCGGCGGGTCAGGCTCCCGCTTCAAACGGGTTTACCAGCGCGAGGTCAAGCCCGTCGAAGCCGCGCAAGGTGCGGATGGCGAGGGTCGCGTCGTGCGCCAGGAAGATCGCGGCGATCATGGCGTCCCCGGGCTCTGCCGGCCGCCCGGCCAGCTGGCGCGCCGCGCCGATGCGGCCGCGGAGTCCTGACGCGGCTTCGCCGAAGGCAAGGATGCGACCGGCATTTTCGCTGCGGCCGCTTTATCCCAGCATGCGCGCCGGGGCCTTGTCGCGGGCGAGCTTCCTGAACTTCTTCACGACCATGTCGCGCTTGAGCTTGGAGATGTGGTCGATGAAGAGCACACCGTTCAGATGGTCGATCTCGTGCTGCAGGCAGGTCGCCATCAGGCCCTCGGCCTTCATCTCGCGCCGGGCGCCTTCGAGGTCGGAATAGGTCACCGTCACCGCAGCCGGACGCTCGACCTCGGCGTAATAGTCGGGGATGGAGAGACAGCCCTCCTCGTAGACCGAACGGTCGTCGGAACGGGCGACGATTTCGGGATTGACGAAGACCTGGGGCGCGCGCGGCTCGCCTTCCTTGGCCAGGTCGATGACCAGCAGGCGGAGGGGCTCGCCGACCTGGATGGCGGCCAGCCCGATGCCGGGCGCGTCGTACATGGTGTCGAGCATGTCGGCGGCGAACTTGCGCAGCGGCGCGTCGATGCGCTCGACGGGCTTCGACACCTGACGCAGGACAGGATCGGGCAGGATGATCAGCGGCTTCACGGTCATGCGCCTCACCTAAGACCTCGCCGGCGGAGCGTCAACGGGTGCGGAACCGGGACGTTCCCGTTTTGATCTGTCATGCCCGGACGAATCGTCTACAGTACCGCAATGAACGATCTCCAGTCCCTCCTCTCCGAACCGATCGCGCAGTTCGGTGCGACGCCGGTGACGCTGGGCGCAGCACTCGCCGCCCTCGGACTCGCGGTCGTCTTCCTGCTCGCGGGTCTCGCCGTCGCGCTGTGGCGCTCGGCGAAGGCGCGTGCGGCCGCCGCGGCCGAGGTCGCCGAACGCGTCCGCGAGACCGACCAGCGCATCGCCGGCCTGCTCCAGGCCCAGGCCGAGATGCAGGGGCGCATGGGCGCGATCGCGGAAGTGTTCGGCGCCCGACAGGCCGAGCTGACGCAGGCCCTCGGCCAGCGCCTCGACGCCATGACCGGCCGGATCGGGCAGACCATGGCCGAGCAGACACGCTCCACGCACGAGAACCTGGCGAAGCTGCAGGAGCGGCTGGCCGTCATCGACACCGCGCAGGGCAACATCCAGGCGCTCGCCGGCGAGGTCGTCCAGCTGCAGGCGATCCTCTCGAACAAGCAGACGCGCGGCGCCTTCGGCCAGTCGCGAATGGAGGCGATCGTCGCCGACGGGCTGCCGGCCGGCGCCTTCGAGTTCCAGGCGACGCTGTCCAACGGCAACCGCCCCGACTGTCTGGTGCGCATGCCGAACGGCGCACCGTCGCTCGTCATCGACGCGAAGTTCCCGCTAGAGGCGTGGAACGCGATCCGCGCCGCCGAGGGCGCGGATGCGCGCAAGGCGGCGGCGCAGCTCTTCCGCCGGGACATGGAGGTTCACATCCGCGCCATCGCGGAAAAGTACCTCGTCGCCGGCGAGACCCAGGACACCGCCTTCCTGTTCGTCCCGTCGGAATCGATCTTCGCCGAGATCCACGAGAACTTCGAGGCGATCGTGCAGCGCGCCCACCGCGCCCGTGTCGTCATCGTGTCCCCGTCGCTGCTGATGCTGTCGATCCAGGTGGTGCAGGCGATCCTCAAGGACGCCCGCATGCGCGAGCAGGCGCACCTGATCCAGGGCGAGGTGGTGCGGCTGATGGAGGACGTCCGCCGCCTCGACGACCGGGTGCGCAAGCTCCAGGCTCATTTCAGCCAGGCGGCGCGCGACATCGACGACATCCTGGTGTCTTCGGGCAAGGTGACGAAGCGCGGGCAGAAGATCGAGGCACTCGAGTTCGGCGACGGCGGGGCGGAAGGGCACGCCACGCCGACGGGACACGAGAGCGCGCCGCGCGCCGCGGATTCCAGGACGGGCCACCTGCGCCTGCGCGTCGTCGACGGCGAGGAATAGGCGGCCCGTAAGGCTTCACGCGCGCCGAATGCAGGATGAGGGCGGTACGGCAGCCGACGCCGGTTCCCCACCCGGCCGCCATCCGGGCCGAAGGCGCCGGTGTACGGCCACCTTCCGATCTACACGTCCTTCCCGGCCGACGATCGAGCCGTCGGCCTCATCGGATGGTCGGCCTTCAGGCCCCTTGCATCGGCCGCGGCTTCGCGTTTGATTTGGCTCATCAGCCGAGGAGGATGAGCCATGGCCAAGGGGCAGATGAAAGCGAAGAAGGAAGCCCGCAAGCCGAAGAAGGACGCCAAGAAGCCGGCTGCGGCGCCGGCCGCGAAAGCGGCGCCGGTCGCGGCAATCCGCGCGAAAGACAAGTAGGTCGGCGTCCCGGCCGGCCGGGCGCCGGCGCGGCAGCGTCGGCGCCGGTCAAAGCTGTCTGCCGACGCAGGGGCCGAGCGGTCGAGTCCGGCGCAGGCGGTCGTTCGCCGGCGCGGCCATACGCCGCGCGGCGTCCTCATGCGGAAGGAAGGCCGTCAGCGCTTGAAGCCGGGAGGCGTGCGGCCGACACGAGCCTTGCGGGCCGCGTAACGGGCGTCGCGCTTGGCCTTGCGCTCGGCTTCCTCGGCAAGGTGGCGGGCGATGCGCTCCTTCTCCTCCTGCTCGCGGATGCGGGCGGCCTCGCGGGCAGCCTCCTCCGCGGCCAGTTTTCGGATGAGCCGGCCATTCCAATAACGGTCGCGCTTTTCGATGACCTCATACAC
>DUSC01000041.1 GCA_012842935.1 Hyphomicrobiales bacterium | reverse complement strand
GCGTCATTTTGGCCGGCGAGCAGCGCCTCGAGGCTAGCGTCGGCAGTCGCCGCGGCGGGATCGGCATAGAGCGCGCCGAAGGCGCGGCCGGCGAGACCGAGCGTGTGGGCGGCAAGGTTCAGGCCGCAGAGCGCGTTGAGCCTGAGCCGGCCGCCGAGCCGCGGTTCGGGTACCGCCCAGATCGCCAGCGGCCCGGCGAAGGCCCGCGCGATCTCCGCCGTCATCGCCGCATCGGTGAAGGTCACCTGCAGGATCAGGATTTGTCCCGGATGCTCTGCGCCGAGGTCGGAGATCGCCGTCCGCGTCGCGTCGGCGTCGAACAGGAGCTTGCGCGGCCCGACGATCCGCCGCCCCGTCCGGTCGAGCGCGACGAGCATTCCAGCGAGCATTTCCTCGGCGTAGACGACGTCGAAGGTCGGCCGCGCCAGGGGAAGGATGGCGAGAGGCGGCTTGTCTTTCATCGCGCTTTCGCGTCCCTATGGGCAAAAAACCGAAAAGGAAGGCCCATGTCCCGCCTGTTCGCGCTGATCGCCTGCCTGCTCGTCGCGGCACCCGCGGCCGCCACGGAAGCCGGCTGGGCGCTCCTGCGCGAAGGCGGGCAGGTAGTGCTCCTGCGCCACGCACAGGTGACCGGGACCCACGATGCGGCGAACGTCGATCCGGAGGACTGCGCCACGCAGCGCATCCTCTCCGAGCGCGGGCGCCAGCAGGCGCGCAAGATCGGCTCGCTGATCGCCGCGCGCGCGGCGCCCGTCGACCGCGTTCTGTCGAGCCGGTACTGCCGCGCCGCCGACACCGGCCGGATTGCCTTCCGCGACAACGAGATCGAAACGACCGACGTGCTCGATCCGCCGCCTGCCGACGAAACCGCGGCGGCGGCGCAGAAGGAGGCGGTGATGGCCCTGATCCGCGGCTTCAACGGCTCCGGCAACCTCATACTGATCACCCACCTCGAGAACATCACAGCCCTGACCGGCGCCGGCGCGCGGGAGGGCGAGGCGGTGATCGTCGCCGAACGGGCCGAAGGCCTGCACGTGCTGGCGCGCATCGTCTTCAACTGACGCTCCCTCCGAAGCCGGGATAGAGGTGGCGAAACGACGCGTCGGCTGGATCGAACCGCGCACCGCCCGGACCATAGCAGGCATGGGTGTGCCACGGCGCCGCCTGGGCATCGGTCAGGTCGTTGATGTCGCGCATGTAGTCGACCGCGCCGCCTTGCAGGCCGGCGCGAATCGCCTGCCAGTCGGGAAAGGCCGCGAAGGCATCCTGCCAGATCGCGCGCCCGGCGAGATACCCCGACGCGCCGGCCCGGTAAGCGTGGGTGAGGATCCTGCGGAAGTCCTGCATGCCGGCGCCCGCCGACAGCATCACCCAGGGCCGCCCCGCCAGTCTTCCCATCTCGTCGAAGAGCGCCTGGGTCCTCTCCCAGTCCTCGCTGCCGACGCCTGGCACGGCCGACGCTTCGACCGGGCTTTCCAGCTTGAAGACGTCGACGCCGTAGTCTGCCCGGGCGAACTCGGCGACCGAGGCGAGAACGTCGTCGGCCCTTTTGCCGGACATCTCGATATAGTCGCGCGTCTGGTGGGCATCGGTCGCGAGCGGATAGACGAGAAGTTCGAAAAGGAATGGAATATCGAAGCGTTCACAAGTCTCGCCGACTCTCTTGACGAAATCCTGCTGGTGGGCGTTCACCGCCGCGCCGGCATCCGGCCGATACCAGGCGAGCACCTTGACCGCGTCGGCGCCCATGCGCTTGATCTTTTCCACCGACCAGTCGTCGATCTCGGCCGACAGGCGGCCCCCGGGGGTCTCGCGGAACAGCGAATCCTCGAGCGTCACGATCAGGCCCTTCTGCGGCGACAAGACGCCGATGCCGCGCGGCACCGCATAGTGCGGGTCGAGCAGCATCGCCGACGATTCGCCCTGCAGCGTCTCGATCAGCAGCGCCTTGAAGCCGGCGACGTCGTCGTAGGGCGCTTCCGCCAGACCGTAATGCCTGGCGATCGGCCCTTTGATGGGTGGCCGCTGATCGACGGCTGTCATCTTGAAGCGCCCGGCGGCGTCCGCCATGCGCCGCAAGCCCCAGAGCTTTCCGGCGGTCAGCGTCATCATGGGCGATCCTCCAGGAATCGTTCGACCTCGGCGCGCCTCGGAATACCCGCCCGTCCGCCGAAGCGCGTGCACTTCATCGCGGCGACGGCGTTGGCAAAGCGTACCGCGCGCAATGCCTCCATCCCTTCTCCGAGGCCGAGCGCGAAGGCACCGTGCCAGACGTCGCCGGCGCCGAGCGTATCGACGGCGTTGACCGCGAAAGCCGGAACGTGGGCCGTCTCGCCGTCGGCCAAGCAGGTCACGCCGCGCGCTCCGTCGGTGACGCAGACCCATGCGCCGGTCTCTCCGGCGACTTGGCGCAGGCCTCGGGCGATGTCCGAATGGCCGCAATGGTCGCGCAGCCCCTGGACTGAGAAGGCAATGTGCGAGGCGGCATGGAGCGCCTCGCGCGCTTCGGCGATCGGGGCCTCGGCATCGAGCACGCCGGGCGCGCCGCGTTCCCTGGCCGCGTGCAGCACCAGCGCCGATCCCTGCGGCCAGCGCGTGTCGCCGAGCGCGGCGTCGAACCCTGAGGGGATCTCCGCGGCGAGCCAGTCGGCTTCGAAGCTGAGCGAAATGTCGCGGAAATTGACGATCTGGCGTTCCCCCGCCGCGTCGACATAGACAGAGGAAAAGGACGACCGGCAGCCCGCGAACCGGCGAACGCAGCCGCAGTCGACGCCTTCCGCCTCGAGCCCGGCCAAGATCATGTCCCCGACCATGTCGGCACCGATTCGTGCCGCAAGCGTCGCCCGTCCGCCGAGCCGCGCCACGGCGACGGCCGCATTGGCCGCGCAACCGCCGCCGCTGATCGCCGCGTCGCGGGCCCGGTACTTTTCAGCCGCGCGCGGCAGCTGATCGAGCATGAAGATGAAGTCGATCACGGCCACGCCGGCCAGGAGGATGCTTGCCATGTCCGCGCAACTGCCACGCTTGCGACGACGTCGTCGGGGTTCGCGAACGACAATACCGAGTCTTATATAAGTTACAAGACTCGAATGCGCTGATAGGAGGCCGGCGTCCGCGCCTCACGGCCGCCCTGCGAACTTCCCGCTTTTCCTGCCGGGCAAAACCCTTTAGACAGCGCGGGATTCATCAACCGACAGAGCGACGCAGAGGCGGACACGTGCCATCCACATTCGAAAAAGTTGCGAAGATCATTGCCGAAACGAGCGAGATCGATATCGAAACGATCACGCCCGACAGCCATACGATCGACGATCTGGGTATCGACAGCCTCGATTTTCTGGACATTGTCTTCGCCATCGACAAGGAATTCGGCATCAAGGTGCCGCTCGAGAAGTGGACGCAGAACGTCAATGACGGCAAGGTGGCGACGGAAGAATATTTCCTGATGCGCAACCTCTGCGCCAAGATCGACGAACTCGTCGCTGCCAAGGCTGCCTGACCGGCGGGCGCGGCGCGCCAGCTCGAACCCAAGACCGACAATGAGCGCCAGAGACGTCCTTATAACCGGCATCGGCCTGGTCTCGTCCCTCGGCGAAGGCGCCGGGCGGCACTGGGAACTGTTTGCCGGGGGAACCGAACCGGTCGTCGACCGGGAGCGCTTCGCCCCCTACGCCGTCCATCCGCTCCCCGCGATCGACTGGGGCCTGCAGATCGCCAAGCGCAGCGACCAGCGCCAGATGGAGACCTGGCAGCGGCTCGGTACCTACGCCGCGGGTCTGGCGCTCGACGATGCCGGCGCCAAGGATGACGAGGCGCTTTGCGGCGCCATGGACATGATCGTTGCCGCGGGCGGGGGCGAGCGCGACGTGACGGTCGATGCGTCGATCCTCGCGCTCTCCGACACCGAGCCCAACATCGGGGGGGCGATCAACCGCATCCTCACCACCGATCTCAGGCCGACGCTTTTCCTGGCGCAGCTCTCGAACCTGCTCGCCGGCAACATTTCCATCGTCCACAAGGTCACCGGCTCGTCGCGCACCTTCATGGGGGAGGAAGGTGCCGGGATCTCGGCGGTCGAGACCGCGGCGGCGCGGATCCGCTCCGGCCAGTCTTCCATTGCGCTCGTCGGCGGCGCCTTCCAGACCGAGCATCCCGACATGCTCCTGGGGTACGAACTCGGCGGTCATCTTCACCGCGGCGGCTGGGAATCCGTCTGGGCGCGCGCCGGGAGCGAGGGCGGCGGCGTGCTGACCGGCTCGGGCGCGGCCTTCCTCGTGCTCGAATCGGGCGAACACGCCGAAAGGCGGGGCCGTACGGCCTATGCGCGCCTCGGCGAAGTCCGCTCGTCCGTCATGCGCCGCGGCGACGGCCACGCGGACGCGATCGGCGCGGCGATCGACGCGATCGGGCCGGCCGCAGGCGGGCGCCTCGTCATATCCGGAGCGTCGGGCGCCCACGCGGCGACGGCAGCCGAAGCGGCGGCGCTGGCAGCGCGGCCCGGCCTCGTCGCGCGCGGCTTCGCCTCGCTCACCGGGCACCTGAAGGAAGCGCAATTTCCGTTCGCCGTCGCCATCGCCGCCATGGCCGTGCACAACGGCACCGCGCCGGCGCCCTTCACCGTCGACGAGACGCCGTTTGCCGGCACGCCGGACTCGGCGCTCGCCACGACGATCGGTTTCTGGGGCTCGGAAGGGCTCGCGATCGTCACCAGGGCGGAGTGATCGCACGATGACACGGCATGCGGATCATCTCGGACGGCCGGTCGTGGCGGTGACGGGCATCGGCATCGTCACGTCGCTCGGCGCCGGCAAGGCCGACAACTGGGCAGCGCTGACCGCCGGTCGCTCGGGCATCCACGCCATCTCGCGCTTCCCCGTCGAGCACCTCAACACCCGGATCGCCGGCACAGTCGACTTCCTGCCGTCGAGCAACCGCGGCGCCGCCGCGCTGACCCACGAACTCGCCGAGACCGCAGCCCGCGAGGCGATGGCGGAGGCAGGCCTGCCCGCCGACGGTCTCGG
>DUSC01000040.1 GCA_012842935.1 Hyphomicrobiales bacterium | reverse complement strand
GGTACGAGTTCCGGCGCCACTTCCGCCCTCAGCGGATCGGTCTCCGTCGGCGGCGGCTGGCGAATCGGCGCGGCGATTTCCGCCGCCGGCGGTCCGGCCCTTTGCTGACGATCGGCGAAGAGCGGAACGCCGTCCGGTTCCTTAGCCGGCTCTTCCACCGAGTTGACCGGTTCCGGGGCGATGTGCGGGGCAACCCCTGCGGGAGCGCCTTCCGACTCCGGTTTGCTCCCGGCTGCAACCGCCGAAGGTGCCACGGCGGCCGGCTGTGGCGGTGCCGATGCCGCGGCGGCCGGTTCGGCCGCCGCCGTTTGCGCCTGCGGCGGCGTCGCAGCGTCCGGCGCGGTCGCGACGGGCGTTTCGGGCATCGTGAGCGGCGCCGGCGCTTCAGCCTTCGGCTCGTCGCGCTTGCCGAACGAGAAGACCTTCCTGATGAAGCCGAGAGCCATCGCCGCCTCCGTCAGGCTGCGGCCGCGGCGAGCGGCGTGGCGATGAGTCGAGCGCCGTCGTGGCCGGTAATCTGCGCGTTGACGATCTCGCCCGGCGTGCCGAAGTCGAGGGTTGCGAGCGTGAAATCCTCGGTACGGCCGAGCCCGTCGCGTTCGACGAGGATCGCCTGTTCGGTGCCGGCAAGCGTCGAAAGGTGCCGGGCATGGGCGGTGTCGCCAGCCGCGCGCAGCCGTGCGGCGCGTTCCCTGACCAGCGCGCGGGGAAGCTGCGGCATGCGTGCCGCCGGCGTGCCCGGGCGTGGGCTGAAAGGGAAGACGTGGAGGTGGGTCAGGCCGCATTCCTCGACGATTGCCAGCGAGTTCTCGAACATCGCCTCCGTTTCCGTCGGGAAGCCGGCGATCAGGTCGGCGCCGAAAACGATGTCGGGGCGCAATGCCCTGATCTCGTTGCAGAAGCGGATCGAATCGGCACGCAGGTGTCGGCGCTTCATGCGCTTCAGGATCATGTCGTCGCCAGCCTGCAGAGAAAGGTGCAGGTGCGGCATCAGCCGTCTTTCGCTGCCAATGGCCTCGATGAGATCGGCGTCGGCCTCGATCGAATCGATCGAGGACAGCCTGAGCCGCCGCACACCGGGCACCTGGCGCAGGATCGTCTTCACCAGCCGCCCGAGTTTCGGCGCGCCGGGCAGGTCGGCACCGTATCCGGTCATGTCGACGCCGGTCAGGACGATCTCGGCGTAGCCGTTATCGACGAGGCGTTTCACCTGGTCGACGACGGCACCCATCGGCACTGAGCGCGAAAGGCCGCGGCCGAAGGGGATGATGCAGAAGGTGCAGCGGTGGTCGCAGCCGTTCTGCACCTGGACGAAGGCGCGCGCCCGGCCCTCGATGGCATCCACCATGTGCGAGGCCGTCTCGCGAACGCTCATGATGTCGTTAACCCGGCACTTTTCCGTATCGTTCAGGCCGAAATCGGGAAGTGCGCGGTAGCTCGACGCCTTCAGCTTGTCGTCGTTGCCGATGACCAGGTCGACCTCGCTCATGGCGGAAAAAGCGCCCGGTTCGGTCTGCGCGGCGCAGCCGGTGACGACGATGCGCGCGCCGGGCCGTTCGCGCCGGGTCCTGCGGATCGCCTGTCGCGCCTGGCGCACAGCCTCGGCCGTGACGGCACAGGTGTTGAAGATCACGGCGCCGCCATCGATGCCGCTAAGGCCAGCGGTCTCCGCCTCCCGGCGCATGACCTCGGATTCGAAGCTATTGAGCCGGCAACCGAATGTGACGATGTCGACTCCCATCAGGCGACATCCTGCCGGTCGCGTTCCCAGGCGCCGGTAGCCGGGTCGAAGGAGCCCGAGAACTCCCACTCCGCCGGACCGGTCATGACGACGTGGTCGTCGGCCCGCCATTCGATGGCGAGCGGGCCGCCGGGTACGGTGACGGTCACCTTGCGGCCGGTGCGGCCGGTACGCGCGCCGCTGACGGCGGCGGCACAGGCGGCCGAGCCGCAGGCGCGAGTCAACCCGGCGCCCCTCTCCCAGGTGCGGATGGTCATGGCGTCGGGCGCCGTCACCTGTGCGATCGTGATGTTGGCGCGTTCGGGGAAGATCGGGTGGTTCTCGAGCAGCGGGCCGAACCGGTCGAGCTCGTAGCTCCAGACATCTCGGTCGACCCAGAAGATGGCGTGCGGATTGCCCATCGAGGCGACCGACGGCGAGTGCAGGACGGGATTGTCGATCGGGCCGATCTGCAGCTCGATGGCGCGGGTGTCGCGGAACTCCTCGGACAGCGGGATGTCCTGCCAGCCGAACCGCGGCACCCCCATGTCGACCGAGATCGAGCCGTCGGCATGCTCCTCGGCGTTGAGGATGCCGGCCACCGTCTCGAAGGTGAACAGCTTCTGCCCGGTCTCCGCGGCAAGCGCATGGACGACGCAGCGCATCCCGTTGCCGCAGGCCTGGGCGCGGCTGCCGTCGGAATTGAGGATCTCGATGTAGTTGGCCGTGCCGGGCGTGCGCGGATCGTGGATCGCCATGATCTGGTCGAAGCGCGTCGCCGGGTCGGCGTTGAGCGCGATCGCCGCGGCGGGCGCGACCCGGTCGGCGCGACCGCGCATGTCGGCGACGATGATCTCGTTGCCGAGCCCGTTCATCTTGGCGAAGGGTGCCCTTGGCATGCCGCGGCCGATCCGGTTTCTTTCGCCGCTATATGGCGGAGTCGCGCGCCGATTACCAGTGCGGACAGGCCGGGGACGCCGCCTATGCGATGGCGTAGATGCCGAGGACGGCGAGCAGGAACAGGATCAGCACGATGGCGATCAGGATCCGCGCTCCGGTGGCGGCCGCGCCGGCGAGCGAATTGAAGCCGAGCAGACTCGCCACGGCGGCCACGATCAGAAGTATCAGGATCCATTTGATCATCGCGGTCTCCCTCGGTTGCCACCGCGGAGTAACGCGGCGGCCGCGCCGCCGGTTCCACCGGGCTCAGCCGAGCCAGCGCCGGTGGAAGCGTTGCCCGAGTCCGGTGAGGATCTCGTAGCCGATCGTCCCGGCGAGGCGGGCGACGTCGTCCACCGTCTGATTCTTGCAAATCACCTCGACAAGGTCGCCGGGACGGAGCGCGCCGACGGGCAGGGGGGTGGCGTCGACGACGATACTGTCCATGGAGACGCGGCCGACGAAGGGCAGGCGGACGCCGCGGTGGAAGGCGGCGCCGCGGGCACGACGCGGCCAGCCGTCGGCATAGCCCAACGAAATGGTGGCGAGCCGCATCGGGCGGTCGGCAAGGAAGTCGTGTCCGTAGCCGATACCTGTGCCGGCGGTGCATTCGCCGGTCTGGATCACCTTCGCCGCCACGTGCACGACCTGGCGCATCGGGTTACCGGCACCCGGCGTCGGATTGATGCCGTAGAGCGCGGCACCGGCGCGGGCCACGTCGGTGCGGCAGAGGTCGCCGAGGAAGATTCCCGACGAATTGGCCAGGGATCGCGGCACGCCGGGAAAATGGGCGGCGAGGCGCGCGAACAGCGTCGCCTGTGTCGCGTTCGCCGGATGCCGCGGCTCGTCGGCACAGGCGAGGTGACTGAGGACGAGGCGGAGGTCGATGCCATCCAGGGCGCCCTGCTCTGCCGCCAGCGCTTCGATCCTTCCGGGAGGCAGACCGAGGCGCGACATGCCGGTATCGAACTGCAGTGCGCCGGGCAGGCGCCTGCCGAGTGCTTTACCGGCGGCGCGCCAGGCGGCGATCTGCTCGACACTGTTGAGCGCGGGGATGAGGTCGGCTTCGGCCGCGGCACGTTCTGCGCCGGGCGGGACGCCGTTGAGCACGTAGATGGCAGCGCCGGGCAGGATGGCGCGCAGTGCGGTACCCTCGGCGAGATGGCCGACGAAGAAATGACGGCATCCTTCGGTGTCGAGCGCCTTCGCCACCGGTCCCATGCCGATCCCATAGGCGTCGGCCTTGACGACGGCCCCACATTCGCTGCCGGCCATGTCGCGCAGAAGCCGGTAGTTTGCCGCGAGCGCGCCGAGATCGACGGTCAGCACTGCGCCGGCCGCGGCCAGATCGACGCCACCCGTGAAACCCGTCGGCGCGGCGCGGTCCGCCGCGGTTGGCGCATCGGTGTCGAGATCGGGCGTGGCGGGCCGCGCCTGCGGCAAGGCGATTCCTCCATGGACGGTCACGTCGGCGCGGCTCCCCTGATCTCCGGCAGTCTATCTCCGATTCGCGCAGGCGGACAGTCTTCCGGGCGCCACCGGTCGGCAGGATCCGAGGAAAGCCGAGTCCGGCGACGCGCTGTGAAACGGGTGCGGTCGCCGGCGAGGCGAGGAGAAGCCGCGTCATGCGATTGCCGGGACCCGGCAGCCCGGCAAGAAGACGGAAGGCGGCCCGGCGGCCGCCTTCCACAGCACAATCGATCCGGCTGCTACTTAGAGGTCCACTGCTTGATGAGCTCCTCGTAAGCGATCGTCTGGCCGGGCTCCTTCTCGTTCTCGAGCTTGGCCTTCGGGCCGTTCTCCTTGCCGAGCCACTCGGAAGGATCCTTCGGCTCGTTCAGACGCGGGCCGCAGCCGCCATACACGTTGGCCGCCTCGTCGGCCGCCTGCATGCGGGCCATCGTGACGTCCATCTCCTCGGCGAGGCGGTCCATAGCTTCCTGCGGCGTGAAGGCACCGGAGTTCACGTCGCCGATCTGCTGCCACCAGATCTGCGCGAGCTTCGGGTAGTCCGGGACGTTGATGCCAGTCGGCGACCAGCGCACGCGGTCGGGCGAGCGGTAGAACTCGACCCAGCCGCCGAGCTTGGGCGCGCGGTCGGTGAAGGACTGATGATGGATGTCGGAGTCGCGGATGATCGTCAGGCCGGTATGGGCTTTCTTCAGCGACACCGTCTTCGACACGGTGAACTGGGCGTAGAGCCAGGCGGCCTTGGCGCGGTCAATCGGCGTCGACTTCAGGATGGTCCACGACCCGACGTCCTGGTAGCCCACCTTCTGACCTTCCTTCCAGTACGGGCCATGCGGAGACGGCGCCATCTTCCACAGAAGGTTGCCCTGGTCGTCGACCGTGTTGTTGCCTTCCGACTTCGGCTTGACCATGTCGGCGAGGAAGGCCGTGTACCAGAAGATCTGCTGCGCGACGTTGCCCTGGCTGAGCGCCGGCAGCGACTGGTAGAAGTCGTAACTCGCCGCGCCGGGAGGTGCGTACTTCCGCAGCCACTCGTCCCACTTGGCGATGGCGTAGACCGACGCGGGGCCGTTCGCCTCGCCGCCGCGCGACACCGAGGCGCCGGCGGGGTTGCACGAGCCCTTCTCCATGCGGATGCCCCACTCGTCGATGGGGATGCCGTTCGGCTCGCCGGGGCTGCCGGTTCCGGCCATGGAAAGCCAGGCATCGGTCATGCGCCAGCCGAGGTCGGGAGCGCGCTTGCCGTAGTCCATGTGGCCATAGACCCTGACGCCGTCGATCTCCTTCACGTCATTGGTGAAGAAGTCGGCGATGTCCTCGTAGGCCGACCAGTTGACCGGCACGCCGAGTTCGTAGCCGTACTTGGCCTTGAACTTTTCCTTGAGATCGGGCCGCGAGAACCAGTCGGCCCGGAACCAGTAGAGATTGGCGAACTGCTGATCAGGCAGCTGGTAGAGCTTGCCGTCCGGCCCGGTCGTGAACTTGAGGCCGATGAAGTCGTCGAGGTCGAGCGTCGGCAGCGTGACGTCCTTGCCTTCGCCGGCCATGAAGTCGGTCAGGTTCACGGCCAGCTGCATGCGCGAATGCGTGCCGATTAGGTCGGAATCGTTGACATACGCGTCATAGAGGTTCCGATTGGTCTGCATCTGCGTCTGCACGGCCTGCACCACTTCGCCTTCACCGAGGATCTGGTGGTTCACCTTGATGCCCGTGATCGCCTCGAAGGCCTTGGCCAGCACGGTCGATTCGTAGGTGTGGGTGGGAATGCCCTCGGAGAGCACATTGATCTCCATGCCGGCGTAGGGTTTCGCCGCATCGATGAACCATTGCATCTCCGCTTCCTGGGCGGCGCGGTCGAGGGTCGACAGCCCGGCGATTTCCGAATCGAGGAAAGCTTTCGCTTCGTCCATGCCCGCATAGGCATGACCGACGCAGATCAGTAGAGCGAGCGCCGTCGTTGATGTTAGTAAGTGCCGTCGCATGAGTTCCTCCCTTACAAGGTTGCGAGTGCGATCGGAGCGGCCGCCGGCACGCGGCCGCTCCACCGTTTCCCCCTCTAAACGAATCGAAACACGCCGATGGCGTAGACGATCGAGAGAGCGAGAGCCCACCGCAGGTCGGATCCGACGAGACCCAGCCATGCGAGATGGATGTAGGCGCTGCCGAGCAGCGAAATGAAAAGTCGGTCGCCGCGCGTGGTCCTGAGGCCGAGCACGCCGACGCGCGGGTTCCCGCCGGGGCTCGCCCACTCCCAAACGGTCATGCCGAGCAGCAATGCGAGGATGACGGCGAAGAACGTCGCGGTCTGCCAGGTCCAGGCCATCCAAGTCAGGTCAAGCATCCGATCAGCCTCCCTAGACGCGCCCGAGCGCGAAACCCTTGGCGATGTAGTTGCGCACGAAGTAGATGACGAGCGCACCCGGCACGATGGTCAGAACGCCGGCCGCCGCGAGAAGGCCGAGTTCGTAGCCCGACGTCGACGCCGTGCGGGTCATCACGGCGGCGATCGGCTTGGCGGCCACCGCCGTCAGCGATTTGGCGAGCAGCATCTCCACCCACGAGAACATGAAGCAGAAGAAGGCGGTTACGCCGATACCCGAGGCGATCAGCGGCATGAAGATCTTCACGAAGAAGCGCGGCCACGAGTAGCCGTCGATGTAAGCGGTCTCGTCGATCTCCTTCGGTACGCCCGACATGAAACCCTCGAGGATCCACACGGCGAGCGGGATGTTGAACAGGCAGTGCGCCAGCGCCACCGCCCACGGCGTATCGAACAGGCCAATCGCCGAATAAAGCTGGTAGAACGGCAGGGCGAACACTGCCGGCGGCGCCATGCGGTTGGTCAGGAGCCAGAAGAACAGGTGCTTGTCGCCGAGGAAGCGATAGCGCGAGAAAGCGTAGGCCGCCGGCAGCGCCACCGCGACCGATATCACCGTGTTGATGATGACATAGGAGATCGAGGAGATGTAGCCGTTGTACCAGACCGGATTGGTCAGTATCTCCACATAGCTCGTCGTGGTGAAGCGGTGAGGATAGAAGGAGAAGCCGCCGAGGATCTCGTTGGTCGTCTTGAACGACATGTTGAGCAGCCAGTAGATCGGCAGCATCAGGAAAATGATGTAGAGGGTCGGGACGAGCCAACGTGCTCTCATTGCTCCTCTCCCTTCGTCATCAGCGTGTAGAACACCCAGCACACCAGCAGTGTCATCAGGAAGTAGATGATCGACATGGCGGCGGCGATGCCGAGGTTGAACTCGCCGAGCGCCGCCTTGACGAGGTCGATCGACAGGAAGGTCGTCGCATTGCCGGGTCCGCCGCCGGTCAGGACGAAAGGCTCCGTGTAGACCATGAAGGAATCCATGAAGCGCAGCAGCACCGCGATGGTCAGCACGCGGCGCATCTTCGGCAGCTGGATAAAGCGGAAGACCGACCAGGCCGAGGCGCTGTCGATACGCGCCGCCTGGTAGTAGGCGTCGGGGATCGACCGCAGCCCGGCATAGGCGAGCAGTACGACCAGGGATGTCCAGTGCCAGACGTCCATCAGCACGACGGTGAACCAGGCCGCAGCCGGCTGCCGGGTGAAGTTGTATTCGATGCCGGCCGCATTGAGGCCGTAACCGAGGAGGCCGATGTCGGGCAGGGCGAAGATGTTCCACATCGCCCCGACCACGTTCCACGGGATGAGCAGCGGCAGGGCCATCAGCACAAGACAGACGGACACCCACGGCCCCGAGCGCGGCATGGCGAGCGCCACGGCGACGCCGAGCGGGATCTCGATCAGCAGGATCATCGCGGTGAAGGCGAACTGACGCCCGAGGGCGGCATGGAAGCGCGGCGAGTTGAGTACCTCCTGGTACCACTTAACGCCCTCGAAAAAGAACAGGTTGTTGCCGAAGGTTTCCTGCACCGAATAGTTCACGACGGTCATCAGGGGGATGATGGCGTTGAAGGCGACCAGCAGCAGGACCGGCAGCACCATCAACCAGGCGCGATTGTTCCAGGTCTTGTTCATGCGCCCCCTCCCGTCTCGACGCGCCAGGAATCGGCGTAGATGTTGATGCCGCGCGGATCGAAGCGGATATGCGGATCGGCCGGGATCTCGCCGTCCTCGGCGACGATCGCCGCGATCTCGCGGCTGCCGATCCGCGCGCGGACGATCTTGTGACGGCCGATGTCCTCGATCTTGGTGATTGCCGCCGGGAAGCCGTCGCGGCCGACGCGGACGAACTCGGGCCGGACGCCGAGTTCCGCCCTGGCCCCGGCGGGGATCGCCACAGGTGCGGGGAGGTCGACCGCCAGCCCGTCGATGCGGGCCGTGCGCCCGTCGATCTCGGCGGGGAGCACGTTCATGCCCGGCG
>DUSC01000039.1 GCA_012842935.1 Hyphomicrobiales bacterium | reverse complement strand
TGCTGGGAGTGGCCCGCATCGCCGGCATCATGGCGGCGAAGCGAACGCACGAACTCGTTCCTCTGTGCCACCCGCTGATGCTGACCAAGGTTTCGGTCGACATCGTGCCGGACACTGCTCTGCCGGGCCTGAGGGTGACGGCGCTGGCGCGTGTCACCGGCAAGACCGGCGTCGAGATGGAGGCGCTGACCGCGGCGTCGGTCGCCTGCCTGACCATCTATGACATGGCCAAGGCGGTCGATCGCGGCATGGTCATCGGCGGTATCCGCCTGGTCGAGAAGACGGGCGGCAAGTCCGGCGACTACCGCGCAGGGGAACGCTGACCGTGGCGCTGCTTCCCGTCGACGAGGCCCTGGCCCGCCTGCTTGCGGACGTCGAGCCGGTGGAAGCGGAGCGACTGGCGCTTCACGAAGCCGCCGGCCGCGTTCTTGCGCAGGATATCGTCGCCCTTCGCACCCAACCTCCCTTCGACGCCTCGGCCATGGATGGCTATGCCGTTCGTGCCGCCGATACGACGGCCTCGGGCGCGCGGCTTCGCGTGATCGGCGAGGCGCCGGCCGGGCGACTTTTTGCCGGCCTTGTCGGCCCGGGCGAGGCGGTCCGCATCTTTACCGGCGCGCCGATGCCGGCCGGCGCCGATGCCGTGCTCATTCAGGAGAACACGCGCCGCGTCGACGCGCAGACCGTTGAGGTGACGCAGCCTGTCGCCCCGATGAGGAATGTCAGGCCTCGCGGCCTCGATTTCCGCGAGGGCGAGGTGCTGCTTCACGCCGGCCGCCGTCTCGATCCCGCTGCACTCTCGCTGGCCGCATCGGCCAACCACCCCACCGTCGCAGTCGCGCGCAAGCCCCTCGTTGCGATCATCGCCACCGGCGACGAGCTGCTTCCGCCGGGGAACGTCACCGGCCCCGACCAGATCATCGCCTCGAACGTCTACGGGATCGCTGCGGCGGCACGCGAGGCAGGCGCCACCGTCCTCGACCTTGGCATCGCACCGGATCGCATGGACGCGGTCGCCGCTCTCGTCCGGGATGCGGCTTCACGCGGGGCCGATGTCGTCGTGACGATCGGCGGGGCCTCGGTCGGCGACCACGACTTCATCCACGACGTGCTCGCCGCGGAGGGCGTCGCCCTCGCCTTCTGGAAGGTCGCCATGCGTCCGGGCAAGCCGCTGATGTTCGGTCGGCGGGACCGCCTCCGCGTCCTCGGGCTTCCGGGCAATCCGGTGGCGAGCCTCATCTGTGCCCAGCTCTTCCTGAAGCCCTTGATCGCCCGCCTCTGCGGCTTCGATTACCATCAGGACATGCGCGAAGCCACGCTCGGCAAGGCCATCGCAGCCAACGATGCGCGCCAGGACTATGTTCGCGCAACCGTGGCGCGCGAGAACGGCCGCCTCGTGGCTACGGCCTTCGACGTGCAGGATTCCTCGATGCTGCAGATTCTCGCCCGGTCCGACGCGCTGATCGTTCGCGAACCGCATGCCCCCGCCGCGGAGGCCGGCGCCGCATGCCGCATCCTGATGCTGCGCTGAACAAATCGTCAACGCATTCATTAAACTTTAAGCGGTTGCGGAACACAACTGGAACAGATAGTGTTTGTTCTGGTTTTGTTTTTTGGCCGATTCCGTGGGGGAACGCCGATGCTGACGCGCAAGCAACACGAACTCCTGATGTTCATCCATGAGCGGATGAAGGAGGCGGGGATTCCGCCGTCCTTCGACGAGATGAAGGAAGCGCTCGATCTCGCCTCCAAGTCGGGAATTCATCGGCTCATCACCGCGCTCGAGGAGCGCGGCTTCATTCGCCGCCTTCCCAATCGCGCCAGGGCGCTGGAGGTCATCAAGCTTCCCGAAGCGATGGCGCCGGCGCTGGGTGGGGCGCGGCGTTTCTCGCCCAGCGTCATCGAGGGCAGCCTCGGCAGGAAGCCGGCATCCCCGGTCGCCGGCAACGACGACGATTCGGTCGCGGCCGTTTCCATTCCCGTCATGGGCCGCATCGCCGCCGGCGTTCCCATCGATGCCATCCAGCACAAGACGCACTCGATCAGCGTCCCGCCGGACATGATCTCCGGCGGCGAACATTATGCGCTGGAAGTCAAGGGCGACTCCATGATCGAGGCCGGCATCTTCGATGGCGACACGGTCATCATCCGCAGCACCAGCACCGCCAATCCCGGCGAGATCGTCGTGGCGCTTGTCGACGACGAGGAGGCGACGCTCAAGCGCTTCCGCCGCAAGGGTGCGTCGATTGCACTGGAGGCCGCCAATCCGGCTTATGAGACGCGCATCTTCGGTCCCGACCGGGTCAAGGTTCAGGGTCGGCTGGTGGGACTGATCCGCCGATACTGACCCTTCGACTGTTCGGGCTTTCGTTCGGCGGATCCCCGTCCGAGCCGGCTGCGGGCGGACCAGTGCCATTCACGGCGGACGGCCCCGCTCTATCCGAGCTTTCGCGAGGTGGAAGCCCGCGTGCGGCGCGGGAGTATTGCCGGTGGTCGTGCCATGGGCGCAGCGGAAACGGCACCGCGTGGACGATGTCGATCTGCAGGGTCGCGCCGTCGCCCGTAACCGCGATCGCGGCGCTGCCGCGAAGGGCGAGATCCCTTTGCGTGATCACCGACGTTTCACCGGCGACGCAGGGATTTGCCGCCGCCGCGTCGGCCAGCACGATGACCTGGACCCGGCCGCAAAGGCCGGCAGCCCGTCCGGCGTCATCGACCCTTGCGATGTCGATACCGGCCCGGCTGCGCGCCAGGCACAGGCCGTCGGTGCAGGTGAAGCCATCTCCCGGCATGTCCGACCGCGCGCGCGGCGGTGCATTGATGTCTCGCCCCGACACCATCGTCGGCGCCACTGTCGCTGCGCTCCGCGTTGCCCTCGTCCAGATTTCGACGGCAAACCGGTCCGGACGCGACCGGCTGACAGCCAGACGGCCGTCGCCGAGCGGAACGCCGAGAAGCCGGCCGTCCTCCGCGATCAGTGCCTCGGGCAGACTGTGGGTGGACACCAGGATCGCCGCAGCTGCGGCAAACGGCAGCGCCAGAAACCGCAGCCACGTCGTGGCGAGGGTGGCGATCAGCAACGCGACGCTGGCAACGGCGACGGCAGAAGCGGGCAAGGTGCCGACGGCATCGACCGGCGTCCGCTCGGAAAACCAGCGAGCAATCGCGACGAGCGCCGCGATGCCGCGCCCCATGATGTCCAGGAAAGGCCCATCGAAACCGAGCGGCATCGCGGCTACCGCCAGCACCGCCGGGGGCATGACGGCGATCGACACGATCGGCATGGCCGTCAGGTTCGCGGCGAGGCTGAGCGGCGAAACGCGCTGGAAATGCCAGACGCCGTAGAGGCTCGTGGCGGCGCCGGCAATCAGGGATGTGACCGCGATCCACGCGGCGTACCGCAGCAACGTCCGGCCGGCACGAGCGAGGTGCGAACGATGGTCGGTCGACGGCGGCCGACGGCGCCTTCGGCGTTCCGCCCACCACGCATAGCCGCCGATCAGTGCGGCGGTCGCGGCAAACGACATCTGGAAACTGGGGCCGACGACCTCGTGCGGCGACACGACGAGAACGGCGATCGCCGCAATGGCCAGGTTTCGGATCGTGAGGGCGGCGCGATCGAAAAGGAGGGCACCGAGCATCACGGCCAGCATCAGGAAGCTCCGTTCGGCGGCGACGGCGGAGCCGGAGATGAACAGGTAGACGCCGATCGCGCACAGTGCGGCGCCCGCGGCGTATTTCTTCACCGGCCGGCGCGATGCGAAGCCGGGAAAGAGCGAGAAGCCTCCACGCAAGGCGCCCATGACGGTCGCCGCCACGAGCGCCATGTGCAAGCCCGAAATGGATAGGACATGGGCAAGCCCGGCGCGGCGCAGGTCTTCGTTGACGTCGTCCGGGATCCCGGCGCGGACCCCGGCGATGAGCGCCGCGGCGATCTCCCCTTCGGCGCCGCCGATCCGTGCGCGTATGCGCGCCGACAATGCGAGGCGCGCGTTCTCGACATTCGCCTTGAAGCGGTCGCCGATCGTCGCGGGCGGGGCTTTCTCCGCGATGCGCGGATTCCCGAGGAAGAATCCGTTCGCGCCGATTCCGTCGAAGAAACTCTCGAACGAAAAGTCGTAGCCCCCCGGCCGCAGCGGTCCCGACGGCGGAATCAGGCGCGCCGGGCCGGTCACGACGTCTCCGACAGCGAGACCGGCAGGCATCTCACGCGCCGAGACGCGCACGCGTTCGGGGACGTGGCGCAGCGCGGGCCGTTCGGTCGCCAGCACCGTCAACGTCAGCCTGAATCGCCCGCTCGCCTGCCGTTCCAAAGCGATCACCTTCCCCGTGACCACGGTAGTGATCGCTTCCCCGAGCATCAGCGTGCCGGCGCGGTCGGTCTCCCACTTGGCGAACGACATGCCAGCCAGGGCCACCAGCGCCGCAATCAGCGTCGGCCTCAACAGCGGGCGCTCATGCGCGATCATCACGGCGGCGGCCACGAATACGCCGGCGGCGGCGAGCAAGGGAAAGGAAGGTTCCCTCGACAGTGAAAAATAGACCAGCGCTCCGCACGCCAGCATGACGGGGATCAGGACGAAGGCCGTGCCGCGATCGCGCTCGGTCTCGAGGGCAACGGCAAGCGCCGCCGCGCCGGCATGCCAGAAGGTCGGAGCCGAGGGCGCAAGGAACGGTATCGGGCGGAGCGCAGCCGGCCCGTGCGGAACCGGCTGCCCGCCGTCGGAGGCCGCGCTGAGAGACAACCGACCGCCGGCCGTACCGAGTTCGGTCGGCGCGACCATCTGGCGCTCGTCGGGGACGGCGCTTCCCGCGGCTGGCTCCATGCGGACGTCCTCTTGCACGCCGGGCGGCCTATGCTACATCAGCGCCACGAAAACGCCACGGCACCCGCACCATCGCGGTGGCTCGCTCCCCTTCCCCGGAATTCCCGATGTCGAAACCCGTCGTAACCCGCTTCGCTCCCTCGCCGACCGGCTACCTGCACATCGGGGGGGCGCGAACGGCGCTGTTCAACTGGCTCTACGCCCGCCACACCGGCGGGACCATGCTGCTCCGGATCGAGGATACCGATCGCGAGCGTTCGACCGAGGCCGCCACGGCGGCCATCCTCGACGGCCTGACCTGGCTCGGCCTCTTCTGGGAAGGCGATCCGTTCTCGCAGTTCGAGCGCGCGCCGCGCCATCGTGAAGTCGCCCACGAACTCGTGCGCATGGGCAAGGCCTACTACTGCTATGCGTCTCCCGCCGAACTCGAAGAGATGCGCGAACGGGCGCGCGCCGAGGGGCGCCCGCCACGCTACGATGGCCGCTGGCGCGACCGCGATCCGGCTGAAGCGCCCTCGGGCGTCAAGCCGGCAATCCGCATAAAGGCACCGGTAGATGGCGAAACGATCGTCCGCGACCGGGTCCAGGGCGATGTGCGTTTCCCCAACAAGGACCTCGACGATTTCATCATCCTGCGCTCGGACGGCAACCCGACCTACATGCACGCGGTCGTCGTCGACGACCATGACATGGGCGTCACCCACATCATCCGTGGCGACGACCACCTGACCAACGCGGCGCGCCAGACCGTCATTTACGATGCGATGGGCTGGGAAGTGCCGGTGATGGCGCATATCCCGCTGATCCACGGTGCCGACGGCGCCAAGCTGTCGAAGCGCCACGGCGCGCTCGGGGTCGATGCCTATCGCTCCATGGGCTACCTGCCTGCGGCGCTGCGCAACTACCTCGTCAGGCTCGGCTGGAGTCACGGCGACGACGAGATCATGAGCCTCGACGACATGATCCGCTGGTTCGACATCGACGACATCAACCGCGGCGCGGCACGCTTCGATTTCCAGAAGCTCGAGGCGCTGAACGGCGTCTACATGCGCCAGACGCCGGATGAGGATCTGCTCGACATTTTCCTGCGCACCCTGCCCTATCTCGAGAATGCCGGCGAAATCCGCGCACGCCTCGACGATGTCCGCAAGAAGCAGCTGCTGGCTGCGCTACCCGGGCTGAAGGAGAGGGCCAAGACCCTCGTCGAGCTCGCCGACGGCGCCGCCTTTCTCTTCGCGACGCGGCCGCTCAAGCTGGACGAAAAGGCGTCGGCGCTGGTCGCCGGGCCGGCCCGGGCGATTCTTCGCGGCGCGGCCGACGTGCTCGCCGGGGTCGGGCCCGACTGGACCGCTGCCGCCACCGAGGCGGCGATTCGGGAATTTGCGGCGGCCGGAGGGCACAAGCTCGGTGCGGTCGCGCAGCCGCTGCGCGCCGCGTTGACCGGGAAAAGCACATCGCCCGGTGTGTTCGACGTGCTGCAGGTGCTCGGTCGCGAAGAGAGCCTGGGACGCATCCGCGACCAAATCGATTAGACGAGCCTGGGCGCCGAAAGAGGCATTGAAAACATGCTATTGCGGTGCAACATTGCGAGCGGGCTCAGCTTGGCTTGCCTTCCCAGATACGCTAGCTGTTGCGCGCCGCGGCATGTTGGCCGTCAGCGGCTGAACGGAAGCCCGCGCATCGCGCGAGCAATAGGAGTTTGCGATGACCGATTCGACAGCGAAACTTGAATTTGGCGGCAAAACCCTCGACCTGAAAGTGCGAAAAGGCTCCATCGGCCCTGACGTCATCGACATCGGCACGCTCTACCGCGATACCGGCGCATTCACCTACGATCCCGGATTCACCTCCACGGCAAGTTGCGAATCGCAGATCACCTTCATCGACGGCGACGAAGGCATACTTCTTCACCGCGGCTATCCGATCGATCAGCTCGCAGAACACGGCGACTTCCTCGAAGTCTGCTACCTGCTCCTCTACGGAGAACTGCCGACCAAGGCCCAGAAGGATGATTTCGACTATCGCGTCACGCGCCACACCATGGTGCACGAGCAGATGTCGCGCTTCTTCACCGGCTTCCGCCGCGACGCCCACCCGATGGCCGTCATGTGCGGGGTCGTCGGCGCCCTGTCGGCGTTCTACCACGACTCGACCGACATCTCGGATCCGCATCAGCGCATGGTGGCGTCGATCCGCCTCATCGCCAAGATGCCGACGATCGCGGCCATGGCGTACAAGTACCATATCGGCCAGCCCTTCGTTTACCCGAAGAACGAGCTCAATTTCGCCGCCAATTTCCTGCACATGTGCTTCGCCGTTCCCTGCGAGGAGTACAAGGTGAACCCGGTCCTGGCGCGCGCCATGGATCGAATCTTCATCCTTCATGCCGATCACGAGCAGAACGCCTCGACGTCGACGGTGCGCCTCGCCGGTTCGTCGGGTGCGAACCCGTTCGCCTGCATCGCGGCCGGCATTGCCTGTCTCTGGGGTCCCGCCCATGGCGGCGCCAACGAAGCTGCGCTGAACATGCTGTCGGAGATCGGCACGGTCGACCGGATCCCGGAATACATCGCTCGTGCCAAGGACAAGAACGATCCGTTCCGCCTGATGGGCTTCGGCCACCGCGTCTACAAGAACTACGATCCGCGTGCGCGCATCATGCAGAAGACGACGCACGAGGTGCTCGGCGAACTCGGCATCAAGGACGATCCGATGCTCGACGTCGCCATGGAGTTGGAGAAGATCGCGCTCACCGACGATTATTTCATCGAGAAGAAGCTCTATCCGAACATCGATTTCTATTCGGGCATCACGCTGAAGGCGCTCGGCTTCCCCACCACCATGTTCACCGTGCTGTTCGCCGTCGCGCGAACCGTCGGCTGGATCGCCCAGTGGAAGGAGATGATCGAGGACCCGCACCAGAAGATCGGTCGTCCGCGGCAGCTTTACACAGGTGCGCCGCAGCGGGATTACGTGGCGATCGCCAAGCGCTGACGGGGCGGCGCGCTAGGGGAAGTCGTTCTTTTCCTCGGTCCGGAGGAAGGCGCCCGGCGGGGCGCCTTTTCATGTCCTGCGCGATACGATGTCGAGTACGGCGCCGGCGGCGATCTCGCCCGACGGCCTGTCGGTCGACATGAGCCGGCGGATACGGGTGAAACCTTCGGTCTGCCAGCGGCGCATCGGCGTGTCTTCGACAAGCGCTTCGAGATAGCGGGCGATCGTCTTCGGCCGGACGAACTGGTCGTAGAACTCCGGCACCAGCGGCCTGTCGGCGATCAGGTTTGGCAAGGCGGCCGACCAGACGGTGATGAGACCCGTCGCCAGCCGCGCCACGGCGTCGAAACGATAGCAGGACGCCATCGGCACGCCCGCCAGCGCCAGTTCCAGCGAGACGGTTCCCGAGGCGATCAGGGCGGCGTCGGCGGAACCGAAGGCGTCCCATTTCTCTTCAGGCGTGATCAGGACTTCAGGCTGGAGTTCCCACCCCGCGACGCTCGCCCGAACCAGATCAGCAACGTTCGGCACGGTCGGCAGCAGAAGCCTGAGGCGGTGTCCACGCTGCCGCATGATGGACACCGTCTCCGCGAACGGCGCGATGAGACGCCGTACCTCGCCCCGGCGCGAGCCCGGCAGGAGGAGCAGCGTCTTCTCGGCGCCACCCGACGGCGCGGGACGCGCCGCCTGCAGGGATGCGGCCTTGGCGATGCCGGGATCGGTGACGAGCCGGTGCCCGACATAGATTCCGGGCGGTCCGTCCAGGCGCCGGAGCTCCTCGACCTCGAAGGGAAGCACGCACAAGATCCTGTCGACATGCGGCTTCATCGCCGGCGCGCGGCCCGGGCGCCACGCCCACACGCTCGGACATACATAATGAACGATCGGGATGCCTGGCGCGATCTGCCGCAGCTTCCTCGCCACGCGCAGCGTGAATTCGGGACTGTCGATCGTGACCAGGCAGTCTGGCTTCGCCGCCGCGACACGCCTCGCCGTCTCGCCGATCCGGCGAACAAGGCGCGGCAGATCTTGCAGGATCGCCGATACGCCCATGAGCGCGATGTCGGCGGGATCGAACAGGCTGCGCAGGCCAAGCGTCTCGAGGTGCCGTCCGCCGACTCCGACCAGCTCCACGGCGCGACCGGTCATGCGGCTCAAGGCCGCCACAAGGTCGGCCGCGAGGAGGTCGCCCGACTCCTCTCCGGCGACTACCGCGATCCTGAGCGGAGCCGACCCGGCGGTCACTGCTCCGGCCTCTGCAGTCCGACCACGAACAGTCCGGCTCGGTCGGCCCGAGCTGCCACCTCGGTCGCCTCCAGGATGAGCGAGCGATCGGCTTCAATGGCGATGCCGGCGAGACCCGCGGCATGTGCGGCTTCGACGGTGAGCGGCCCGATTGTCGGCAGGTCGGCGCGCAGTTCTTGTCTGGGCTTGGCGCATTTGACCAGCACGCCGCCGCCGGCGCCGCCGATCCGACCATGCGTGCGCAGGTCGCGCACGCGTTCGAGCAGGCCATCCGTACCCTCGATGCCCTCCAGGGCGATGACCCGGCCGCCGATGGCGACTGCGGCCTGGCCGATATCGAGCGCACCGATCGCCAATGCCGCCTCCCAGGCGGCGGTTATGTCGCGGCGATCGCGGTCGCTCGGGGCATGTGCCCCCAGGGATCCCGGCGCGGCGAGCAGGTTAGGCAGGATCTGGTGGGCGCCGACGACGCGGATGCCGTTGGCCTCGATATGGTCGACCAGCGCGCTCAGGACGGCGTTGTCGCCGCGCGCCAGCCGCGAGATCACGACCGGGAGGATCCTCAACAGGCCGATGCTCGGCCGAAGCTTCTTCCAGTTGGGTCGACGCCCGATTCCGCCGGCGAGAACAGCATGCGTGATGCGGTTCCTGGTCAGGGTCGGCACAAGGCGGCCGATCTCCTCTAGCTCCAGCGAGATCCCGTCGAAGGCGGCAAACGCCGCAGGGTCGTCGACCTCGCCCCGGGTCTGGATGACGAACGGACGATGCCCCCGTCTTTCGAGGCCCTTCGCTAGGGCGACCGGCAAGGCTCCGCTGCCGGCGATGATCGCGATCCTGTCTCCTGCCGACAGGGCGACAGCCGCGCGGCGCGGTTCAGATCCCCTCGTCCTGCTCGTCATCGCCGCTGTCGACCAGGGGAGGCACGGTGAACTGGCGCTTGCCGCGACTCCGCAGGAATTCCACGATCATGCGCACGTTGGGCGAATCCAGATACTCGCCGGCGACGGCCTCGAGGCTTTGCGCCATCGGTCGCGCCGGATCGAAGATGGCCCGATAGGCCTCGCGCATGCGATGGATTTCGGATTTCGCCATGCCCGCGCGCCGCATGCCGATGATGTTGAAGCCACGCAGTTTGGCGCGGTTTCCCGCCGCGATGCCGAACGGGATGACATCGCCGACCACGGCCGAGCAGCCACCAAGGAAGGCGCGCTCGCCCACGCGGACGAACTGATGAACAGCTGTCAGGCCGCCGATGGTCACGTTGTCGCCGATCTCGCAATGACCGCCGAGAGTCGCGCCGTTCGCCATGGTGACGTTGTTGCCGACCGCGCAGTCGTGCGCCACGTGGCTGTAGGCCATGATATAGCAGTTGTTGCCGATCGTCGTCGCGCCTCGGCTCACATCCGTGCCGCGATGAACAGTGACGCCTTCGCGGAGCACGCAGTTGCGGCCGATCGACAGTGTGGTGCGCCCGCCCCGGTGCTTGAGGTTCTGCGGTTCGGCGCCGAGCACCGTCCCGGGAAACACCCGGCAGCCCTCGCCTACCGTGGTGGCGCCCATGACGGAGACGTGGCTGACCAATTCGACGTTCGCACCGAGGACCACCTCGGGACCGACCGTGCAGAAGGGACCGATCCTGCAGCCGGAACCGACCGTTGCGCCGGGGTCGATTACCGCCAGAGGGTGGATGTGGGCATCTGCCGCGACGGTCATCGAAATCAGGCCGTCGTCTTGGGAGAGAGCATGGCCGTGATTTCGGCCTCGGCCACCCTGACGCCGTCGACGATGCCTTCGCAGGCGAAACGCCAGATGCCGCTGCGCTGCTTAAGCTTCGAGACGTGCAGCTCGAGCCGGTCGCCCGGCACGACGGGCCGCCTGAACTTGGCGTTGTCGATGGTCATGAAATACACCAGCGACGGCTTCTCGGTGCCCATGTTGTGGATGCAGATCGCTCCTGCCGTCTGCGCCATCGCTTCGATGATGAGAACGCCGGGCATGACCGGCTGATCGGGAAAATGCCCCTGGAAGTGCGGCTCGTTGAACGTGACGTTCTTGATGCCGACCGCCGAATCGTCGCCCCTTATGTCGACGATCTTGTCCACCAGCAGGAAAGGATACCGGTGCGGCAACAGGCGCAGGATGCGGAGTATGTCGATCGACCCGAGTGTGTTGCCCTTGTCTTCAGCCATCGTTCGTGTCCTTGGCTTTCGGTTTCATGAGCGCGCGGATCGCCGCGACCTCCCTGAAGAACTCGCGCATCGGGCGAGCGGGGGAGCCTGCCCAGCGCTCGCCGGCAGGCACGTCATTCATCAATCCGGCAGAAGCCGCAATCTGTGCGCGGTCTCCGATCGAAATGTGATCGGCCACGCCGACCCGGCCGCCCAACATGACGAAGTCGCCGATCTTGACGGATCCCGAAAGGCCGCAATGGCCCGCGATGACGCCGCCCCGTCCGATGACCACGTTGTGTGCGACCTGGACGAGATTGTCGATCTTGGTGCCTTCCCCTATCACCGTATCGCTCATGGCGCCTCGATCGACCGTCGTATTGGCTCCGATCTCGACGTCGTTCTGGATGACCACGCGGCCGATCTGCGGAATTCGTTCCGGCCCGCCGGCCCCTGCGACGAAGCCGAAGCCGTCCTGCCCGATCTGGGCGCCGCTGTGGATGAAGACCCTGTCGCCCACCAGCGCATACTGGAGTGTGACGCTGGCGCCGATGAAGCAGTCCCGACCGATCTGGCACGACGCGCCGATGACGGCGTTCGGCCCCACGACCGTTCCCCGCCCGATTGCCGCTCCCGCGCCGATGACGGCGCCTGGCTCGATGGTCACTCCCTCCTCGACCCGCGCCAGCGGCGAAACATGGGCGGCCGGAGATATCCCCACCTGTCCGGTGATCGGCGTCGGCGTTGCGGCGCTGGGATAGAGGAGGCGGGCGACCTGCGCGAAGGCGTACTGTGGACGAGGCGTAACCAGCCGCGCGATCCCCGCCGGAACCTCGGCGCTGACTTCTGCCGGGCACAATATGGCTGAGGCAACGAGGCCCTTCAGCATATGCAGGTTCCGCTGCCCCTCGATGAAGACCAGAGAACCCGCACCGCCTGTCGAGGCCGGCGCGATGCGGTCGATTTCGGTCTCGGCGGCGTCCGTGTCGAGCAGTTCCGCACCCGTCAGGGCGGCGATCTCAGCCGCTGTGTACCGGCGCGACGGCGCGAAGAAGACCGGGTCTGTCATGTGAGCCTTTTCTTCCGGGCCGGAACCGGCCCGGAAGCGTCGCACCGCTCCGGTCAGAAGCGGGTCGAAATGCCGAAATTGAAATTCTGCACCTTGTCGGACGGCAGCTTCCGGACCGGAACCGCGTAGTCGACGCGAAGCGGGCCGAACGGCGATGCCCAGATGAGCGAAGCGCCGACGGAAGCGCGCCACGACATGCCCGTCGAAGTATCCGCCTGCGGGAGGTCGTTGCCGAACAGCGTGGCAGCATCCGCAAACACGGCGCCCTTCAAGCCATAGCTCTCCGGCACGACGGGCATCGGGAACTGCGCTTCGAGAGTGCCGTGGAAGTAGGTCGTGCCGCCAAGCGAGTCGCCGGATGTGCTATCCATCGGCCCGATGCCGCCATACTCGAAACCGCGGATCATCCGTTCGCTGCTCTGGAACAGGTCGAACACGCGAAGACCGCCCGAGCCGAAGCCCGCGATATGGCCGGCGCCCAAGGTGATGAGGCCCACGATGTCGCGTTCTTCGGAAAGGGTCTTGTAGTAGTTGCCGCGCGCCGTGATCTTGACGAATTTCGCGTCGCCGCCGAGACCGGCGACTTCCGTCGTGAAGTTCGCATAGATGCCGTCATGCGGATTCTTCATGTCGTCGATCGTATTGAACAGGACGGAACCGCTGATCGACGACTTGATCCAGGGACTGTTGTTCACCCCGTCGACGATGGCTTGCGAGACATTGCAGTCATTTGCAGGAACGACCGGATCGGTAATCGGATCATCAGGTTTTCCGTTGCCGTTCGTATCGCAGCTATTGGAGAGACTGTACTTCTCCTGGGTCAGATTGTAGGCGATCTGCGTCGTGATCGCCTGCGTGATTGGCAGGCCGAAGCGAACCGTTCCGCCGATCGTCTGCGAATCGTAGTTGGTATAGTTCCGGGTCGACCGAAAAACATCGAACCCGGCCGAGATGCGCCGACCGAGGAAATAGGGCTCGGTGAACGAAACCTGGAAATCGCGCGAGTTCTTGCCGCCCGAGAGCGAGATCTTGATGTACTGACCGCGACCGAGGAAGTTGCGCTCGGTGATCGCGCCTTCGACCGAGACACCCTTGTTCTCGCCCCCGGTCGCATAGCCGGCGCCGATCGAGAATTCGCCGGTCGACTTCTCGACCAGATCCACGACAAGGATGACCTGGTCGGGCTCGGAGCCGGGCGCCGTGGAAATCTGGACCGACTCGAAGAAGTCGAGATCTTCGAGCCGGCGCTTGGCGCGCTGGACGAGGACCTGATTGAACGCGTCGCCTTCGCTGATGTCGAACTCGCGGCGCACCACATAGTCGCGCGTGCGCGTGTTGCCGCGAATCTCGATCCGCTCGACATAGGCGCGCGGCCCCTCGTCGATCGTATAGACGACTGAAATCGTGCGGGTCTCGAAGTTGCGGTCGCCGCGCGGCGTCACCTGCGCAAAGGCATAGCCGAGACCGGCGACACGCTCGGTCAGGGCGACGATCGTGTCTTCGACGTCCTTGGCGCTGTAGACGTCGCCGGTCCGGCTTTCGACCAGCGACCCGAGCGTCGTCGAATCCAGGCCCTGGATGGAACTCTCGACCGAAACATCGCCAAACGTGTAGCGCTCGCCTTCCTCCACCGTAATGGTGATCGTGTACTCATTGGTGGACGGGTCGAGTTCGGCTTGCGAGGAGACGATCGTGAAATCCGCATAGCCGCGATTGAAGTAGAAGCGGCGAAGCGCTTCCTCGTCTGCCCGGAGCCGATTCTCGTCGTAGATGTCGTTGCGGAAGAGGAACGACAGGAGGTTCGAACGGCGCGTCGAGATGACATCCGCGAGACGAGAATCGCTGAAGGCGTTGTTGCCGATGAAATTGATCGCGGCGATCTTTGTGCGGTCGCCCTCGTTGATCTCGAAGACCACGTTTACCCGGTTCTCGCCGAGGTCGATGACCCGCGTCGAGACGGAGGCTTCCTCGCGCCCGATCCGGCGATAGGCTTCACGGATCGATTCGGCGTCGGCCTCGAGCTGGGACTGCGAGAACGTGCCGCGTGCCTTGAGCTGCACGTTGCCGGCAAGTTCGGCGTCCTTGATCTTCTTGTTGCCCTGGAACAGCACCTGGTTGACGACCGGGTACTCATCGACCTGCACGATCAGCGTTCCGCCCGCCTGGTTCACCCGCACGTCGGAAAACAAGCCCGTCGCGAAGAGCCGCTTCACCGCCTCGTCGATGTCGGCGCCGGAAAACTGCTTGCCGGGCGTGATCCCGACGTAACTGCGGATCGTGTCGGCATCGACACGCTGGTTGCCACGCACTTCGATACGGCTGACGACGGCCGCTTCCGCAACTGCGACCGCCGCGAACTGCACAGCCGCGGCGCCCGAAACGACCAGTCCGGCCGACAGAGCCGCCGCCGACACGGCGTTCATGAACTTGTATGCTGCCTTCATCGGGCGAATGAACCTTTTCTCGTAGTCCCCACGGCGAGAAAACCGGGCATGGTTGCCGCTAAGCTAATAGCCGGATTTCGCTTACACGCAAGGCTTCTAGTTAATTTGAATTTACTAATCCGCTCCGCGTGGCATTCCCGTCACGCCTATCGGGCGCGATGGTAAACGTGTCCTGAACGAGGGTCCGGCGGAAACCGTTTCGGCTTTGTTTTCAACAGCCAAACAGGTCGTTCCAGAACACGAATCCCATGAAGACAAGTACCAGAAAAAATCCGGCGCGATAGAGCATTTCCGTCACGCGCTCCGACACGGGGCGACCCGTCGCAGCCTCGACGGCGTAGAAGACGAGATGCCCCCCGTCGAGCGGCGGAATGGGCAGGAGGTTGAGGATGCCGATGCCGACGGAAAGCAGGGCGACGAGCTGGACGAGCCATTCGAAGCCCAGCCTGGCGGCCTTTCCGGCCATGTCGGCAATCTTCACCGGACCGCCCAGCTGGCACTTGTCCTCGCGTCCGACGACGAACCGCTTCATGAACTGGCCGGTCCGCTCGATGATGCGGCCGGTTTCGACAACCGCCTCGCGCAACGCTTCGGGCGGCGAATATTCGATCACGCGCGGCTGCCCCAAGGCCTCGTTGTTGAGGACGCCGATGACGCCGATCTTGACGACATTGCCCAGTGCATCGGTCTGTTCGGTGACTTCCGGCGTCGCCGTCAGGGTGACCTCACGGCCGTCGCGGATCATGACGAAGACGATCGGGTCTCCGGCGCGTCCCGAGACGAGCCGCTGGACGTCGGAAAACGTCTCGACCGTGACGCCGTCGACGCTGACGAACCGGTCGCCGGGTTGGAAGCCGGCCGCTTCGGCCGGGCTCCCGGCCCGAACTTCCGCCACCATGGGGT
>DUSC01000038.1 GCA_012842935.1 Hyphomicrobiales bacterium | reverse complement strand
GCGACGCCGCCGGCCGGCTGGTTCCTCGTCGCGCGCGTCGGCGAAGAGCCGGTCGGCTGCGGGGCGCTGAAGCGGCTCGACGATGCGACGGGCGAGATCAAGCGCGTGTGGACCGCCGGGACGGAGCGCGGGCTCGGCGTGGCGAGCCGCATCATGGACCGGGTGGAGGCGCTGGCGCGCGACGCCGGGTTCAAAAGGGTCCGCCTCGACACGAACCGGACGCTCGTCGAGGCGCAGGCCATGTACCGCAGCCGCGGCTACCGCGAGATCGGCCGCTACAACGACAATCCCTACGCGCACCACTGGTTCGAGAAGGCGCTCTGAGGGGGCGAGCGCCTCGATCGGCGCGGCCCCGGGGAATCGCTGACCGATTCCCGTTGGGGCCGGAAGCAGCATTCAGCAGGGGCCGTCCCTCAGCTTCGACACACCGGATGAGCGGCGGTCGCAGTCGTTGCCGTAGGTCTTGCCGTCGCAGCCGCAGACCGGGCGGTATTCGCGCGTGCAGACTTCCGGTTTCTTCACGCAGAAGCCGGTCTGGTCGGCGGCGCCGCAGGTGCCCACCGGGAAATCGCAGAACTCCTTCTCGCCGCAGAGAAGACCTTGGATGCCGCCGCACAGGGGCGCCGGCTCGTCGGCGACGGCCGGCAGGGCGGGCGAGGCGAGGGTGAGGAACAGCGCGGCGGCGCGCAGGAGGGTCCTCATCACGACGCCGCCTTTTCCCGCGTCGCGCCGAGGAAGCCGTCGATCCGCTGCAGCGCGCGCAGGATGTTTTCTTCGGAGTTGGCATAGGAAAGACGGATGTAGCCCTCGCCGAGCACACCGAAGTCGGGTCCGCCGATCAATGCGACACCGGCCTCCTCGAGCAGGGCCGAGGCGAGCTTCTTGGCTTTCCATCCGGTCGCCGAGACGTTGGGGAAGGCGTAGAAGGCGCCTTTCGGGGTGATGCAGGAGACGCCGGGAAGGCTGTTCAGGCCTTCGACGACGACCTTCCGGCGGCGGTCGAAGGCCTTCATCATCTTCTCGACCTCGTCCTGCGGGCCGTCGATCGCGGCGATGCCGGCGAACTGCGACGGGGCGTTGACGCAGGACCAACAGTTGACGGCGAGCTTGCGTACCTTGTCGTAGAGGTGATTGCTCTCCTTCGAATTCGGCCAGATCGACCAGCCCATGCGCCAGCCGGTCATCGCCCAGGTCTTCGACCAGCCGTTGAGAACGATCAGGCGGTCGCGGATCTCGGGGAACTGCAGCAACGAGCAGTGCGCCTCGCCGTCATAGGTCATGACGTCGTAGATCTCGTCGGACAGGATGGCGACGTCGGGATACTCGTCGAGGCCGCGCACCAGCGCCTCGATCTCGGCGCGCGGCGTGACGCCGCCGGTCGGGTTCGCCGGCGAGTTGAGGATGATCAGCCGCGTCCTCGGCGTGATCAGCGACAGCGTCTCCTCGGCGGAGAAGGCAAAGCCATTTTCCTCGCGGATCGGGATCGGCACCGGCTTGGCGCCGGTGAATTCGATCATCGAGCGGTAGATCGGAAAGCCGGGATCCGGGTACAGGATCTCGGCGCCGGGCTCGCCGAACATGACGATCGCCGCATACATGGTCGGCTTGCCGCCGGGAAGGATCATCACGTTCTCAGGTGACACCTCGACGCCCGTCGTCGTCATCGTGCGGCGAACGACCGCCTCGCGGCAGGCGAGCAGGCCCGTTGCCGGCGTGTAGCCGTGGTGGCCGTCGCGCAAGGCCTTGATCGCGGCCTCGACGATGTGGGCCGGCGTCTTGAAGTCGGGCTGGCCGATGCCGAGGTTGATGATGTCGCGTCCCTGCGCGGCGAGCGTCGTCGCACGCGCCAGCACGGCAAAGGCGTTCTCCTCCCCGAGGCGGTCGAAGGCGGCAACGGTGTGGAGCATTGCGGCAACCTATCTGGTTCTTTCGGGCCGGTTAGGTTTTTGTGAGCGTCCATCCGCAATGTCAATGGAACGGAGGCCCGGATGGGCGAAGACCTGACGAACTGGCAGCCGCGGCCACGCCCGCAGCGCAGGGTCATCGAGGGTCGTTACGTCGTCCTCGAGCCGCTCAGTGCCGCACGCCACGGCGACGGCCTCTTCGCCGCGTCGAGCGTGCCGGACGCCGGTGAGCGATTCCGCTGGCTCCCCGATTACCCGCCCGAGACCCGTGCGGCGTTCCAGCCCTGGCTGGAGAAGGCCGAAGCGAGTCCGGATCCGCTCTTCTTCGCAGTCATCGAAAAGGCGAGCGGCGAAATCGCCGGGCGGCAGACGATCATGCGCATGGATCCGGCCAACGGCGTCGCCGAGATCGGCAACATCTACTGGGGACCGCGGATCGCGCGCACGCCGGCGGCGACCGAGGCGCATTTCCTCTTTGCCCGCCACATCTTCGACGATCTCGGCTACCGTCGCTGGGAATGGAAGTGCAACAACCGCAACGAGCCGTCCAAACGCGCCGCCGAGCGCTTCGGCTTCAGCTTCGAGGGCGTCTTCCGCCAGCACCTCGTCGTCAAGGGCGAGAATCGCGACACCGCCTGGTACTCGATCATCGACAAGGAGTGGCCCGATCTTCGCCAGGCCTACGAGGCGTGGCTCGATCCCGGCAATTTCGATGGGGAGGGAAGGCAGAAGCGCCGGCTGGAAGAGTTCCGCGCGGCGGCCTGATCGGCCTGTCGGCGCGCGCGGAGCAATCCGGCGCTTGCATCGTGGCGCTCCATCGCGCATGCCAGTCGCCGACGGGAAGGTTCACGCGGAGGCTGCCTTTGGAACAGGGAAACAGGAATTCGGCGCTTGCCGCGGCCGCCATCCTCATCGGCTTCGGCATTCTCGCCTATTTCATGCCGACCATCATGCTGGCCGTCGGCGGGTACTCGCCAACGGTCGCCGGCGTCGTCGCCGTCGGGTTCGTCGCCGCCTTCTTCCTGGTCTTCTACTTCCGGGCACGGTTCCAGCGCCGCAAGGGAGGCGAGTGATGCGCGTCCTCGTCACCGGTGCGGCGGGCATGATCGGCCGCAAGCTTGTCGAGCGTCTGGCGAGAGACGGCGCACTCGCCGGTCGCCCGATCACTGCGCTCGACCTGCACGACATCGTGCCTCCGCCGGCAGGAATTCGAGGAATCGCCGTTGTTACGCACCAGGGCGATCTCTCGGCACATGGGGCCGCGGCGGCGCTGGTCGAGGCGCGGCCAGACGTGATCTTCCACCTGGCTGGCGTCGTCTCGGGCGAGGCGGAGACCGATTTCGACCTTGGCTACCGGGTCAACCTCGACGGGACCAGGGCGCTGTTCGACGCCATCCGCTCCGCTGCCTACATGCCCCGCGTCGTCTTCACCTCCTCGATCGCGGTCTTCGGCGCGCCGTTCCCCGACGTGATCCCCGACGACTTCCACCTCACGCCGCTCACTTCCTACGGAACGCAGAAGATGATCGGCGAGGCGCTGCTCGCCGACTATACGCGCAAGGGCATCTTCGACGGCATCGGCATCCGCCTGCCGACCATCTGCGTGCGCCCCGGAAAGCCGAACAAGGCCGCGTCGAGCTTCTTCTCCGGTATCATCCGAGAGCCGCTGAACGGTCTTCCGGCGATCCTGCCTGTGCCGCGTTCGGTCGTGCACACCCACGCCAGCCCGCGCTCCGCCGTCGGCTTCCTCATCCGCGCCGCCGAGATCGACGGCGCGTCGGTCGGCCCGCGCCGCAACCTGGTCATGCCGGGGGTTGCCGTGACGGTCGGCGAGCAGATCGAGGCACTGCGCCGTATCGCCGGCGCGCGCGTCGCCGGCCTTATCGAGGAGAAGCCGGACCCGGCGATCTGGGCGATCGTGCAGAACTGGCCGACCCGCTTCGCCGCGACCCGCGCAAGGGAACTCGGTTTTCGTGCCGAGGAAACCTTCGACGACATCATCCGCATCTACATCGACGAGGAACTCGGCGGCCGCGTGCCGCCCTGAACCCGGTCTTGCCTCTCAGGCCGCCAGGCTCGCGGCGAGCAGCATCAGCCCGAGCACCATGACCAGGGCGGCGCCGCCGATCTCGATCGTCGTGTGCACGGCGTTGCCGGTGCGCCCGTCGCCTGCGAAGGCCACCGCCCAGTTCTTTGCGGTCACCGCCATCGTGGCGAGGGCGGCCACCGTGATCGCCGTGCCCAGCGACATGGCGAACACCGAGAGGATGCCGCCGAGCCAGAGTCCGTTGAGGAAGGCGAAGGTCAGCACGATCAGGGCGCCGGAGCAAGGTCGCACGCCGACTGCCGCGACCGCCGACCACGCCGTACGCCAGTCGAACCGGTCGCCTGCCAGCATCGCCGGGTCGGGCGCATGCGAGTGGCCGCAGGTCTCGCAGACCATGTCCGGCCCGTGCTCATGGACGAACGCATGGTGGTGATGGTCGCGATGGTGGTGACCATGATGATCGCATGCGTGATCGTGCGAATGCCCGTGCGATACGGGTTGACGATCGCCATGCCCATGCCCGGCGTGGGCGACGGCTGCGGACGACAGGTTGTGCGCGGCTGAACCCGTCAGACGCGCGACGAGGCGGCGTGCTCCCTTCTGCCAAAGAAGCCAGGCGCCGAACGCGGCAATCAGGGCATAGCTCGCCGTCTCCAGCGTCCAGGTCGCCTTCGTCATCGAGATCGACGTGCCGCGCAGTACGAAGTAGACGAGCAGCATGACCGCAACCGCGGTCAGGCCCTGCAGCATCGCGGAAACGAAGGAAAGCATGACGCCGCGACGCAGCGCCACTTCGTTGGCCAGCATGTAGGACGAGATCACCGCCTTGCCGTGGCCCGGCCCGGCGGCGTGGAAGACGCCATAGAGGAAGGACAGCCCGACAAGAAACCATAGCCTGCTGCCGTCCTGGCGCATCTCCTTCAGCGCGCCGGTAAGCGCACGATAGAACGACTGCTGCTGCGAGTTGATCCAGTTCAAGAGGCCGGCGAAGAAGCCGGTCGACGGCAGCACGGCCTCGTTGGTGCCGATGCCGAGCGAACTTTGCGCGAGGGCGTGACCGAGGAAGTGCGTCAGCACATAGACGACCGCGAGCAGGGCGAAGACGGTCCGCGCGACGTTCTTGCTCATCGGGTCACCCTTTCGAGCGGCAGGTCAGTTCGAGACGGGTGGCGAAGATCTTCGACATGTCCGTTCCCGCCGGATCGTTGAAGAACTGCTCGGTGAGCGTCGCCTGGTTCTGCGCAAGCGCTTCGTCCGGATCGGGCCGGATGACCGCGCGGGTACAGGTCGAGGGCAGGTGCTCGACCGACATGTTGTCGTCCTCGACGAAATCGATCGCCGTGTAGAAGGTCGGGTCGTAGACGCCGAAGTCGAGCTTGCCGGCGAGCTTGATCGGCTCCTTCGGCTGCGATTCGAACAGGATGACGAGCTGGTCGTTCTCGTAGTTGACCATCAGCTTGGGCGGCGGATTCATGGCGACGTCCTTGCCGTCGGCGGTCACCATCTGGAAATAGTCGTAATCCGCGATCGATGTGTAGACCGTGTCGGCGACGTCCTTGAGTTCGGCGTCGTCGAGCTTCAAGTCGGCGTTCTTGTCAAACTCCATCAAGACCGTGCTGGAGAACACGTCGTCGAAGCGCCACAGATGGCGGAGCGAATGCACCGCCGTCCGGTCGGCCGAAAGCACGACGTCGAGCCGGGCTTCGGCGAAGACATGCGGATGGACTCTCGCCGGAACCGTGGATCCGACAAGCACGGCCAGCGCCGTTGCGGCGATCCATTTCGTGGACGGTTTCCGCATGTGACGATTCCGGAGAGGCACGAACGGGAACTCCAACACAAAGTCGGCGGAAATTGGACATCTTTTTCGCGGTGCGCCGGTCACTCGCTTTGCCGCGTCTTGAACCACTGGGCGAGGAAGTCGACGAAGACGCGAACCTTGGCGGGCAGGTAGCGCCGGTGCGGATAGACGGCGAAGACACCGCCGCCGCGCGGGATATATGCGTCGAGCACGGAGACCAGCGATCCGTCATCGAGCGCCGGCCGGGCGATGAAGTCGGGCAGCAGGGCGAAACCGAGTCCCGAGACCGCCGCGGCGCGCACCGATTGCGGGCTGTTGACCTCGAGCCGGCCGGTCACCGCCACCGTGAACGGTTCGCCCTGTTCGTTGACGAAGGGCCAGTTGGACAGCCATCGTCCGTTCGTGTCGATCACGCAGGGCATCCGCGCAAGGTCTTGAGGTTGTGCCGGGCGGCCGTATCGCTCGATCAGTTGGGGTGCGCCGCATATCTTGACGCCGAACGGCGCCAGCTTCCGGGCGATGAGCGACGAACTTTCCAGCCGCGTGATGCAGATCGCCAGGTCATAGCCTTCCTCGACGAGGTCGACGAAGCGATCGTCCAAATGGATGTCGAGGACGATGTCGGGATGATCCCTGGCGAAATCGATCAGCGACTGGCCGACCGGCGCATCGGCGAAGGTGCGCGGCGCGGTGAGCTTGATGCGGCCGCGGACGTCGCCCGAGGATTCGCGGACCGCATCGGCCAGGCTGTCGATCTCGCGGATGATCTCGGTCGCCCGCCGGTAGTAGGTGTGCCCCGCTTCGGTCAGCGAGAACTGGCGCGTCGTGCGGTTCAGGAGCAGAGCGCCGAGCTCGTCCTCGAGTTCGCGGACATATTTCGACAACAGTGCCTTCGATCGGCCGATCTTGCGTGCGGCGGCGGAGAAGCCTTCGGCCTCGACCACGTCGATGAAGGCGCGCATGCGTGTCAGCGTGTCCATGACGGCTCCGTCGTTCGCAGATCGGGAACGGACGGCGAGAATTGTTCGTAAATCGCGGAATTACAAGGGAGGGGCGGCCGGGGCCACGCCCGGAAGATTGGTCATGGAAACGGAACGTGGACCATGACGACGCTGCTTCCCGAGGGGAATCGCCGGCTTAAGGATCAGTTCCGGAGCCGGGGGGACCGTCGATCGGCCGGAAAGCCTGGCGCCGACCGGATTCTCGGCCGACGACAGGGTTTTCATCGAATGCACGGCGCCGAATTCCTCTCCGAATCAATTTGTTAACCCAGCCATCCGGTCACGGAAAAAAATCGCCTCGGCCTCATTTTCCCATTGATTGTGACAGGGCGACCCATTACATCCGCGCTTGCCCAAAGTCGCACGTGCCTGTGGGCGTCCCCCGACCTCGGAATGGCGAGGAATCGGGACGGTACCCGGGGAGTAACGAACCCGGTCGGACAAGCGGCCAGCCGCATGTTCGAGGACGCCTTGAAGCAACGACGGTGCGGGCCTTTCTGGTGTCTGCCGGTTGTCCAAAGACCGGGGTTACTGAAGAGGCACACCTTCATTGCCGGCAGTGCGGTAGGGTTCTCCCTCCAAGCCAAGGCAGACAAAGCGAGCTAGAGCCTCCGGGCTCCCGCTCATCGCCGCGTGATTCGCGTTCATGGTTCCGGGGTCTCCACCGGCTGGTTCCATGGATGGCGGTCGCGCCTTTGTCCACCATCGTCTCGCGCGGCCGACGCCCGCGACGCGAAAGCCTTGTTGCGCGCCGAAGGACGGCGCGACTGGAGACTCCCATGGCCACGCAGCGCATCCTCGACTTCCTCGCCGCCCGACGCCCGAACGGCCCCTGCCTCGTCGTCGACCTCGATGTCGTGCGCGACAATTTCCGCGCCTTCGAGAAGGCGCTGCCGGGGTCCAAGATATACTACGCGGTGAAGGCGAACCCGGCGCCGGAGATCCTGCGGCTGCTCGCCGGTCTCGGCTCCTCCTTCGACACCGCTTCGGTCGCCGAGATCGAGATGGCGATGGACGCCGGCGCGCCGGCCGAACGCATCTCGTTCGGGAACACGATCAAGAAGGAGCGCGACGTTCAGCGCGCCTACGAACTCGGCATCCGCCTCTTCGCCGTCGACTGCGTGGAGGAGGTCGAGAAGATCGCTCGCGTCGCGCCCGGCAGCCGCGTCTTCTGCCGCGTGCTCACCGACGGCGAGGGCGCCGAATGGCCGCTGTCGCGCAAGTTCGGCTGCGTGCCGGCGATGGCTGTCGACGTGCTGCGTCATGCGAAGGCGCTCGGCCTCGACGCCTGCGGCGTGTCGTTTCACGTCGGATCGCAGCAATGCGACCTGACCGCCTGGGATCGCGCGCTGGGCGATGCCCGCCGCGTCTTCGCCACGCTCGCCGAGGAAGGTATCGTGCTGCGCATGGTCAACATGGGCGGCGGCTTCCCGACGCGCTACCTGAAGGACGTGCCGGCGGCGCAGGCCTATGGGCAGGCGATCTTCGAGGCGCTGTCGAAGCACTTCGGCAACCAGATTCCGGAGACCATCATCGAGCCGGGCCGCGGCATGGTCGGCAACGCGGGCGTCATCAAGTCGGAAGTCGTGCTCATCTCGAAGAAGGCCGACAACGACAACGTGCGCTGGGTCTATCTCGACATCGGCAAGTTCGGCGGTCTCGCCGAGACGATGGACGAGGCGATCCGCTACCCGATCGTGACCGCGCGCGACGAGGACGAGAAGGCGCCGTGCGTGCTCGCCGGCCCGACCTGCGATTCGGCCGATGTCATGTACGAGAAGACGCCGTACCCGCTTCCGCTGACGCTGACCATCGGCGACGAGGTGCTGATCGAGGGGACGGGCGCCTACACGACGACCTACGCGTCGGTGGCGTTCAACGGCTTCGAGCCGCTGCGCGCCTACGTCATCTGACAAGTTCCCTCCCCCTGGCGGGGAGGGCTCCGCCTTTTCCTGCAACCTGGTGTTTCAGGACGCGTTGAAACGCGCGCCCGAGGACGATGCCGTGAACACAGTGCCCGTCATTCCTGCCGCTCCCGCCTTCGTCATCGAGGCCGAGGTCCCGTGCGACGTGCCCGCGCGCGACGCGCTGCTCGACCGCGCGATGGGGCCGCGCTGGCGACGCAAGTCCTCGGAGAAGCTGCGCCGCGGCCGCCTGCCGGCGGAAGGCCTCGCCTTCGTTGCCCGCGACACGGACGGTCGCCTCGTCGGCACGGTCCGGCTGTGGGACATCGAAACCGGCAACGGCAAGCGCGGACTCCTCCTCGGCCCGCTCGCCGTGGACCCGGCACGGAAGTCCGCCGGAATCGGCTCGGCATTGATG
>DUSC01000037.1 GCA_012842935.1 Hyphomicrobiales bacterium | reverse complement strand
GGCGTAAGTCGCCGCCGACGCGGTGAAGATCGCCTCCACCTGGTCCTCGGAGAGATAGCCGGTCACCGGCGCGCCGTTGTCCTGCTGCCAGGAGGCGATGGCATCGCGGCTGCGCGGGCCGAACACGCCGTCGGTGCCGAGCGTGTCGTAGCCGAGCGAGCTCAGCCGGCCCTGGAGCTCCCGGCGCGTCTCGCCGTCGAGCATGGAGTCCTCGATGTCCTCCGAGCCCTCGGTGAATTCCGCCTGCTGCTGGTTCCGGGTGTTCTGCTTGGTCTTCAGCCCGCCCATGTTGGAATTGGCCTGCTGGTCGTCCTGCATGCTGCCCTGGTCGACCATGTCCTGGTCCTGGTCGTCGCCGGGCTGCGGCTCGGCATCCTGCTGCGCGGCCTGATCGTCGGCGGGCTCGACGGCGTTGTTCTTGCGCTTGCGGGCATTGTTGGCCGTCGTCGAGTCGTCCTGCTGGTCGCCCTCGGCGATCGTCGGGTCGGGCTGCTCGGCGGCCGCGAGCTGGGCGATGCGGGCCTGCGCGATGGCCGCGAACTTGCCGTTCGGATAGGCGCGGAGATAGGCCTCGTATTCGGTCACCGTGTTGCCGTCGGAGGCGGCCTTCCAGAGCGCATATTCCTGCTCCCAGTCGGCATTGCCGGCCGGCTGCTGGCTGTCGTCCTGCGCCGTCTCGGCTTCGGTCGCGTCCTGCTGCGCGTCCTCGGCCTGCGCCTGGTCCTCATTCTGAACCTGGTCCTGGGCCTGCGCCTGTTCCTGCGCATCGTCGGCGGGCGCCGCGTCCTGCGTCCGGTCGGCCGCGACATCCTCTTCCGGCTGGTCGCCGGTCGTGGAGGCGGTCAGGGTCTCGATCCGCGTCTTGGCGACCTTGGCGAACTTGCCGTTGGGGAATTCCTTGAGATACTTCCGGTAATCGTCGAGCTTGCCGGTCTTGGAGACCTGGCGCCACATTTCGAGGTCGCGCGTGCCGTCGTCGCTGGTCACGTTCTTGGTGGCGTCGGCCACGGCCGCCGTCTCGTCGCCATCGGCGGGAGCTTGAGTGGAGGCGCTCAGCTCCTCGATCCGGCGCTTGGCGACATTGGCGAACTTGCCGTTCGGATAGACCCGCAGATATGTCTGGTAGTCGGTGATCTTGCCGCCCTTGTTGGAGGTGCGCCACAGTTCGAACTCCTTCTGCCAGCCGGAGTCGCCCGGCGCCTCGGCGGCCGGCGCGCTCTGGGCGAAAGCCGGCGCGAAGCCGGCCGGCGTGGCGGCGATGGAAACGCTGAGGGCGGAGGCCATCAGAAAGTTGAAATGCTTTGGCAAGGACATGATTTCCCCCGTTTGCCTGAAATCTTCGTTTCAGCTGGCCTGTGTTCGGATGAAGTGACAATAGCGCAACTGAAATAAAAAGCACGAAAAAAGACGCGATGCACGTCCCTTCGACGCCTTCTACGTCCGGCGCCGCCGATTTATTCGCGGCGATCGTGACGGACGCTGCATGAATGATTGCTGAACGGCCGCGAAGCCTTTCAGGACGGCGCCAGCAGCGCGTCGAGCCAGGCCCGGTCGAGATGGGCCTCGAGCTCCGCCGCGATCCCGTCGAGCGCCCGGTCGACGGAAAGCCGGTAGTCGCCCGCGCCGCCGGCGAGCCCGAAGCTCGCGAGCAGGCCGGCGCGGAAGGCCTCGCTGTCGAACAGCCGGTGCAGATAGGTCCCGGCGATCCTGCCGTCCGGCGACATCGCCCCGTCCGCGCGGCCCTCGATCTCCACATAGGGCCGCTGGTGGTCGGGACCGGTGGTGCGGCCGAGATGGATCTCGTAGCCCGCAAGCGCCGCGTCATAGGCGAGCGAGCGCGCCGTCGCATTGGCGAGCCGCTTCTCGGGCTCCATCACCGTCTCGACGTCGAGCAGGCCCAGGCCCTCGACCTCGCGCCTGTCGCCCTCGATGCCGTGCGGATCGCGGATCACGCGCCCCAGCATCTGGTAGCCGCCGCAGATGCCGATCACCCGGCCGCCACGCCGCGCATGCGCCGCGATCTCGGCGTCCCATCCCTCGCCGCGCAGCGCCAGCATGTCGGAGATCGTCGCCTTGGAGCCGGCAAGCACGATCAGGCCGGCATCGGCGGGTATCCGTTCGCCGGGCCTGACGAAGACGAGCTCCACCGAGGGCTCGGCGGCGAGCGCGTCGAAATCGTCGAAATTGGCGATCCGCGGCGTCACCGGCACCGCCACCTTGAGCGCCCGCCCCTCGCCTTTCGC
>DUSC01000036.1 GCA_012842935.1 Hyphomicrobiales bacterium | reverse complement strand
CTCGCCGGCCGCCACGCCAATTCCCAGGGAGAACTACATGACCGTCCGTCGGCCCACCCTCGAACAGATGCGCGGCCTCGTCGGGGGCCTCGGCATGTCGATGAGCGACCGCGAGCTGATCGACTACATGACGGTCATGGAGGGCACGTTCCAGTCCTACGACATCGTCGACTCGCTGCCCGACAACCTGCCGCAGGTGAAGTATCCGCGCACGCCGGGCACGCGACCGGGCGGGGCGGACAACCCGCTCAACGCCTGGTATTACAGGACCGAGGTGCGCGGCGCCATGACCGGACCGCTGCAGGGGCGCACCATCGTCTTGAAGGACAATGTCTGCCTCGCCGGCGTGCCGATGATGAACGGCGCCTCGACGCTGGAGGGGTTCACGCCCGACGTCGACGCCACCGTGGTGACCCGCATCCTCGACGCCGGCGGCACCATCGTCGGCAAGGCGCATTGCGAGTATTTCTGCCTGTCCGGCGGCTCCCACACCAACGCCACCGGCCCCGTCCACAACCCCTACAAGCTCGGCTACACGGCCGGCGGCTCGTCTTCGGGCTCGGCCGCGCTGGTCGGCGCCGGCGAGGTCGACATGGCGATCGGCGGCGACCAGGGCGGCTCGATCCGCATGCCGGCCTCCTTCTGCGGCGCCTACGGCATGAAGCCGACCCACGGCCTCGTTCCCTATACCGGCATCATGCCGATCGAGCCGACCATCGACCACGCCGGCCCGATCACGCAGAACGTGCGCGACAACGCGGTGCTGCTCGAAGTGATCGCCGGCGACGATGGGCTCGACCCGCGCCAGTACGCGCCGCGCGTCGACAAGTACACGCAGGCGCTCGGCCAGGGCGTTTCCGGCCTGCGCATCGGCATCGTCCGCGAGGGCTTCGGCCACGCCAATTCGGAGGCCGACGTCGACCAGAAGGTGCGCCGCGCCGCCGACCGCTTCCGCGAACTCGGCGCCTCGGTGGAGGAGGTCTCCATCCCCATGCACCTGCAGGGTCCGGCCATCTGGACGCCGATCGCCCTGGAAGGCCTGATGGACACGATGATGCACGGCAACGGCTTCGGCACCGGCTGGCGCGGCCTCTACGTCACCAGCCTGCTCGACTATCACGCCAACTGGCGCAGCCGTGCCGACGAGCTGTCGAAGAGCCTGAAGATCTCGATGTTCGTCGGCGAGTACATGCAGCGGCAGTACCGCGGCCACTTCTACGCCAAGGCGCAGAATCTGAGCCGCCGTCTGCGCGCCGCCTACGACCAGGCGCTGTCCCGCTGCGACCTGCTCCTCATGCCGACCACGCCGATGAAGGCGCAACCGATCCCGGAGCCCGACGCGCCGCTTGCGCTCTACATCCAGCGGGCGTTCGAGATGATCGGCAACACCGCGCCGTTCGACGCGTCCGGCCACCCGGCGATGTCGGTGCCCTGCGGCATGAGCGAAGGCCTGCCCATCGGCATGATGCTGGTCGGCAAGCATTACGACGAGAGCACCGTCTACCGCGCCGCCGCCGCCTTCGAGCGGATCGGCGACTGGCGCGCCATGTAGGAACCGGCCGCGATGAGCAGCCTGAACATGCCGCTGGGCGGCAGCCTGTCGCGGAGCCTGTTCGGCCCGTTGGAAGCAGCATCTGCGACGGCGGGGGCCGGGCCGGCGCCGGGCTCGGTCGTGCCCGTCGACGGCAAGTCCTACGTGTCGGGCGACCGCTCCGTGCCGCTGCGCCATGCCACCATCCCGCAGGTTTTCGCCGAGACGGTGAAGCGCTTCGGCCCGCGCGAGGCGGCGGTGTTCTGCGAGTTCGGCCGGCGCTATTCCTGGTACGAGCTCGCCCGCGAGGTCGATGCGCTCGCCGCCGGGCTGCTGAGCCTCGGGCTGGAGCGCGGCGACCGCATCGGCATCTGGGCGCCGAACCGGCCCGAATGGCTCATCACCCAGTTCGCCACCGCCCGCATCGGACTGGTCCTGGTGACGATCAACCCGGCCTACCGGCTCTCCGAGCTGGAATACGTGCTGAACAAGGTCGGCTGCAGGGCGCTGGTCACCGCGGCGCGCTTCAAGACCAGCGACTATCTCGGCATGATCCGCGAGCTGGCGCCGGAGCTCGACGCCTGCGAGCCCGGACGGCTGGCCGCCGCCCGGCTGCCGCATCTGAAGACGGTCATCCGCACCGGCGCCGAGAAGTCCGCCGGCATGTTCAATTTCGATGCCGTCATGCGGCTGGCCGGCCCGGCGCAGCACCGCCGCCTCGACGCGGTGAGCGCGTCGCTCGATCCCGACGACGCCATCAACATCCAGTTCACCTCGGGCACCACCGGCGCGCCGAAGGGCGCCACGCTCAGCCACTACAACATCGTCAACAACGCCGACCTGACGACCCGCACCATGGCGATGACCGAGGCCGACCGGCTGTGCATCCCGGTGCCGCTCTACCACTGCTTCGGCATGGTGCTGGCCACGCTCGGCTGCGTCACCAAGGGCGCGGCGATGATCTTCCCCGGCGAGGGCTTCGATCCGGTCACCGCGCTCGACGCGCTGGTCAACGAACGCTGCACGGCCTTCTACGGCGTGCCCACCATGTTCGTCGCCATACTCGACCATCCGACGTTCAAGGGCCGCGACCTTTCCGCGATGCGCACCGGCATCATGGCCGGCGCACCGTGCCCGATCGAGGTGATGAAGCGCGTCGTCAGCGACATGCACATGCCCAAGGTCACCATCGGCTACGGCATGACCGAGACCAGCCCGATCTCCTTCCAGAGCCATGTCGACGAGCCGCTCGACCGCCGCGTCTCCACGGTCGGCCGCATCCACCCGCATGTCGAGGTCAAGATCGTCGACGAGGACGGCCGCATCGTTCCGGTCGGCCGCTCGGGCGAACTGTGCACGCGCGGCTATTCGGTCATGAAGGGCTACTGGAACGATCCCGAAAAGACCGCCGAGGCCATCGACAGCGGCGGCTGGATGCACACCGGCGACCTCGCCACGATCGACGCCGAGGGCTACTGCAACATCGTCGGGCGCGTGAAGGACATGGTCATCCGCGGCGGCGAAAACGTCTATCCGCGCGAGATCGAGGAGTTCCTCTACCGACACCCGAAGGTTTCGGAAGTGCAGGTCTTCGGTGTGCCCGACCCGAAATACGGCGAGGAGCTGTGCGCGTGGATCGTGCTCCATCCCGGCCAGAGCGCGACCGAGGACGAGATCAAGGCCTTCTGCCGCGGCCAGATCGCCCACTACAAGGTGCCGCGTTACGTCCGTTTCCGGCAGGCCCTGCCGATGACGGTGACCGGCAAGCCGCAGAAGTTCGTCATGCGCGACGAGATGATCGCCGAACTGGGGCTTAAGACCGACAAGACCGCCTGAGCGGCACGGCAGGGGTCCGCGCGTCCTTGACCGTCGTCAATGCGGCGCGGCCCCCGGCGCTCCATGTTGGTTTCGCGACGGGAACAGGATGCGATGGCCACGGCGAAGAGGAAGCCCCGGGGACCGGACCGGCCGGCGGACGTTGGCGGCCTTTCCGAGAATGCGGCGATCGCGGCGAGGCTGCGCGACTACGCCGACCTCCTCGAGCAGCAGGGTGCCGACGGCTTCCGCACGCGCGCCTGGCGCCGCGCCGCCGACCATGTCGACGCGCTCCCCGCCCGATCGGTGAAACCTTCGCCGCGCAAGGCCGCGACGGCCTCGAGGCGATGCCGAACATCGGCCGCGGCATCGCCACCGCAATCGCCGAGATGCTTTCGACCGGTCGCTGGAGCCAGCTCGAACGCCTGCGCGGCGATCTCATCCCGCAGAAGCTGTTCATGACCATCCCCGGCGTCGGCCCGGAACTCGCCGCCCGCCTCGCCGACGCGGGTATCGAGTCGCTGGAGGACCTCGAACACGCGCTCCATTTCGGCGAGCTGCCCGTGAAGGGTCTCGGCGCGCGCCGCCGCGCGATGCTTTCGGCAGCGCTCGCCGAACGG
>DUSC01000035.1 GCA_012842935.1 Hyphomicrobiales bacterium | reverse complement strand
TTCGAGCCCGGCGCGCGCACGGCCTGGCATACCCATCCGCTCGGCCAGACGCTCTTGGTGAGTTCGGGCAGCGGGCTGGCGCAGAGACGCGGCGGGCCGGTCGAGGCGATCCGTGCCGGCGACGTGGTCTGGTTCGAGCCGGGGGAGGAACACTGGCACGGCGCCTCGCCGACGACTGCAATGACGCATATCGCCATCCAGGAAGCACTCGACGGCAAATCCGTCGACTGGCTGGAACCCGTTTCGGACGAAGACTACGCGCGACACGGCGGCTGAGGCTGCCGGCCAAGCTCTCAGTATGCGCTCTTGTGACGACAGATTCGGAGATAGACGTCCTCGGCCGGCCAGATCTGGTCGTATTCGATGAACCCTGCTTCGTCGAAATGCGGCGGACAGCGCAGCAGGTCGGGCTTGTCGCCGTCGCGATCGAGTTCGCCGTAGGGTTGTCCCGAACAATCCGGCCGATAGCATTCGTCGCACTGGTTTGTACCGCACAGCATCGACTTCACGACTCCTTGCGGATTGCCGCGCCCGGCCTCGACCTTATAGCTGACAAGGTAGATACTGCCGTCCTGCTTCGCCGGCGCCAGCACTACGATGTCGTTCGCGGCATAGTCGCGACCGCCGATGATCGTCAGGCTGCCGAGATTGTCGTTGTCGCTGCCGCCATCCCATTCGATGAGCTGCAGCTGGGCTGCCCCCGAGAACGTCGCCTGGAGGTTTGGCCGGATTTCCTGCCCGGCCTGCATCGCATGGTATTTTCCGTGGCCGGGCAGAACGGTGCGGCCGTCGACCTTGACGATCAGGTCGTCCTGGCCGCTGAACCGTTTGTCGAGAAACTTGCCGACTTCGACCGAAACCTTGGTGCCGTCGTAAAGATCGCCGATGCTGACGCCGCCGCTCGCCGCCGCCGCGATCGCCGCACCGATGGCGCCGAACACGACCTGGCCCGCTGCGTCCAGCCCGCTGGCCGGCTTGATGTTCCTGATCCTGGTGACCGTCAATAGGTCGGCTCGCAGTGCCGTCTCGCTCCAGCACAGGTAATTATCATTCCACGAATAGGGATCCCGTCCCTCTTGCACCTGCACGCAGCTCATTCCCGCAATGGCACCGGCCGACGACCAGCTCAGCGTCAGGGCGGAGCCCTGCGGCACGCACAGGTAGTTGTCGCGCCACGTGTATTGCGGCGGCTCCGCGCCTTCGATGATGTGGGTGCAGTTCATCCCGGGAATTGCGCCCGACGGCGACCAGCGGAAATCGACATCGCGATCCGCACAGAGATAGTTGTCGCGCCAGGTGTGTTCCGCCGGCGAGGCGCCCTCGACGATCTGCGTGCAGACCAGCCCCGCTATCGGCCCCGACGAGGACCAGTACAGCCTTGTCGGCGACGCTTCCGCCGGTGCTCCGAGGCTGAGAAAAATCGCCAAAGCGGCCGAGAAGACACGAAATGCCCCCGGCTTCATTTTGCCTCCTCCGGCGAGCGAACGATCCGAACCGACAAAGGACACGCACTTCGCAGATCGCGCGTTGACGCGCGTCAACGGATGGAAGATTCGCCGGCGCGCGGCGGCAATCGGCGTTGGGCGCTAGGCTTCCCTTCCCTCCAGTGCCCGGCGCAGACGCCGGATCACGGCGCCGCGGCCGCGCTCGTCCGCGGCCGACTCGACGGTCTCGGAAATGTCCAGCAGGAGTTTCGACAGATCGTTGTGCCAGTCGAGGCGGGCGACCTTTTCCGGCGCCATGCGGCGCTTTTCCGTTCGGTCGACGAGCCGCGCGCCCTCGGCGGTGAGATCGTAGGCGTCGTCGAGCTGCGGGATGACGATACTCCCGGCGGGCATGGTCGGCGCCAGCCGCTCCCGCAGTCCTTCGAGCCCCGCGTCCTCGCCGTGGGTCAGGAAGATCGAATGGGCGACGGGCTGTCGCGCCGCGACCCATGCCGCCAGTTCCGAGGCGTCGGCATGGCCGGAATAGAGGTCGATCTGCGTGATGCGGGCGTTGACCTCGATCTCCTCGCCCTGGATGCGAACGCGCCTGGCGCCATCGAGCAGGATGCGCCCGAGCGATCCCTGGGCCTGGAAACCCGCCATCATGACCGTGGCGTTGGCACGCCACAGATTGTTCTTGAGGTGGTGACGGATGCGACCGGCATCGCACATGCCGCTCGCGGCAATGACAACGAAGAAGCCGGTGAACCGGTTGATCGCCTTGCTCTGCTCGACGGTCTCGGTGAAACGCACGTGGCGCGAATTGAGAGCCCCGAGCAGGATGCCGCCCTCCTCGATTTCGGCGGCATGGCGTTCGAAGACCGCACTCGCCCGCGAGGCAAGCGGCGAATCGACGAAGATCGGCACCGAGGGGATGTCGCCGGACTCCATGAGCATGTGCAGGTCGACGAGCAGTTCCTGAGTCCGCTCGACGGCGAAGGAAGGGATGATCAGCGGCCCGGCGGCCTCGGCGGCAGCGCGCACCTCCCGCGCCATGATGGCGCGGCGGCGCTCCGGCGTGATCTCGCCGCGTTCACGGTCGCCATAGGTCGATTCGCAGACGAGGTAGTCGACGCCGCGCGGACCCGCCGGGTTCTCCTGCAACAGCTTGTGGTCGGGACCGATATCTCCGGAAAAAAGGAGGCGCAGCGGCTCGACGCCGGTCAAGCCGCCGATCTCGAGTTCCACCGAAGCCGAACCGAGAAGGTGGCCCGCGTTCCAGTATCGCGCGCGGATGTCCGGCGCGACCGTCGTCCAGGTGTCGAGCGCCGCCGGGCGAAACAGCGTCATGCAGGCGGCCGCGTCTTCGCGCGTGTAGATCGGCGTCACCGGCGGCTTGCCGCGCTGCTCGTTGCGACGGTTGAGCTGCTCGACTTCCATCTCCTGGATGTGCGCCGAATCGGGCAGCATCACCGAGCAGAGGTCGATGCTCGGCGCAGTCGTGTGGATCGGTCCGGTGAACCCATGCTTCGCCAGCTTCGGCAGGAGCCCGCTGTGGTCTATATGGGCATGGGTCAGGATGACGGCGTCGATCGCCGACGGCGGGAACGGAAAGGCGCCGTAGTTCAGCTCGCGCTCCGATTTCGACCCCTGGAACATGCCGCAGTCGACAAGGATGCGGGAGCGGCCGGTCTCGATCTCGTAGCACGACCCGGTCACGCCGCGCGCGGCGCCATGGAAACGCAGTCTCGTCACGTCGGTCCTCCCCTTGTGCCGCCTCGGGCAGCACCCCTTCGATGCCCGAGAACGATCCGGCAGGCAATGCCCGGCGCCCGCCCCGGGTATGCCCAGGGGAGACCGTCACACGCCGAAGACGGGCGCGAAGCCGCCCCCCGGCGTCCTGAAATTGGTCGTCTGGCCCTGGTAGAGACGCGCCGCCGCGAGAAGGATGCGCCCGCCATAGGTGTAGAGGCGCACATCCATCTTGCGCGCCACCGGAGCACCGTCGAGCAGGACCGATCGTTCGCCCGGCGCGGCGAAGGCCTGGGCGACATAGCCGCCCTTGGCTATCTCGGCCCACACACCGCGTGTCACCTTGTCGCCGCGGTAGACGGCCTTGCCGCCGTGCCCGCCGGTCGGCTTGAAGAACAGCGTCCTGCGCGCTTCCCAGAGCGCGTCCGCATTTTCCGGCGTGACAGGGACGGTGCGCGGGATCGTCGCCAGGCGGTCGCGGAGCGCGGCCGGCACGCCCCACGCCTTCAGCAACGCGGGATCGGACAGCAGCGTCAGGTTGCGCTTGTCGGCAAAGAGTGCATGATTGTGCGGCCCAGGCGTCACCACGACGGCATCATCGCGATAGGCGGCGCGAAGCGCGGCGTGCTCCGGCTGCGCGAAGGCGAAGTCGGTGAGGCGGTTGTAGATCATGCCGATCTCGAGTCCTCCGGCCGTCAACCGCCCGTCGGCGAGGACAAGATCGGCCGCATCGGCGATCACGGCCTCGATACCGGCCTTGAGCAGCATTTCGCGGGCGAGCACGAATTCCGGGAAGAGGTACTGTTCTTGCGGCCGATCGTCGACGATGGCGACCCGCGGCATCGTGCGATCGCCGCGCCGGCGGCGCCATTCCTCTTTGAACATGGCGACCACGTTGGCAGCGAAGTCGTCGGCCTCGAGCATCTCCAGCCCTGCCGCCACCTCGCCGCAGCACGCGAGTTGCGCCCGTGCGAGCAGCGCGTTGAGGAAGGCGCCGCCGGCGTTGGTGTTGATCTCGATGAGGCGCGGCCCCTCGCCGCCGAGATGGAAGTCGTATCCCATGAAGGCGCCGAGCGGGCCGCGGTCCTCGCGGGCGATCTCGGGCGCCCAGGCGAATGCCGCCTCGCGGTAGGCTGGCATGCGCGCCACCTGCTCGATGGCGGCGACGATGCCCGCCATCTCGCCGATCACCTCGCTCGGCAGGAAGACGGGTACGTTGGAGAAGAGGTGCGGCCGCGTCTCGATCGCGTTTACGCAGAATTCCGGATCGCCCGCTTCGCGTATCAGCGCCTTGCACAGCGCCGCGCGATCGAGCGTGACGCAGAAGCAGCCCTTGTTCAGACGGTCTGCGATCGCATGCGACGTCGACGGCGACGCACGAGCGGCCATTTGATTCATGGTTTCCCTCCTACCTCCACCTTTTCCCGGCTTTCCCCGGCCCGGCCTCGTTGACGGTCGCCGCTGTTCCGGCCACGCTCTCCGGCCGGTAGACGTCAGATAGTCATTCGAAGCGCCTTGCGGGAGGGCAGGATGCCAGCTGGAAAGGCCCTCGTCACCGGGGCCGGTGCGGTCGACGGCATCGGCTTCGCCGCGGCGCGGCTGCTCGCCGAAGCCGGTCACGCCGTGGCGCTCGCAGCGACCACGGAGCGGGTGGTCGATCGCGCCCGAGAACTCGCCGCCCTCGGCTTCGAGGCGAGCGCCCATGTCGGGGATCTGACGATCGCCGCCGACATTGCGCGGCTCCGCGACGGGGTCGGAGACATCGATGTCTTGATCAACAATGCCGGAATGGGCACTCGCGCCCGTCCGGCGCTGGAAAAGCCGCTTGTCGACATCGACGAAGCCGAGTGGGACCACGATATCGCGGTGTCGCTGAAAACCGCCTTCATGGTGACGAGGTCGTTTCTGCCGGCCATGCTGGCCAGGGGCTACGGGCGCATCGTCAACGTCGCGTCGGTGACGGGACCCTATGTCTCCATGCCGGGTACGTCGCCCTATTCGGCGGCGAAGGCCGGCATGATCGGCCTGACCCATTCCCTGGCGCTCGAGGTCGCCGCGCGCGGCGTCACTGTCAACGCCGTGGCGCCGGGATGGATCGCCACGGGCGCCTCGACGCCGGCGGAACGGGCAGCCGCCGAAAGGACACCGCCCGGCCGCGCCGGACGGCCCGACGAGGTCGCGGCGGCGATCTCCTTCCTCGCCTCGCCGTCAGCGAGTTACGTCAACGGCGCGGTGCTGGTCGTCGACGGCGGCAACATGCTCGTGGAAGCGAAGGGGTAGACGGCGAATGAACGGATTACAAAACGAAAACGCGTTTCACCGGCTGCTGTCTGCGTGACCGAGGAACACGGAGTCGACATAGCGATGCAGGGAAGCTAGCTTTCTTTCGGTGTAGCATGTGGCGCGCGGCCAAAGTCTGTTTACTGGCGTTCGCGATGGAAGTCTCCCTGGCGGGTCTTTCGCGGGCGGATCTTCGCTTTAATCCCGGCGTGACTACGGACGGTTTCCGCTTCTTGATCGTCGAGGGTACCTTCTCCGTCGAAGACGACCTCGCCAACTTTTCGGACGCTGTCAGAACGTATGGCCCCATCGCCATCGGCTTCAACTCCCCAGGAGGTAACGTCGTCAAAGCGATGGAACTCGGCCGATTGATCCGTTCTTTTCGCCTGTCGACCGTCCAGGTGCGGGGACTGGATTGTTCCTCTGCGTGCGCGCTTGCCTTCATGGGCGGGGTGAGGCGGACCGCCGATCCCGGCGCAATCGGCGTACACAAGTCATCTTTCAGCGGCGACTACCCCTTGGACGTGCACACCGCCGTTGCCGCGGTCCAGCAGATTACGGCGGACGTGGTTTCATACATGATCGAAATGGGCGTCGATCCGGCTCTCCTCCAAGTCTCCTTGAGCTACGAAAGCGACGACATGCGCTATCTCTCGAAGAGCGAAATGGAGCGGTACGGCGTAACCTCTACTCGTGAAGCCGGTCCCGAACCGTCGCATGCCGGCCCCGGACCGATGACCCAGGTGCCGACAGCGGTACCGCCGGCAAAGCCTGCAGGATCGTCCCTCGAAACGCTCCTGGTGGTACCGGAAGCTCGGACCGGGCGGGTGAGACATCCGAAAGGCAGGGCTGCGCTGAAAGCGGCGCCGGATCCCAAATCGGGCAACCTGCTGATCCTCAGCAACGGGTCGCCCCTTCGCATCCTCGGATCAGCTGACCGGTGGTATCGGGTCGAATATGCAAACGCGACCGGCTACATGCACCATACGTGGGTATACGTCGACCAGTTCGAATCCGGTCCTTTCGACCAGCGCCACATCCAGGTGAAGATCTTCGAAAGCTACGGCGAGGCAGAAGCCTACGTTCGAACGGCAACCATTCCCCTGGCTGCATATCTCGCGACAAATGGCTGGTTTGCGATCACGCTCGATCAGACCTATCCGGAAAGTGTCGCTGCACTTGTCGTCAAGAAGCTTAAACGGGAGCAGGTAGTGCCGAGCGACTCGTTTATGACATACGGCAACACCTATGTTCGAAAGGTCTGTTGCCGATAGGCCAAGCTCAATCCATTCTGTCCGACGGGCAAGAAGCGCACGAGCGGTATAGGCCTCGATCCGGCAAATTCCGTCAGGATGCTGGTGCTGCGAGAGAGGATTGAACTCTCGACCTCTCCCTTACCAAGGGAGTGCTCTACCACTGAGCTACCGCAGCGCCGAATGCGGCGGACTTCTGCCACAACAGTCCGGCCAGCGCAAGTTATGTCTGCGGCGTCGGGAAAGAGGCGCAAAGGCGTCATTCCGGCGCCATTATCGGCCGGTTTTGTCGTCGCGGTTGCCTTGCTGCCGTCTTTCACGCATCCTTCCGCGCATGTCCGAATCCAGGCCAGACGAACCGCCCGACCGCAAGACGGACGACCGCAAGGCGCGGCTCGCCGAACAGCTGCGCCGGAACCTGCAGCGGCGCAAGGCGCAGACGAGGGCGCGCCGAGCCGGCGACGCCGACGTCCGGCCGGACGGTCTCGGCGGCCCCGAGGCGGCCGCGGCGGGGAGCGGCGGGCAAGGCCGCGACGAATGACGGTCCTCGGCGCCGGCCCGACGACCCACGGCCCGGCGCACATCCTTGAAGCCGGCGCCGGCATGGTCTAGACGGGCGTCTCAACCGATTGAAGGCCGGCCGGGCGCCGGGAAAGCGGGTGCCATGGAGCGAATCAGGATCGTCGGCGGCAGGGAACTCTCCGGTTCCATCCCGATTTCGGGGGCGAAGAACGCGGCGCTGCCGCTGATGATCGCCTCGCTGCTGACGCCGGAGACGCTGACCCTCGACAACGTGCCGCGGCTGGTCGATGTCGAGCAGCTGATCCGCATCCTCGGCAACCACGGCGTCGACTACGCCGTCAACGGCCGCCGCGAGGCGCAGGACAGCGCCTATGCGCGCACCATCAACTTCACCGCCGAAAACATCGTCGACACGACCGCGCCCTACGAACTCGTGTCCAAGATGCGTGCCTCGTTCTGGGTGATCGGCCCGCTGGTGGCGCGCATGCGCGAGGCCCGCGTGTCGTTGCCCGGCGGCTGCGCCATCGGCACGCGCCCGGTCGACCTGTTCATCGACGGGCTGCAGGCGCTCGGCGCCGACATCGACGTCGACGGCGGCTATGTGGTGGCCAAAGCCCCGCACGGCCTCGTCGGCAACCGCTTCGTCTTCCCCAAGGTCTCGGTCGGCGCCACCCATGTGCTGATGATGGCCGCTGCTCTCGCCAGGGGCGAGACGGTGCTGGAGAACGCCGCGCGCGAGCCCGAGATCGTCAACCTTGCCGACTGCCTGAACGCCATGGGCGCAAGGATCAGCGGCGCCGGGACCTCGACGATCCACATCGACGGCGTCGACGAACTGCACGGCGCCCGGGTGACCGTCATCCCCGACCGCATCGAGACCGGGACCTATGCGATGGCGGTGGCCATGACCGGCGGCGACGTGGTGCTCGAGGGCGCCCGTCCCGACCTCCTGCAGGCCGCGCTCGACGTCGTCGCGCGCACGGGCGCCGAGATCATCCCGGTCAATTCCGGCATCCGCGTGCGCCGCAACGGCGGCGGCATCGAGCCCGTCGACATCACCACCGAGCCGTTTCCCGGTTTCCCGACCGACCTCCAGGCGCAGTTCATGGGCCTCATGACGATGGCCAAGGGCCGCTCGCACATCACCGAGACGATCTTCGAGAATCGCTTCATGCACGTCCAGGAACTCGCCCGGCTCGGCGCCCACATCACGCTCGCCGGACAGACCGCGATCGTGCAGGGGGTGACGCGACTGAAGGGCGCGCCGGTCATGGCGACTGATTTGCGGGCGTCGGTGTCGCTGGTGATTGCCGGCCTCGCCGCCGAGGGCGAGACGACTGTCAACCGCGTCTACCATCTCGACCGCGGCTTCGAGCGGCTGGAAGAGAAACTGTCGGGCTGCGGCGCCGAGATCTCGCGCATCCCCGGCTGACGAGAGCGCAAGGCGCCGCCCCGTCTTCCTCCGCGTTTTTGTTGCGCTGCACCGAGAGACCGCCTAGAGCATGGGCGGATTGCTGCTCAGCCTGGAGCACGGTGGCCGGATGGACGCATTGAAGCTCGTTGCCCTCGACCGAGAGGACCTTCAGATCGTGTCGGCGCACGTGCAGGATGCCGTCATGAAGGTCGGTGACCTGCACTACACGCCGCGCGAGAAGCGTTTTGTCCTGGCCATGAACCGATACGCCTGGGAAGACCGCGGCCGCCTGTTCCGCAGGAAGCGCGAACGCAGGAACGCCGTACTCCACTTCGACCGCGTGCTCGCAGCCCGCACCCACGGAATCGACCCGACGCGGCCGGACGAAGTCCTGTCGCTGCTTGCCGTCACCTTCGCGCCGGGCGATGCCCCGGCCGGGGTCATCGAACTGGTTTTTTCAGGCGGCGGCACGATCCGCCTCGATGTCGAATGCATCGAGGCCCGCCTGTCCGACCTCGGCGCTGCCTGGCAGGCGTCCTCGACGCCCATTCACAAGATCTGAATCCAGCGCCATGGCCGTCACGCTCCGCCAGTCCGATCCCGGCTTCGAAACCGCCTTCGCCGCCTTCCTCGCCACCAAGCGGGAAGTTTCGGCCGACGTCGACGAGGCGGTACGCGCCATAATCGGTCGTGTCCGTGCCGAAGGCGATGCCGCGCTCGCGGCCTTGTCGCTGCGTTTCGACCGCATCGACTTCGCCGCGATGCCGATGCGCGTCGGCACGGCCGAGATCGATGCGGCGGTCGCCGAAGCGGACGGGAAGACATTGGAGGCGCTGATCCTTGCCCGCGACCGAATCGAGGCGCACCACCTCCGGCAGATTCCGGCCGACGACCGCTACGTCGATCCGATCGGCGTCGAGCTCGGCTCGCGGTGGACGGCCATCGAATCGGTCGGCCTGTACGTTCCGGGCGGCACGGCGAGCTATCCGAGTTCGGTCCTGATGAACGCGGTGCCGGCGCGCGTGGCGGGCGTCGAGCGCATCGTCATGGTCGTGCCGGCACCCGGCGGCGCGCTTAACCCGCTGGTACTCGTCGCGGCCCGGCTCGCCGGCGTCTCGGAGATATAC
>DUSC01000034.1 GCA_012842935.1 Hyphomicrobiales bacterium | reverse complement strand
CGGACAGGCGGCGCGGGCGCCGGCGTCGCGGCGCCGCGACGGCCATGTTCTCGGCGTAGCTGCCGGGCTCCTGTCTCATCGCGCGCGCGGTGCCTGTCGTGCTTTCGTTCCGGCGGAAATGAATGGCCGGGATGGTTGGCCGGATTGTGCGTTCCGCCGGTTAATCGTTGATGACAGAATTCGCCAGGTATCGGCCCGCGTCAGCGCCGGAACTCCATGATGTCGAGCTTCGATTCGTAATATGGCGACGGCATTTCGATCCGCCAGGACCCTTCCGCGGTGCGGAAGGCGTAGCCGACCTGGTCGCTCTCCGGTCCGCTGCCATAGGGCTTCGGCGCCTCGCCGGAAACGAAGAAGGAGCCGAGATAGATCAGGCGCCGCTCCGTGTCGTCGTAGAAGCGGCCCTTCGTGCGCTGCGAGCCGCTGGTCTTCTCCAGCAGCCAGCCGGAGCCGTCATCGCTGACCTTGCACTTGAACCAGCCATAGACCACGAGCGCGCCGAGCCCCCCGACCTTGGTGGTGCGACACTGCCAGTTCCCCGTCATGTCGAGGCCGGCGAAGGGGATCTGCGGGGCGACGAGGATCGCGTCGAGCACGGCAAGGTCGGCCGGCGCGCCGCCGGCACGGGCCTCCGCGATCGCCTCGGCGCGGACCGTCCCGTATTTGGCGAGCCTCTCCTTGTCGGCCGGCGTCATGATCTTGTCGACGGCGCCGTCGGCGAGAGCGGGGAGGGCCCCGGCGACCAGAAGGTGACAGGCGACAATGCTCTTGCGGTTCATCGTTTCCCCACCCGTGGTTTTCCCCCAACGCACCCGGAAAATCGGGCTCTTTCGTGTCAGGCAGGGCGGCTCGCGGCGCCGAGGAGTGCGGCGGTCAGGTCGCCATAGCCCGTGCTGCGCCGTTCATAGGCGAGACCGAGCAAGGTTGCCGCAGATACCGCTACCTTGTCGAGGGCGGGATCGTCGGTCTGGGCGAGGTAGACAAGCTTCTGGTAATGGCCGAAATAGTCCGGGATCAGCTCCGGGTGGCGGTCGAGCCCGAGCGGCTTCATGAAGAAAGCGTCGAACTGCCGGCAGAGGAAGTCGGTCATGTAGAAGGTGGTCATGTCAGAATCGCCGATCGCCGCGAAGGCCTCGAGACCCTGGTAGAAGGCGAAGCAGTGCGGCCCGGCGACGCGCTCCACGCCGTGGCGCGCAAGGACCGCGTCGAGCCGGCCGCCCGTGCCGCAATCGGCATAGCCGGCAAAGACGTGCTCGAAGCCTTCGGCCCGCGCTTCCAGGATCGCCGCCTCCATCGCCGCGGGGATGCGGTCCGGGTAGAAGTGGAACTCGGCCGGCAGGCACTTCAGGTCGAGATGGTCGAGGCCGTTCAGCGCCTTCACCGCCAGGATCTCGCGGGCGATCATGCCACATGCGATGACGCGCAGGCGCGGCGGTGTCGAACGGGTCTCGTCGGGCTGATCGACCATGGCGGCGGCCTCCGTGTCTTCGCCGAAAGACGGAAATGGGCGGCAGCGCCGCCCATTTCAATGCGTCCGGCCGCGCGTGCTACCCGGCGTCAGGCCGTCGCACGGACGTTGTGGCGTCGCTTCATGAAGTCCTTGGCTGTCTCCACCGCCACGGCCGCATCGCGGCAGTACGCGTCAGCGCCGACCGCCTTGCCGAACTCCTCGTTGAGCGGCGCGCCGCCGACGAGCACGACATAGTCCTCGCGGATGCCCTTTTCCTTCATCGTGTCGATGACGACCTTCATGTAGGGCATCGTCGTGGTCAGCAGCGCCGACATGCCGATGATGTCGGGCTTGTGCTCCTCGATGGCGTTCAGATAGTTCTCGACCGGATTGTTGATGCCAAGGTCGATGACGTCGAAGCCGGCGCCCTCCATCATCATGCCGACGAGGTTCTTGCCGATGTCGTGGATGTCGCCCTTGACGGTGCCGATCACCATCTTGCCCTGCTTGGGCGCGCCGGTGGCGGCGAGCAGCGGGCGCAGGATCGCCATGCCGGCCTTCATGGCGTTGGCCGAAAGCAGCACTTCCGGGACGAACAGGATGCCGTCGCGAAAATCCTCACCGACGATGCGCATGCCCTCGACCAGCGCCTCGGTCAGCACCTTGTAGGGCGCCCAGCCGCGCTCGAGCAGGATGCGGGTGCCTTCCTCGATCTCCTCCTTGAGGCCGTCATAGAGATCGTCGTGCATCTGCTGCACGAGTTCGTCGTCGGAAAGTTCGGACAGGATGATCTCGTCGTCGGACATTTTCGCTCCTCGGGACCGCAGCTCGGGCGGCGCGGATTTTCACGCACTATCTATTCCGGAAGGGTCCGGCTTCCATAGCTGATTTGCGACCTTCCGCAAAATGAAAGCGACCGGGGATTCGGGGTATTTCTTGTCTGTTTTGCGACAGGGGTTGGCGCTGGCGGGCCGTTTCGCGACGTCCCCATGGCTACGATCCGGCCAAATGCGCCCGAGGGAGGCGCGATCGGTGTTTCTGAGGAAGACGACAATGGACGAGAAGCTGGCAGTCGAGCAGGAGCCGGCGGGCGGCAGGCGAGGGCGCGGTGCGGGCGGAGGCGCCGCGGCGCGCCGGGCAGCGCGTTCGGGCGGCGGGCCCGGACAGTCGCTGACCTATATCCGGCGCAAGATCAGGGTCTACGAGGTCCTCGATGAGGAAGGCCTCGCTCTCATCGAGAAGAATGCCGATACGGTGCTCGAGGAGATCGGCATCGAGTTCCGCGACGACGCCGAGGCACTCGACCTCTGGCGCAACGCCGGCGCCGACGTGAAGGGCCAGCGGGTGCACTTTCCGCGCGGCCTGCCGCGCGCGCTCCTGAAGACCGCGCCTTCCGTGTTCACGCAGCACGCCCGCAACCCGGAGCGCTCCGTGCAGATCGGCGGCGACGCCACCGTCTTCGCCCCGGTCTACGGCCCGCCCTTCGTCCGCGACCTCGACGGCAACCGCCGCTACGCGACGATCGAGGATTTCCGCAACTTCGTGAAGCTCGCCTACATGGCGCCGTCGATCCACCATTCGGGCGGCACGGTGTGCGAACCCGTCGACGTGCCGGTGAACAAGCGGCATCTCGACATGATCTACTCGCACATAAAATACTCGGACAAGCCGTTCATGGGCTCGGTCACGGCGCCCGAGCGCGCCGAAGACACCGTGGCGATGTGCAAGCTCGTCTTCGGCGACAGGTTCGTCGAGGAAAACACGGTACTGACAAGCCTGATCAACGCCAACTCGCCGATGGTCTTCGACGAAACCATGCTCGGCGCGGCAAAGGTCTACGCGCGCAACAACCAGGCGACCATCATCACGCCGTTCATCCTCGCCGGCGCGATGAGCCCGGTGACGGTCGCCGGCACGCTGACCCAGGTCCTGGCCGAGGTGCTGGCCGGCGCCGCCTTCACCCAACTCGTCAGGCCGGGCGCGCCGGTCCTGTTCGGCACCTTCGCCTCGTCGATCTCCATGCAGTCGGGCGCGCCGACCTTCGGCACGCCGGAGCCGTCGCTGGTCTCCTACGGCGCGGCCCAGCTCGCGCGGCGCCTCGGCCTGCCGTTCCGCACCGGCGGCTCGCTCTGCGCCTCCAAGGTCCCCGACGCGCAGGCGGCCTACGAGAGCGCCAACACGCTGAACTCGACCATCCTCGCCGGCACCAACTTCGTGCTGCACTCGGCCGGCTGGCTCGAAGGCGGCCTCGTCTCCTGCTACGAGAAGTTCATGATGGACATCGACCAGCTCGGCATGCAGCAGAAGTTCGCCGAGGGCGTCGACCTGTCCGAGAACGGCCAGGCGATGGATGCCATCCGCCAGGTCGGACCGGGCAGCCACTATCTGGGCTGCGACCACACCCAGGCCAACTTCCAGACCGCCTTCTACCGCTCGAACATCGCCGACAACAACTCGTTCGAGCAGTGGCAGGCCGAAGGCGAGAAGACCGCGCCGCAACGCGCCAACGAGATCGCCCGGCGCTGGCTCGAGAGCTACGAGGCGCCGGCGCTCGATCCTGCGATCGACGAGGCGCTGACCGCCTTCATCGCCCGCAAGAAGGAATCGATGCCCGACGCCTTCACGTGAAGGGAGCCCGTTTCAGGCCGGGCTAAAGTGGCCAGCATCATCCACGACGAGGTCTGGCGGTCGGCCATGCGGACGCCGGACGGGAAGGTTTGACGGCCTTGCCCGGCAAAGACGGGGAAACGGCGGGATGGTTGTCCGAAGCGCTTGCCGCCCACGGTCTCATGCCGCGTGGCGGCTTCGCGTTCACGTCGGATGAGGACGCGCCGCCGGGGCCTTCGGGCGCGCCGGCTCGCGCCGTCGTCCTCGTCGGCCATGCCGGCGATGCGCACTGGCGGCACTTCTGCGCATGGCGTGCCGCCCGGCCGGCGGATCCCGCCGATCCGCTCGACACCTGGTCGGAAGAGGTGATCGGCGCCGTGGCAGCGAAGGCCGGCGCCCGGGCGGTCTTTCCCTCGCGAAGGCCGTACCTTCCGTTCCAGCAGTGGGCGATGCGTGCCGAGGGATTGAGGCCGTCGCCGCTCGGTGTCCTCATGCATCCCGTGTACGGCCTGTGGCACGCCTATCGCGGCGCGCTCCTTTTCGATGAGGCGGCCCTGACCGGGCTTCGCGCGTTGATTCAACCGGTTGCCGAACCGATTCATCAATGCGACCTATGCCTCGGAAAACCCTGCCTGAAATCCTGTCCGGTCGGGGCCCATGGCGAGCCGGGATTCAGCCACCAGGCCTGTCGGACACATGTTCTGGGCGGGGAAGGGGCAGCCTGCCGCGAGCGCGGATGCCTCGACCGCAACGCCTGCCCGCAGGCCACCACGTACCGCTACCCGCCAGACATGCAGGCGTTCCACATGGCGGCGTTCACCGGCGCAGGATGGGCCTGATCAGCGGCCGAGGTTGTCGATGTCGTTCTGAACAGGCGGAACGATCTTCGGTCTCGACGGTGTCCCCGGTTCCTCGGCCTGGGTGGCTTCGGCCGTCCGGTCAGGACCTTCGATGAAGGACTTGTAGATGAAGCCTCTGCGGCCGTCGTAGATCACTTCGCACCAGCCGTCGCAATCGACCAGGCCGACGGTTGCGCCTTGCGGGATCACGCCGAGCACACGGCTCCCTTTCGCTCCCCTGGCCCGCATGTTCACCGCGCTGGCGATGGTCGCCGTCCGCATCGCAGCGCGTCCTTCGACCGGGTCGGGCTGCTCCGGCCTGATCGCCTCGATCGCCGGGCGCGGCTGCGGGATGGCCGATGTCTCGGTGCTGTCCGTGGTGCCGTCGACGACGGCGCGCTTCAAGGCGTCGGCCGCCGGATCGCCGGCCGCGTAGGCCAGTTCCCCGTTCACGCCGGGCGCGACGGCGGGGGCCGGGTTGGGCGCGGCGAACGACGAACCCCAGCGCGGGTCGTTCGAGTCGAGGACCTCGATCGGCTCCGTTGCGGCAGTGTCGACGGTGTCGACGGCGTCCGCCACGCTCTCCCGAGGCGCCGCGGGCGCGGTCTCGACCGGCGCGGCCGGCGGCTCGGCCGGTTCCGCGGCGAGGGCGACGTCGGCCTTTTCTCCGGGCGTGGGAGCGACCGCCCCCGGCGCGGCAATCGCGGTAGCCCGCACCGAAGCCGCGAAGTCCGGCGGATCGGCGAACGGGGCCGTATAGTGATGGGCGAGTACTGCCAGGCCGCAGAAAGCCACGCCGCCGGTCACGCTGAGGATCAGCCGCTGCCGGCGCAATTCGGCTTGATGTTCGGGGAACACACCAACGTTGCGATGGCCGTTGACCATCGGCGCGCGCGCCGCTCTCCCTCCAAACCGGAACGTCAACCCACTCTCCACGCAGGACCTAAGTCGAGCGCCCTTAAACCCCGATCCCGTTTGTTGCGCCCGAATATGGCGACGGTGCGTCGAAAAACCGTCATGTTAACGGAATTTTCACGGGAGGGACAGGGCGGCCGGGCCGGATGACTCGCTCTTGCCTGTCCGTGCGGGGCACCCAATAGTGGCGGAAGCGAAGCAGGGCGAGGCCATGACGAGGATCAGCATCGAAATCCAAACCGCAGACGGCGTGTCGAAGGCGACCATTCACGGCGACGCCGCCGGCGGGGCACCGGGGGTCATCCTCTACATGGACGCTTTCGGCCCGAGGCCGGCCTTGTGGGCGATGGCCGACCGGCTGGCCGTTAACGGCTATGCCGTGCTCGTGCCGGACCTGTTCTACCGGTTCGGTCCCTACGGCCCCTTCGACGCGAAGACGGCGTTCTCCGACGAGCGCAAACGCGCCGAGCTGATGGGGATGATCGGCGGGACGACCCAGGAGATGACCCGCCGCGATACGGCGTTCTTCCTCGCGGCGCTGGAAGACGCGGGCGCCCGGGCCGGTTTCGGAGCGGTCGGCTATTGCATGGGCGGGGGGCGCGCACTGAACGCCGCTGCCGCCTATCCCGACCGGATCGTCGCCGCGGCCAGCATGCACGGCGGCCATCTTGCCGGTGAGGCGCATGACAGCCCTCACCGCCACGCCGCGACGATCCGTGCCCGCGTCTATGTCGGCTCCGCCGGCGTCGATCAGAGTTTTCCGCCCGAACAGTCGGCCCGGTTGGCCGAGGCACTGCGGGCGGCGGAGGTCGATCACATTCTCGAGAATTATATCGGCATGCGCCACGGCTGGTGCGTGCCCGACCATGGTGTCTTCGATCCCGTCGGCGCGGAGCGCCACTGGAAGCGGCTCCTTACCTTCTTCGGCGAAACGCTGCGTGCGGGTGCGGGCGCCTGAGGCCGGGACGTCGCGGGGCGAGGGACGATGGCGCCGGAGGCCGACCCGTTCATGCTGCAGCGCTTCGTCGACGCGCAGGATTCGATGTATCGTCGCGTACTCGACGAGTTGCGAGGCGGGAGGAAGCGGAGCCATTGGATGTGGTTCGTCTTTCCCCAGATCGCCGGGCTCGGGCGAAGCGCCATGGCAGAGCGGTATGCGATTTCGGGTCGCGAAGAAGCTGCCGCCTTCCTAGCGCATCCGGTCCTCGGGCCGCGGCTTCGCGCGTGCACCGATGCCGTCCTCGCCCACCACGACCGTTCGGTGCACGACATCTTCGGCAACCCGGACGATCTCAAGTTCCACTCGTCGATGACGCTGTTCGCGGCGGCCGGCGGCGGCGAGCCGTTCACGGGAGCACTGGAGCGCTTTTTCGGCGGCGTTCCGGATCAGGCGACGCTGCGTCGGCTGTGACGCGGGCCGGTCGGGCGCTGCGGAAAGAAAAAGCTTCACCCGCCCCAAGGAAAGGCCGATAGCTGCCGTCCAATGGACGAAAGATGGCGATGATGCTGGCAGAAGGCGAGGCCTCGGACGCGGAACTGATCGGTCTGGCGCGCGCCGGCGATCGGCGTGCGTTCGCCATGCTCGTCGAGCGGCACTACGACTTCATCCACCGGGTCGCCTGGCGGTGGTGCGGAAACCGCGCCGACGCCGAGGACGTGGCACAGGACGTGTGCGCGCGGCTCGGCAAGGCGATCCGCTCCTTCAAGGGCGAGGGCGCGTTCACGACCTGGCTCTACGCGCTGACGCTGAATGCGGCCCGCGACCACGGGCGGCGCAATGCGCGCGAGACGGCAAAGGCGGAAGCGTTCGGCGTGCATGCCCTCATTTCGGGCGAAGCGCCCGAGGAGCCGGACGATCGGGCGGAACGGCTGTGGGCAGCGGTGCGCCGCCTCTCGGACAAGCAGCGCGACGCGGTCCTGCTGGTCTATGGCGAAGGTCTCGCCCACGCCGCCGCGGCCGACGTGATGGCCTGCTCGGAAGCGACGGTGTCCTGGCATATCCATGAAGCGAAGAAACGGCTGAAAGTGCTCATGCGCGAGGCCGGGGAAGAGTGACCATGGTCGACGACGACGAACTCGATCTGCTGCGCACGATGAAGGCGCCGGCTACCCGCGCCGACGCGCGAGCGCGCGCGCTCGAAGCGGCGCTCGGCGCCTACGATCTGGAAAACAGTGCCGCGGCCCCCCAAGGATCGGCCGCGCCGCAACGTCTCACCGAACGGGCGAGGAAGCTCTGGAGTGAGATCATGAACAAGAAACTGATGGCCGCACCGGCGATCGCGGGCCTTATGGCGCTGCCGATCGCGGGCTATGTCACCTACCATCTGATGCAGGAGAACGCCTACCGGTTCGGCGCCGACAACGACGTCTCCGAGACGGGAGGGCAGGGAACGGCCCTGCCGGGCAAGGTGGCGGTGGGCGACATCGAGGTGAACCGCGACGCCGAGACCGAACTTTTTGCGCCCGAGCCCTCTTCGGTGCCTCCGGCGAATGCCGGGACGGCGTGGCAGGGGACGGAAGCTCTGCCGAGGGGTATCGGCGACGCGGCCTCCGGCGCGGACCCCGCGCTTCACGTGCAGAAGATCGGGCGCTCTCCGACGGCGCTGGGCGAGTCCAAGCTCTCCGCCCCGGCGCAGACCTCCGCTCCCGCGGATAATTTCGTCGCTGGCGAGGAAAACCGCGAGCGGTTCGAGGAATTCAAGACCAATCCCGTGCGTTCGGCGCTGGAGAACCCGGTGTCGACGTTCTCGATCGACGTCGACACGGCCTCCTATTCCTTCGTCCGGCGTTCGCTGAAGGAGGGCTTCCTGCCGCAGGCGGATGCCGTGCGCGTCGAGGAATTGGTCAACTACTTCCCCTACGACTGGAAGGGTCCGGAGGACGCTTCGGTGCCGTTCAACACGACGGTGACGGTCATGCCGACGCCGTGGAACGATCACACCAAGCTGATGCACATCGCCATCAAGGGCTACGATGTGCAGCCGGCGACGCGGCCGAAGGCGAACCTGGTGTTCCTGATCGACGTGTCCGGCTCGATGAACTCGGCCGATAAGTTGCCCTTGCTGCAGTCGGCCTTCCGGCTGCTGGTCAACAAGCTCAACGCGGAAGACACGGTATCGATCGTCACCTATGCCGGCGATGCCGGGACCGTGTTGATGCCGACGAAGGTTGCGGAGCGCGACAAGATCCTGTCGGCCATCGACAATCTGCGCCCGGGCGGCACCACTGCCGGCGAGGCCGGCATCAGGGAGGCCTACCGGCTCGCCGAGCAGTCCTTCGTCAAGGACGGCGTCAACCGCGTCATGCTGGCCACCGACGGCGACTTCAATGTCGGCCAGACGGACGACGACGACCTGAAGCGGCTGATCGAGGAGAAGCGCAAGTCCGGCGTATTCCTGTCGGTTTTCGGCTTTGGCCGCGGCAATCTGAACGACCGGATGATGCAGGTGATCGCGCAGAACGGCAACGGCACCGCCGCTTACATCGACACGCTCGCCGAGGCCGAGAAAGTCCTGGTGCAGGACGCATCGTCGACGCTCTTCACCATTGCCAAGGACGTGAAGATCCAGGTCGAGTTCAATCCGGCGGCGATCTCGGAGTATCGGCTGATCGGCTACGAGACGCGCGCCCTGAACCGAGAGGACTTCAACAACGACCGGGTCGACGCCGGCGAGATCGGCTCGGGCCATTCGGTGACGGCGATCTACGAGGTAACGCCGAAAGGCGCGCCGCAGATGATCGACGACCTGCGTTACGGACAGGCCGCGACGAACAATGCCGCCGGGATCCAGAACGCGGACGAGTACGCCTTCGTCAAGATCCGCTACAAGACGCCGGACGGCGATACGTCGAAGCTGATCACGACGCCCGTGACGGCGTCGAACGAGGTCTCCTCTTTCGACGCGGCGGGCACCGACCAGCGCTTCTCGGTCGCCGTCGCCGCCTTCGGCCAGAAGCTGCGCGATGCGGATGCCGTCGCCGGCATGAGCTGGGACCGGATCATCGAGATTGCCACTGCCGCCCGGGGAACCGATCCGTTCGGGTACCGGTCGGAATTCCTCTCGCTGGCGCGCCTTGCCTCGGCGCTGGACGGCGGAAAGCGGTAGCGGCGATGACGGCCGGCTTCTTCCAGATGGGATCGTCCTGATACCGGAAGACCGGCCACGGGCGGGTGAGGCAGGCCGGCGGGGGATCTATACTCCCTGCCGGCCTTCTTTTTTGCTCAGTGTGTCGAGGCGTAGCGCTGCGCGGCGAACAGGCCGGCGAGATAGATGACGGCGAACGGCGCGACGAGGATCATGAGCATCGGCCAGAGGTTCGATCCGGTAACGAACGCGCCGGCCGCCAGTGCCGCGGCCGGCGCGGTCACGACCAGCGGCGCCATGGCTGCCCGCCGCCACTTGCCGGTGAGGCGCGAGAAGGCGAGCGGCTGGAGCAGCAGGTAGAGCGGAAGCGCGGCGAAGGCGAACAGCGTCAGCGCCCAGGTGGTCCCGTCCCAGAGGCCCGAGCCCGATACCGGCGCAGACTGTGCGGCGAGGCGCTCCTCGTAAGTACGCAGCTTGCCGACCCAGGATGGTGCCGCCGGACGTCCGAACACGTCTGGCGTCCATCTCAGACTCGCCTCGAAACGCCGCGCGCCCATGCGGTTCCAGTTCTGGTCGTAGGCCACGAGGTCGATGCGATCGACCCGCGCCTGCGCGCGGAACGCGAGCCATGCGAGTCCCGTGCCGGTACCCGCGGGATAGAGCACGGTCGGACTGGACATCAGGCCCTCCTCGACCTTCTCGTTCCGGAAGTAGGGTTCGGCACGCAGGCGGATCGGCACGCCGCTACGGTAGCGGACGGCGATGTAGAGCGGCCGGTCGATGGCGAGCATCGCGGTGAGGTTCGGATCGCTGCGCTCGATTTCGAGTTGGATTTGCGCGGCGGCTCGGCCCGTCGCAGTCGCCAGGAGCGGCGACACGGCGAGGACCATCAGTCGCATGATGCGCAGCAACAGTCCGACCATCCGCGTATTGTCGCGCGAAAAGGAAAACGGAAGGTTACGTAGCGGAACGTCCGATCAATGCGCGGCCTTCAGCGACAGGAATCGGCCGAATCCGCATGAAAAACCGATTTCAGCCGCGGGCGCGGCGGCGTTCGCGGCGGCTGCCGTCGTCGTTGCCCGACGCGGTCTTGTTGCGGAACGGGCCGATGCGCTCGACGATCGTCTCCAGCGTCGGGCGGCCGTCCTTGCGGTGGCCGTCGAGGGCCTTGCGCATCGCCGCGAGGTGGGCGAACGAGGTGCCGCAGCAGCCGCCGACGATCCTCGCGCCGCCGTCGACGGCAAGGCGCGCATAATCGGCCATCAGTTCGGGCGTACCGGAATAGTGGATCGCGGTGCCGCGGAATTCGGGGATGCCGCAGTTGCCCTTGACGATCAGGGTGGCGTCCGGGTTCGCCGCGCTCATGTCGAGCAGCGAGGCGAGGATGTCCGAGGCGCCGACGCCGCAATTGGCGCCGACCCCGACCGGCGGCTCGGCGAGGCCGGCGGCGACGCCGTGGATGTCCCTTGGCAGAAGGCCCATCATGGTGCGGCCGGCGGTGTCGAAGGAGCCGGTATAGGTGTAGGGCAGGCCGACCCTTATCGCGGCCTCCGCGGCCGCGCGGATCTCGTCGGGCGCCGACATCGTCTCGATCCAGGCCACCTCGGCGCCACCTGCCTTAAGTCCTTCGATCTGCTCGGCAAAAGCGTCCACGGCCTGCTCGTAGGTGAGCGTCCCGAGGGGTACGAGCAGTTCACCCGTCGGGCCGACCGAGCCGGCGACGATCACCTTGCGGCCGGCCTTGTCGGCCACCGAGCGGGCGATTTCGGCGGCGCGCCTGTTGAGCTCGAAGACTCGGTCCTGCGCATGATGCAGCTTCAGCCGGTGGCGGGTGCCGCCGAAGGAGTTGGTGAGGATGATGTCGGCGCCGGCGTCGACGAATCCCTGGTGGAGTGCCGCGATCCTGTCCGGGTGGGTCTCGTTCCACAATTCGGGCGCCTGGCCCGCTTCGAGACCCATGGCGAAGAGGTTTGTGCCGGTGGCGCCGTCCGCGAGCAGCACGCCCTTCTCTGCGAGCAGCGTGTCGATCGGATTGGTCATGGCAGGCTCCACGGTGAGATATTCGGATAATGATATAAAGAAATCTTTATATGACGTCAACGACGGCAGGGTCGCGATTGCGTCCCACCACCGGTTTTCCGATGGTTGGACGGCGCGCACAGGATTTCGGCCGCGCCAAACCCTGCAAAGCCTTGCCGGCGGCGGGTTTGCGGGCCTCGCGGCGGCCTTCAGGCAGTCGTTGCCAGGGCGCGGGCAAACGCCGCCGCCTCGTGCGCGTTGATCTCGGCGGCGCGGATCAGCTGGTCGAAGTGACGGGTCAGCGTGCGGATCGGCTCCGTGGCGTTGAGGACGAGATACATGTCGCCGACATAGATCGCGACACGCAACTGGCCGAAGATCGTGTAGGGCACCGAATAGCGCTGGCGGCCGTCGTAGAGGAAGAGCCGGAAGCTCGGATAGAGGTCGTCGAGCAGCCGGGCCATGTGTTCCAGCTGGGCCTTTCGCGCCGCGGGCGGAAAGCGGTCCCACACGCCCATGCCGCGGGCAAAGATGTCCAGCGTGTGCCGCGGCATGCACACTTCCATGTCGGTTTCCGGCCGCCGGTTGTAGTCGATGCGGTACTGGGCTTCGTCAACCTGGGACTCGCGGCTGCGGTTGCCGATGGCCGCCTCGTAGTCGATCAGCGCCTCCGATCGCAGCAGGTCGGGGATGCCAGCCGGCACGTAGCGGATCTTCGTGCCGGCCGCCTCCGCGTGCCATCTGGCAAGGAGCGTGCGGTCGAAGGCGCCTTCGCCCTCCTCGATCTCGAAGCTCTGGCGCAGCTCGCCGGTCAGGCCCTCGTCCTGGCTCAGGCCGAGCAGCCAGTCGAGCGAGACGCGATGCTGGGCCGCGATGTTGAGCAGCGTCTCCGCCCTCGGCAGCCGCGTCGTCGTGCCGGACAGGAGTTGCGACAATGCCGAGCGGTCGATGCCGACGGCCGCGGCGAAGGCCGACTGATTCCGGGCGCTGCGCAGGACGAGCTGCTTCAGGCGCTCGCGGAAGACCGCCGACAGATCGCGCTTGTCCATTCTGACGTCTCCACAAGTGTCCGTTCTGTTTACAATCCATAACACATGACGTCGTTTATGCGCATCGTCATCATTTCGTGCGCATTGTCGCATTGCGGAAACCGGACTCTCCTGACAGCATGATGTCAGGATAACGGACAGTCGGGGAATCACGTGCAGCCGAAGACAGATGGCCGGGATCGCGAGCGGGGACTGCAGATCGAATGGCCGACCGTGGCCCTGGCGTTCGGCTGCTACGCGGCCTGGTTCGCTGCGGGCTTCTTCCTCTGGCCGACCTATCCGGTGCCGGCGCTCGCGGTCCTGGCCGTCACGGTGGCCTTGCAGTCGTCGCTTGTCCACGAAGTGCTTCACGGCCACCCGACACGAAACGCATATGTCAACGAGGCGTTCGTCTTCTTCCCGCTCGGGCTGGTCTGGCCCTACCGTCGCTTCAAGACCCTTCACTTGCGCCACCATGCCGACGAGCGTCTGACCGACCCGTTCGACGACCCGGAGAGCTATTACCGGGCGCTCTGGCAGCACGAGGAACTGCCGGCCTTCCTCAAGGTCCTGCTCAGGGTGAACAACACCATGGTCGGCCGCTTCGTCCTCGGCCCCTGGCTGTCGAGCATCGGCTTCGTCGTCGGCGACTTCCGCGCCATCGCGGCGGGCGACCGGACGATCCGCAAGGCCTGGCTGTTGCACGCCGCCGGCGTCGCCGGAACCGCCGGCCTCGTCGTCTACGGGTTCGGCATGCCTCTCTGGCTCTATCTGCTCGTTCCGGCGTGGCTCGGCCAGTCGCTGATCTCGATCCGCACCTTCGCCGAACACCAGTGGTCGGAACACCCCGACGGGCGGACCATCATCGTCGAGCGCTCGCCGCTGTCGTTCCTGTTCCTCAACAACAATCTGCACCTCGTCCACCACAAGCTGCCGAACGTCGCCTGGTACAAGCTGCCGGCCCTGTTCCGCGCCGACCGGGAGGGCTGGATCGCCCGCAACAAGGGCTACGTCTACCCGAACTATTTCGCGCTCCTGCGCGACTACGCCTTCCGCGCCAAGGAACCGGTGGTGCATCCGGTGCTGCGCCGAACGCCCGAAGCCGGCCGCGCGTTCATGCCGCGGGTGAGGGCGCGCAGCGTCCACGGGGCCGGCACCGCGCCGGTTCCGGCCGAGCCGCCGAAGGAGTAGGCGAGGGTCCGACCGATCTCCGGGTGGCGGGCGACAACGTGTCATGAGCAGTCCCATCGCCGCGCTGCCGATGTACGACTGGCCCGAGATTCGCGCCGAAACCGACGCGCTGTGGGCGAGACTGCGCGATCGGCTGCGCGCAGCGGGCGTCGAAGCGCCTGAAACGCTGGCCCGCCGCAACGCCGACCTGCCCGCCGTGCCCGGCGGCATCCGCGACGCGGCCGGAACCGTGATCGCCCCCGATCCGGCGACGCTGCCGCCCGACGAGCTCGACATGGCCGCGCTTTGGCGGCATCCCTCGCTTCTCCTGGCCCAGACCTGCTGGGGACCGATGGAGACGGGTCTGGCCGACCATGTGCAGGTGCTCGGCCAGCCGAGCTATGACGCGTTCGAGGGCGGCGAGGGGCCGCTCTATACGAGCGCGATCGTCATGCGGCGGGAATGCGGTTCCCCGGAGAACGTTCCCCCTCCCGCCGACGGTCTCGCCCGCCTGCCTCTCGACCGCCTGCGCGGACCGCGTTTCGCCTACAACAATCCCGACTCCATGTCCGGCTTTCTCGGCATTTCGCGCGACCTCATGGCAGGTGGGCAAAGCCTGGCGATCTTTTCCGAGCGCATCGAAACCGGTGCCCATCGGTCCTCGATCCTCGCCATCGTCGAGGGCAGGGCGGACGTCGCGGCTATCGACTGCCGCAGCTGGGCCCTGGCGCGGCGCTTCGAGCCGGCGGCGGGCGAAATCAGGGTGGTCGGCTGGACAGCGCGGCGGCCGGGTCTGCCCTGGATCACCGCAAGAGCGACGCCGCCCGGGACGGTCGCCGTCCTGCGCGCGGTCCTGGCGTCCTGATTCCGGGCAAGCTCAATCCGCAAGAAGCCGCGAGTCGAGCGGGTAGGCCGACAACTGTTCGTTGCCGGTCGCGGTGATCAGCACCTGTTCCTCGATCTTGACGCCCTGGTGCCCGCCCAGCCGGCCGATATAGCTCTCGACGCACAGTACCATACCGGGCTCGAGCATGCCGTCGGGCGTTTCGTCGGTCCAGTCGGCGGCATGCGGCAGCGTCGGGTATTCGTCGGCGAGCCCGACGCCGTGGTAGAGCACGCCGTAGCGGGTCGGGAAACAGTCGCCGGGCGGCACGACGGAACGCTCCACCAGCTCGCGGAACGAGATCCCCGGTTGCATCAGTTCCCTGTTGTGGGCGATCTGCTCGGCGGCGATGCGGAACAGGTCGCGCTGCTCGTTGCTCGGCTGCCCGTCGCCGCAGAGCCAGGTGCGCGAGATGTCGGCACAATAGCCGTAGGGGCCGATCAGGTCGGTGTCGAAGGCGACGAGGTCGCCGGCCTCGATGATGCGCGACGAGCATTCCTGGAACCAGGGATTGGTGCGCGGCCCGGAGGACAGGAGCCGCGTCTCGATCCATTCGCCGCCGCGGGCGATGTTGCCGCGATGGAGTTCGGCCCAAAGCTCGTTCTCGGAGATGCCGGGCGCGAGCTTCGCCTCCATTTCGGCCATCGCCGCCTCGCAGGAAACGATCGACCGGCGCATGCACAAGATCTCGTCGGGCGACTTGACGGCGCGGGCGAGTTCCATCACCTCCTCGCCGTTGAAAACCCGGATGCCGCGCCGTGCCAGCTCGGCGACGCCCTCGTGGTTGAGGCGGTCGACGGCGATGCGCCGGCTGCCGCGACCGTGCTCTCGGACGATGTCCTCGACGCCGTCGCCCCAGACGCGCACCTTCGCCTCGGTGAGCCCGGCGCTGTAGAGGAACAGCCACGGCACCGCCGGCCGGACCTCGTCGACGACGCCGGAATGGTCGGACAGGTGCTCGCAGGAGAAGTAGTCGAACAGCACCACCGGTCCGTCGGCCGAGACGAAGCAGTAGCGGATCGGATTGTGCGCGATCCACACCTGCATGTTGGTCGTGTCGGTGGCGTAGCGGATATTGACCGGATCGTAGAGCAGCACGCCGCCATAGCCCAGCCGGCGCAACTGGGCGCGGATGCGCTCCAGCCGGTACTTCCGCATCGCCGGGAGGTCGGGCGCGGCGATGCCGGCGCGGCGCCACTCCGCCTCGGCGACCGCGCCGTAGCCCAGCACGTGCTGATTGAGCGCGGCCGCCTTTTCCCGCGCGGCGGCACGGAGAATCTCCTCGGTCGGACCGTCACCCGGCTCGAAGGGAAGGATTTTGCGGCGATGCCGGCCGAAAGCACCTTGCCGGTCGTTCTCCATGTCGCGCCTCGCTACCGCCGCTCCGACACCGCGTAGTCCGCCTTTTCCAGCCAGGCGGGATCGATCTCGACGCCCCAGCCCGGCGCGTCGGGAATCTCCACCTTGCCGTCCTCCACCCGGTAGGGATCGCCGAGGAACAGGCCACGCTGCCAGGGATAGTAGTCGTCGCCCTCGATGGAGAATTCGAGGTACTTGCCGGCGTTGGGGATCGCGCCGAGCAGGTGCATCGTGCACATCGTCACTAGGCCGAGATTGGCGGCGTGCGGCGTGCAGGGCAGGCCGGCCTCGGCCGCCATCCTCGCGACCCTCAGCGTGCGGGTCAGCCCGCCCATGTACATGACGTCGGGCTGGACGATGTCGACCGGTCGCAGCCGGATCATCTGCTTCCACCAGGCGAGGTCGCAGTCCTGCTCGCCGCCGGCGACGTCTATCGACAGCGCGTCGGCCACCTCGCGGGTCCAGTCCGGTTCCCAGTAGGGGCAGGGCTCCTCGAAATGCGACACGCCCTCGGCCTCGAGCAGACGGCCGACCTCGATGGCCCGCTTCGGCGAGAAGCCCGAATTGGCATCGACCAGCTTCGCCACGCCGTCGCCCAGCGCGCGGCAGACGATCGGGACGATCGCCTCGGTGCGGCCCGGCCATTCGTCGACGTCACGGCCGCATTCGGCGCCGACGCGGAACTTGAAGGCGTCGAAGCCGAAGCGGTCCCTGAGTTCGAGGAAGCGCCTGGCCTCGTCCTCCGGCGCGATGTCGCGCTTCATCGAGGAAGCGTAGGCGCGCAGCTTGCCCGGCCGGCCGCCGATCAGCGCGACCACCGGCTTTCCCTCGATCCTGCCGCGCAGGTCCCAGAGTGCCGTGTCGATGCCCGCCAGCGCGCGCAGGAGATAGGATCCGGGGAACTTGTGCTCCTTCTCGCAAATGCGGTCGAGCAGGTCGTCGAGGTCGAGCGCATCCTTGCCCAGCGCATGTGGAGCGACCTGTCGGTGAAAAATCCGGCAGGTGATGTCGGCGTTGTAGGTCGAGACCTGGCCCCAGCCTGTATCGCCGGTGTCGGCGGTGACGCGGACGAAGCCGACGAATTCGTTGGAGAAGGTTTCGAGCCTGGCGATCTTCATGGCGTCGGAACTGCCCTCCGTTTCGCCGCTTCGGCCGGTCCGCCTCAGCCGCGCATCTTCTCGCCGGCCGGGTCGAAGAGCGGCTCGACATTGATCCGCGCCGGGCGGCGTTTTCCCAGGATTTCGATCTCGAACCGGCCTTCGCTATCGTCGCCGGCGAGTGCCGCCGGCACGTAGCCCTGGGCCATCGACTTGCCGACATAGTGGGCGTAGCCGCCCGACGTCACCCAGCCGACCACGCGCCAGTCGCCGTCGACGATGCCGCGCACGGCGGACGCGCCTGTCGCGGCGGTCGAGCCGCGCGTCTCCTTGCCCGACGCGTCGAAGCGCGGGGCGCCGTAGCCGTGCGGCTTTTCCACCGTGCCGTAGTCGCGGTCGACCTTCGCCCAGATCGGCTCGTCGCCCATGACGTCGGCATCGTCGGCGTCGACGACGAGCGAGACGCGGCGCAGCTTCGGCCCGGCGGCCTGCTCCTTCGCCGCGGCTTCGCGGCCGATGAAATCGTTCTTCTCCAGCTTGATGAAGCGGTCCATCGAGCCCTCGAACGGCCCGTAGATCGGCCTGAGCTCGCGGAACCAGGTGGGAAAATTCTTCTCCAGGCGCATGGAGAGCAGCGCTCGCATGCCGAAATCGACGATGCCGAATTCGTCGCCGGCCTCCTTGATCGCGTGATAGACCAGCCGCTGGTAGGCCGGCTGCATCCAGATCTCGTAGCCGAGGTCGCCGGTGTAGGTGATGCGGTTCACCATGCAGGGCGCGCCGCCGACCGCCATCTCGCGGAAATCCATGAAGCGGAAGGCCTTCGACGAGACGTCCTCGTCGACGAGCTTCTGCAGGAGCTTCTGCGAATTGGGTCCGGCGATGGAAAGGCCGACCAGCGTCTGGTCGAAGCGGTGGATCCTGACCGAGCCGTCCTTCGGCAGGTGCTTCTCGAACCAGCGCATGTGGTATTTCTGCGCGGCCGAAGAGCCCCAGATCATGAATCTGTCGTCGCCGGCGCGGCCGGTGGCGTTGGCGATGGTGAAGTCGCCGATCAGCTTGCCGAACTCGTTGAGCATCGGGGTGAGCACGATGCGGCCCTTCTTCGGCATGCGGTTGGTCATCAGCCGGTTGAGGAACGCTTCCGAGCCCGGGCCGGAGACCTCGTACTTGGCGAAGTTGGCGATCTCGGTGACGCCGACCGACTCGCGGGTCGCCTTCACCTCGGCGCCGACATGGGCGAAATCGTTGGATCGGCGGAAGGAGACGACGTCCTTCGGCTCGGTACCCTCCGGCGCGAACCACAGCGGCGTCTCAAGGCCCCAGCTGTCGCCCATCACCGCGTTCTGCGCAATCATGATGTCGTAAAGCGGTGTGGTCTGCGCGGGGCGTGCCGCCGGCAGTTCTTCGTTGGGGAAACGGATCGAGAAGCGCCGCGAATAGTTCTCGCGCACCTTGGCGTTGGTGTAGCGCAGGCTCGCCCATTCGCCGAAGCGGGCGACGTCCATGCCCCATACGTCGAACCCCGGATCGCCGTTGACCATCCAGTTCGACAGCGCCAGGCCGACGCCGCCGCCCTGGGAGAAGCCGGCCATGACGGCGCAGGCGCACCAGAAGTTGGTCAGGCCCTGGACCGGGCCGACCAGCGGGTTGCCGTCGGGCGCAAAGGTGAAGGGCCCGTTGATGATCTGCTTGATGCCGGCGTTGGCGATGCCCGGGAAATGCCGGAAGCCGACTTCGAGGGACGGCGCGATCCGGTCGATGTCGGGCTGCAGCAGTTCGTGGCCGAAGTTCCACGGCGTCGTCACCGGCGACCACGGCTTGCAGGCCTTCTCGTAGGTGCCGAGCAGGATGCCGTTGCGTTCCTGGCGCGAATAGATCTCGCCCTTGAAGTCGAGCACGCCGACCAGTTCGCGCCCGGTCGCCTTGTTGAAGGCCTCGACCTCGGGGATCGGTTCGGTCAGGAGATACATGTGCTCCATGGCGAGCAGCGGCAGTTCGACGCCGACCATCCGGCCGACCTCGCGCGCCCAAAGGCCGCCGCAGTTGACGACATGCTCGGCGCGCACCGTGCCCTTCTCGGTGACGATGTTCCAGGTGCCGTCGGCATCCTGGGTCAGCTCGACGACGCGGTTCCGAAGCACGATCTCGGCGCCGAGCTTCTGCGCCGCCTTGGCGTAGGCGTGCGTCGTGCCCGACGGGTCGAGATGACCCTCGACCGGATCCCACATGGCGCCGACGAAGTTGGTCTCGTCCATCAGCGGGAACATCGCCTTGGCTTCCGACGGCGTGATCAGCTCGGTGTCCATGCCGAGATAGCGGCCCTTGGCGTGGGCCAGCCTGAGGAAGTCCATGCGTTCGGGCGTGTCGGCCATCATGACGCCGCCGGTCAGGTGCAGCGAGCAGGACTGTCCTGAGAGTTCCTCCAGCTCCTTGTAGAGCTGCACCGTATAGGCCTGCAGCTTGGCCACGTTGGGGTCGCCGTTCAACGTATGGAAGCCGCCGGCCGCGTGCCAGGACGAGCCCGAGGTCAGTTCCGAGCGCTCGATGAGCATGATGTCCGTCCAGCCGGCGCGGGCGAGGTGATAGAGCACCGAGCAGCCGACGACGCCGCCGCCGATGATGACTGCCTTAGCGTGGGATTTCATGGAGTTGTATCCGTCTCGAGATGAATTGAATCAGTCGTGGTACCGTCGGCGGGGCGGTCGGCCGAGCCCCATCGCCCTCAAAAATCCGTCGGGGCGCCGCCCTCGGCGATGCGCTTGTCGACGAAGGCGTCCAGCTCCTCGCGGATCGCCGGGTCCATCGCCGGCTTCTCGTAAGTGGCGAGGCGCTCTTTCCAGATGCGGTTGGCGCGTTCGATCGCGGTCGGCGAGCCCGCTTCCGCCCAGGTCTCGAAGTTGCGCCAATCCGACAGGATCGGCGAATAGAAGGCGGTCTTGTAGCGCGACTGGGTGTGCGGCGTGCCGAAGAAGTGCCCGCCCGGGCCGACCTCGCGGATCGCCTCGACGGCGAGCGCGTCTTCCGACAGGTCGAGCGGGGTGAGGAACTCGGCGACCATCTGCAGCAGGTCGATGTCGAGGATCGTCTTCTCGTAGGAGCAGCGCAGGCCGCCCTCCAGCCATCCGGCTGCATGCAGGATGAAGTTGGCGCCACCGGTGATGGCGCCCCACAGCGAGAACACGCTCTCGTAGGCGGCCTGGGCGTCGACCGTGTTCGCGGCGCAGACATTCGAGGTGCGGTAGGGGATGCCGTAGCGGCGGGCGAGCTGGCCGCCGACCAACTGCGCCTTCATGTATTCCGGCGTGCCGAAGGCCGGCGCACCCGACTTCATGTCGACGTTGGAGGTGAAACCGCCATAGCCGACCGGCGCGCCCTTCCTCACCATCTGGGTGAACGCGATGCCGGCCAGCGCTTCGGCATTCTGCTGGACCAGCGCGCCTGCGACGGTGACCGGCGCCATGGCGCCAGACAGGGTGAACGGCGTCACGATCACCAGCTGGCCCATCGACGACATCTGGATGATGCCTTCCATCATCGGAATGTCGAGCTTCAGCGGCGAATTGGTGTTGATGATCGTGTAGACCGACGGTTCCTTCATCAACTGCTCGCGACTCACCCCGCGAGCGATGCGCGCGATCTCGATTCCGTCGACGTTGCGCTCCTTGCCCAGCGAATAGATGTGGAAGACCTTGTCGGTCAGCGTGGCGAGGTCGCGGATGCATTCGAGGTGTCGGATCGAGGGATGGATGTCGATCGGCTCGACCGGGTACCCGCCCGTCGTCTGCAGCACGTTGTGCATCTGCGCGAGCTTCAGGAAGTTGCGGTAGTCCTCCTGGTTGCCGGCACGGCGGCCGCGATCGGTGTCGGAGCAGTTCGGCGCGGAGGCCATCTGCGAGAAAACCAAGTTGTCGCCGCCGAAGCGCACGTTGTGCGCGGGGTTGCGCGCATGCATCGTGAACTCGGAAGGCGCGTGGGCGATGAGCTCGAGCAGCATGTCGCCGTCGAAGCGGACGCGCTCGGTGCCCTCGCGCACGTCGGCGCCGTGCTCCTTCATGATCTTCCGCGCGCCTTCGTGCAGCACGTCGACCCCGATCTCGGCAAGAACACGCAGCGAGGCGCGGTGGATCGATTCCAGTTCGTCGTCCGAGATGAGCTTCGTCGGCGGGAAGGGGATGCGGAACTGGCGGAACGGCGG
>DUSC01000033.1 GCA_012842935.1 Hyphomicrobiales bacterium | reverse complement strand
GGCATGGCGGCGACGCCGAAGCGGGCGGCCGCCGTCGAGGCGGCGCTTCTCGGCCGTCCGTGGACCGAGGCGACCGTGACCGAGGCCATGGCCGCGTTCGCCGCCGACTTCACGCCGATCACCGACATGCGCGCCAGCGCCGAGTATCGTGCGCTCGCGGCGCGGAACCTCCTCATGCGCTTCTACCTGGAAACGTCGGGCGAGAGGGCGCCGTTCACCGTGAAACGGCACGAGGCGGCGTGAGATGACCGGTCATGTGAAATCCGGCCTGAAGGCCGCGAGAATCGTCGGAGGCGTCGGCACCGACCAGCGCCACGATTCAGCGCACAAGCACGTCACCGGTCAGGCGGTCTACATAGACGACATGCCGGAGCCGGCGGGCACGCTGCACGGCTGCCTCGGTCTTTCGGCGGTCGCCCACGGCACGATCTGCTCGATGGACCTTTCGGCCGTGCGCGCCGCGCCGGGCGTCGTCGACGTGCTGACGGCCAAGGACGTGCCGGGCGAGAACGACATCTCGCCGACCGGCCGCCACGACGAACCGGTGCTCGCCGACGGCAAGGTGCAGTTTCACGGCCAGCCGATCTTCTGCGTCATCGCCGAGACGCGCGAGCAGGCCCGCCGCGCCTGCCGTCTCGCCCGCGTCGAGTACCGCGAGTTGCCCGCCGTCCTCGACGTCGCCGGGCTCGATCCCGAGCGCGACCCGCTGGTCACGCCGCCGCTGACCCTGAGGCGAGGTGATGCCGCGGCGGCGATCGCCGCAGCGCCGCGCCGGGTGAAGGGTCGAATGCGGATCGGCGGCCAGGACCATTTCTACCTGGAAGGCCAGATCGCCATGGCCGTACCCGGCGAGGACAGCGACGTCACGGTCTACGCCTCGACGCAGCACCCGAGCGAGGTGCAGCACATGGTGGCGCATGCGCTCGGCGTACCATCGCATTCCGTCACCGTCGAGATCCGCCGCATGGGCGGCGGCTTCGGCGGCAAGGAGACGCAGGGCAACCAGTTCGCGGCGCTCGCCGCGATCGCGGCGAGGAGGCTCGGCCGTGCCGTGAAGATCCGCCCCGACCGCGACGACGACATGACCGCGACCGGCAAGCGCCACGACTTCGTCGTCGACTATGAGGTCGGCTTCGACGAGGAAGGCCGGATCCTCGGCGTCGACTACACCTACGCGGCGCGCTGCGGTTTCTCCTCCGACCTCTCCGGGCCGGTCACCGACCGGGCGCTGTTCCACTGCGACAACGCCTACTACCTGCCGGCGGTGCACGCGCGGTCGGCGCCGTTCTACACGAACACGGTCTCCAACACCGCCTTCCGCGGCTTCGGCGGCCCGCAGGGCATGGTCGGCGCCGAGCGCGTCATCGACGAGGTGGCTTTCGCCGTCGGCAAGGACCCGCTCGAAATCCGCAAGCTCAATTTCTACGGCGCGCCGGGCGACGGAACCGGGCGAGACGTGACGCCCTACCACCAGACGGTGGAGGACAACATCATCCACCGCATCGTCGCCGAGCTCGAGGCGTCGAGCGACTACGCGCGCCGCCGGCGCGAGATTTCCGCCTTCAACAACAACAGCCGCTGGATCAGGCGTGGCCTGGCGCTCACGCCGGTAAAGTTCGGTATCTCGTTCACCGCCACCCATTACAACCAGGCCGGCGCGCTGGTGCATGTCTACACCGACGGCTCCGTTCACCTGAACCACGGCGGCACCGAGATGGGGCAGGGGCTCCACGTCAAGGTCGCGCAGGTCGTCGCCGAGGAGTTCCAGATCGACATCGACCGGGTGAAGATCACCGCAACAACGACCGCGAAGGTGCCCAACACCTCGGCAACCGCGGCCTCGTCCGGCTCGGACCTCAACGGCATGGCCGCGCAGAACGCGGCGCGACAGATCCGCCAGCGCCTCGTCGACTTTGCCGCCGAGCGCTACCAGGTGCCGGTCGACCAGATCGTCTTCCTGCCCAACCGCGTGCGCGTCGGGAACCAGGAGATCGCCTTCGCCGATCTGGTGAAACAGGCCTACATGGCACGCATCCAGCTTTCCGCGGCCGGCTTCTACAAGACGCCGAAGATCCACTGGAACCGCGACAAGGGCGAGGGGCACCCGTTCTACTACTATGCCTACGGCGCTTCCTGCTCGGAGGTTTCGGTCGACACGCTGACCGGCGAATATGTGGTCGAGCGGACCGACATCCTTCACGAGACCGGCCGCTCGCTCAATCGCGCCATCGACCTCGGCCAGATCGAAGGCGGCTTCATCCAGGGCATGGGCTGGCTGACGACGGAAGAGCTTTGGTGGGACGAGAAGGGACGGCTGAGGACGCACGCGCCGTCGACCTACAAGATCCCGCTCGCCTCCGACCGGCCGAAGATCTTCAACGTCACGCTCGCCGACTGGCCGGAGGCGCACGAGCCGACCATCCACCGCTCCAAGGCGGTCGGCGAGCCGCCCTTCATGCTCGCCATGTCGGTGCTGCATGCGCTCTCCGACGCCGTGGCGAGCGTCGCCGGACACACGGTCTGCCCGCGCCTCGACGCGCCGGCGACGCCGGAGCGCGTGCTGATGGCGATCGAGCGGCTGAAGGCCGGGGCGTAGCCCGCGGGCCCGGGGCGCGCTATCTTTCGTCATGTCTTCGCTCCCCGGTCTCCGCGCCTTCCTCGCCGCCGCCCCCGACGCGGCGCTGGTCGAGGTCGCCGAGGCGCTCGGCTCGACGCCGCGCGAGGCCGGCGCGTGGATGCTGGTCTCGCCGGAAAGAACCTTCGGCACGATCGGCGGCGGCCAGCTCGAATTCATGGCCATCGAGCGGGCGCGTGCGCTGCTCGGCGCCGAGGCGGGCCAAGGCGGTGCTTCCGATGGTCCCGCTACCCTCGACGTGCCGCTCGGTCCGGAGATCGGGCAGTGCTGCGGCGGGCGCGTGGTCGTCTCGGTACGGCGCCTCGACGGGGCGCTGCGCGACGAGGTCCTGCGCCGCGCCGAACGCGAGGACGCGGCGAATCCGACCGTGCTCCTCTTCGGCGGCGGCCATGTCGGTCACGCGCTGGCCGCGGCGCTGGCGCTGCTGCCGGTGCGCACCATCGTGGTCGAGACGCGCGCCGAGGCGTTGGGCGACTTGCCGCCCGGTGTCGAGGCGCGGCTCACACCGGTGCCGGAGGAGATGGTCCGCGAAGCGCCGGCAGGCGCGGCCTTCGTCGTGCTCACCCACGACCACGCGCTCGATTTCCTCATTGTCGCCGAGGTGCTCAACCGCAAGGATGCGGCCTATGCCGGCATGATCGGTTCGAAGACCAAGCGGGCGACCTTCCGCAACTGGTACCTTAAGACCGCGGGCGGCGACGAGGCCGCGCTGGCGCGCCTCGTCTGCCCGATCGGCGGCGAGGTGAAGGACAAGCGTCCGTCCGTGATCGCGGCGCTCGCTGCTGCCGAGATCGTCGCGGCGCTGGCGCGGGCGAGCGGCCAACGCCGGGCGGAAGCGATCGGCGAGACCCGAGACGGCCGCCGCGCTCAGGCCATCACGTCCGCCACCGGGCGGCGCAGCGACTTCGGCATCGGCGGGGCATAGCCGAAGCGGACGACGAGGTCAGGACGCCGGCCGAGGCCCAGCCAGGCCGCGAATTCGGCGCGCACCGCCGGCACCTCGACCGGCTGGTTGACAAAGGCGTTGCGGATGCCGAGCGCGGTCGCCTGGAGCGCGAAACGCTGGTAGCTGCGGCCGGCGGCGACCCAGCCGGCCTTGCCCTCCGCGCGCGCGACGAAGACGGCGATGCCGGAGGAGGAACGGATCTGCCGGCGATAGCGGTCGTTCTCCGATCCGGCGGAGAAGACCCAGGGAAATACCAACCGGCCGAGCCAGGCGGGCGTGGTCGGATTTCCCGACGCGGCCGTATAGAGGCCGTCGCGGGTTTCCGCCGCTTGGCCGGCGTTGAAGCGCAGCCATTCCGTCAGCTCGGCGACGAAGGCCGGGTCTTCGACCTGGCGCGTGTTGCCGGCGACGACGTAGTCGAGCACGGCCACCATGCGTGCCGGATCGGCGATCATGACGACGTCGACGCCGTCGACGCGGGCGGCCTCCTCCAGTTTCGCGAGGTCGTCGGCCGGCACGGCGCGGCCGTCATAGTCCGAGCGCGTGCACTGGCGTTCGGGGATGGCGACGAAGAGCGGCGTCTCGGCGGCCGGCGCCGGCTCCAGCGCGATCGCGACGCGGCCGTCTCCGGCCGCGTCGACAGTCACCGTCGCGCGGCGGCCGCGCGCCTCGGCCGCGATCGACAGGTTCTCGGCCGCGCAGCCGAGGCTGACGAAGAGATGATGGTCGTCGGGATCGACGACCGGCGTGCGGCGCGACAGGTCGGGCATGATCGTGACGGCGTTCTCCGTCGCGGAGAAGCGCCAGGGCTGCGTGTTGTGGCTGTTCGCCGCGAGGGTGGCGTAGCGCACCAGTTCGCCGAGGGAGGCGCCGGCCGAGAGTGCCGCCCATGTCTCGGCCACCGCTTCGTTCCACCGGTCCCGGCCGGCGCCGCAGCCCGCCACGGGCAGGGCGAGCCCGGCCGCCCCCGAAACCATCAATCCCCGCCTCGACATCATCGGCGTTCTTCCCAACCCTCGGCCCGGTATCGGGGGAAAAGCTAGCGGCGGCGCCGCCGCCGGCCTTGTCCTGGGTCAAACGGGGAAGTCGTGCCGCGGCTACCGGCCGGCGAGGATGTTGCGGATCAGCCGCTGGCAGCGCTCCGCCATGAAGTCAAGCAGGAGCCGCACCTTAGGGTCCTGCAGCTTCTTGTGCGGATAGACCGCGGCGAGCTGAACCGGGGTCGGCGGCGAGTCCGGCAGGATCACCTTGAGCCGGCGGTCGCGGATGAAGGGTTCCACCTCGAAGCGCGGCTTGTTGACGATGCCCCGACCGGCGAGCGCCCAGCCGGTCAGCACGTCGCCGTCGTCGGAATCGAAAGGGCCGCGCACCTCGAACTTGACGTTGCCGGCGGGCGTGCGCAGCGTCCAGCCCTGCTCGCGGACGCCGGGATAGCGCAGCATCAGGCAGTCGTGCCGGCGGCCGATCAGCTCGCCTGGCTCGGCCGGCTCGCCGCGCGCGGCGAGATAGGCGGGGGAGGCGACCAGCACGCGTTCGCATTCCATGATGCCGCGCATGCGCAGACTCGAGTCCTCGATCACGCCCAGCTTGAAGGCGACGTCGATGCCCTCGCGCAGGATGTCGACATTGTGGTCGGAAAGCCGCAGCCGCACCTCGATGTCGGGGAAGCGGTCGTGGAAATCCGGGATGCCCGACGCGATCAGCCGGCGGCCGAGGCCGAGCGGGGCGGTGACCCGGATGGTGCCGCGCGGCTGGCCCGACAGCGCGCTGACGGCCGCTTCCGCTTCCGTGATCGCCTCGAGCACCTGCTTGGCGCCGGCATAGAAGACGGTGCCGTGCTCGGTCGGCATCAGCTGGCGCGTCGTGCGGTTGAACAGGCGGACGCCGAGATGCTTTTCAAGCTCCTTGATCCGGTTCGAGGCGACCGCCGGCGAGATGCGCATGTCGCGGCCCGCCGCCGACAGGTTGCCGAGCTCGACGACGCGGACGAAGACGGCGATGTTGTCGAGATAGGCCATGCGCGGAACCGTTCGGGAAGGTGAGGCGACTTACGTTTCCGCCACGGTAGTATTTTCCATTTTTTTTTGAAAGTCATCGCGGCGGCGGACCCTTCCCGATCCCGACCGAGCCCGTAAATTCTTCCGGTTCGGGGCGCGCGAGGGCGGCGGCATGATGGATTTCGCGATCTTCTGGGACTGGTTGAGTTTCGCCATCCGTTGGCTTCACGTCGTCACCGGCATCGCCTGGATCGGCTCGTCCTTCTATTTCGTTGCGCTCGACCTCGGGCTGCGGCAGCGGCCGGGCCTGCCCGCCGGGGCGCACGGCGAGGAATGGCAGGTCCACGGCGGCGGCTTCTACCATATCCAGAAGTATCTCGTGGCGCCGGCCGAGATGCCGGACCACCTGACATGGTTCAAGTGGGAAGCCTATTCGACCTGGCTGACCGGCTTCGCGCTGCTGTGCGTGGTCTATTATGCCGGCGCCGATCTCTTCCTCATCGACCGCAATGTGCTCGACGTCTCGGCGCCGGTGGCGATCGGCCTCTCACTCGCCTCGATCGCGCTCGGCTGGATCCTCTACGACCTCCTGTGCAAGTCGCCGCTCGGCGGCAACGACACGACGCTGATGCTGGTTCTCTACGCGATCCTGGTGGCGATGGCCTGGGGCTACACGCAGCTGTTCACCGGGCGTGCGGCCTTCCTGCACCTCGGCGCCTTCACCGCGACGATCATGTCGGCCAACGTGTTCATGGTGATCATCCCCAACCAGAAGATCGTGGTCGCCGACCTGATCGCCGGCCGCAAGCCCGACCCGAAATACGGCAAGATCGCCAAGACCCGGTCGCTGCACAACAACTACCTGACGCTGCCGGTCGTGTTCCTGATGCTCTCCAACCATTACCCGCTCGCTTTTGCGACCGAGTACAACTGGGTCATCGCCTCGATCATCTTCATCATCGGCGTGCTGATCCGCCACTACTTCAACACGGTGCACGCCAGGAAGGGCAACCCGACCTGGACGTGGCTCGCGGCGGCCGTCCTGTTCGTGATCGTCATCTGGCTGTCGACCGTGCCGAAGGCGCTCACCGGCGATACGAAGGTATCGGCGGCCGGCGAGGCCTTCATCGCCTCCAGCCACTTCCCGGCGGTGCGCGACACGGTGCTCGGTCGCTGCGCCATGTGCCACGCCGCGGAGCCGGCCTATGAAGGCATCTACCACGCGCCGAAGAACGTCGTGCTCGAGACGGACACGGCGATCGCCGAGCATGCGCGGGAAATCTACCTGCAGGCCGGGCGCAGCCACGCCATGCCTCCGGGCAACGTCACCTTCGTCACCCCGGAGGAGCGCGCCCTGATCGTCGCCTGGTACGAAGGCGCGCGCGCGCCATGACGCGGCTCTTGCTGCGCGGGCGAACGCTCAGCTTCCGGCGCCGTCCGGACGGCGTCGGCGATCTTGCGGCGCTGCGCTACGAGGAGGACGGCGGGCTGCTCGTCGAAGGCGGGCGGATCGTCGCGGCAGGTTCCTATGCCGCGGTGGAGGCGCTGGCGGGCGGCGGCGCCGAGATCATCGACCACCGGCCGAACCTGATCCTGCCCGGCCTGATCGACACCCACGCGCACATGCCGCAGATGCAGGTGATCGCCAGCTACGGCGCCGAACTGCTCGACTGGCTGAACAAGTACACGTTCCCCGAGGAGACGCGGTTCAGCGATCCCGACCATGCGCGGAGGATCGCCGGCCTTTTCCTCGACGAACTGATCCGCCAGGGGACGACGACGGTCGCCGCCTACTGCTCGGTGCACCGGGCCTCCGCCGAGGCCTTCTTTTCCGCGGCGCATGCGCGCGACATGCTGACCGTCGCCGGCAAGGTGATGATGGACCGCAACGCGCCCGACGGGCTGCGCGACACGCCACAATCGGCCTACGACGACACGAGCGCGCTGATCGCCGCCTGGCACGGCAAGGGCCGCCAGCACTATGCGATCACGCCGCGCTTCGCCATCACCTCGACGCCCGAGCAGATGGAGGTGGCCGGCGCGCTGATGCGCGAGCATCCCGACCTGCACATGCAGACGCACCTTTCGGAAAACCACGCCGAGATCGCCTTCACGCTGGAACTCTACCCCGAGGCGCGCGACTACACAGACGTCTACGAGCGCTACGGGCTGCTCGGCCGGCGGGCGCTGTTCGGCCACTGCCTCCATCTTTCCGAGCGGGAGGCGGATGCGCTGGCGGACAGCGGCTCGGTCGCCGTGTTCTGCCCGACGTCGAACCTCTTTCTCGGCTCCGGCCTGTTCGACTATCAGCGCTACAGGCGGCGCGGGCGGCCGCTGCGCGCCGCGCTGGCCACGGACGTCGGCGGCGGCACCAACTATTCGATGCTGCGCACCATGGACGAGGGCTACAAGGTGATCGCCTTGAACGGAGAGAAGCTCGATCCGTTCGGCTCGTTCTGGCAGGCGACGCGCGGCAATGCCGAGGCGCTGTCGCTCTCCGACCGTATCGGAACGCTGGACGAAGGCAGCGACGCCGATCTCGTCGTGCTCGATTCCGGCGCGACGCTGGCGATGCGCATCCGCCGCGAGCGGATCACCAGCCTGGCCGAGGAACTGTTCCTGCTGCAGACGCTGGGCGACGACCGCGCCGTGGTCGAGACCTACGTTTCCGGGCGGCCGGCGAAGAGCGTGCTCGACGGGCTGGCCGCGCAGCCGGTATAGACGCCGCCGGCCTTGCCGCACCGCGACGGGAGAGGAACAGGATGAGCGAGCTGGACGCCAGGACCTTTCTCGTCTCCCTCTTCGATGCGGCGGTCGCGGTCGCCGATCCCGAACACACCATCAGGGACCACCTGCCGTCGCGGCCGAAGGGGCGCACGATCGTGGTCGGCGCCGGCAAGGGCGCGGCGCAGATGGCGGCGGCGTTCGAGAGGGCCTGGGACGGACCGCTCGAGGGCACGGTGGTGACCCGGTACGGATACGCCGCGCCCTGCCGGCGGATCGAGGTGATCGAAGCGGCACATCCGGTACCCGACAAGGCGGGGCTCGCCGCGGCGCGGCGGCTGATCGAACGGGTCTCCGGGCTTTCGGACGACGATCTCGTCGTCGCGCTGATCTGCGGCGGCGGCTCGGCGCTGCTGCCGGCGCCGGCGGGGAACCTCACGCTCGACGACGAGATCGCGGTGAACCGGGCGCTGCTCGCCTCCGGCGCGCCGATCGCGGCGATGAACGCCGTGCGCAAGCACGTCTCGGCGATAAAGGGCGGGCGGCTGGCCGCGGTGGCCCATCCGGCGCGCGTCGCCTCGCTGGTGGTCTCCGACATTCCCGGCGACGACCCGGCGCTGGTGGCGTCCGGGCCGACGGTGCCGGACGCAACGACGCGCGAGGACGCGCTCGCCATCGTCGCGGCATACGGGATGAACCTTCCGGCGGCGGTGATGGCGCATCTCGCCTCGACCGGAGCCGACGCACCGCGGCCGGACGATCCGCGCTTCGCGCGCAACAGCGTCGCGGTCATCGCCTCGGCGGCTCAGTCGCTCGAGGCGGCTGCCGCGGCGGCGAAGGCACGCGGCATCGGGGCCGTGATCCTCTCCGACTCGATCGAGGGCGAGGCGCGCGACGTCGGCTCGGTGCATGCCGCCATCGCCCGCGAGGTGGCAGCAAAGGACCGGCCGTTTGCGAAGCCCGTCGTGATGCTCTCGGGCGGCGAGACGACGGTCACGCTGCGCGGCAAGGGTCGCGGCGGGCGCAACAGCGAGTTCCTGCTCTCGTTCGCGCTCGGCATCGACGGCGTGCCGGGCGTCGAGGCGCTCGCCGCCGACACCGACGGCATCGACGGGTCGGAGGACAATGCCGGCGCCTTTGCCGACGGCGGTTCCGTCGCCCGGATGCGCGCGGCGGGCGTCGACGTCCGGACCGCGCTCGCCGGCAACGACGCGTTCACCGCTTTCGCCGCGACGGGAGATCTCTTCTCGCCCGGACCGACCGGCACGAACGTCAATGATTTCCGCGCCATCCTGGTGCGTTAGGACGCCGCCGTACTTCACGCACAAACGGGATCGCGCCCTCGAGGGCCTGGCGGATTCCGGATCTTTCGCTTCTTCGGTCGCAGGCCGCGACGCGTCAGGGCGGCCGGGACGGGCCGAATCGTGCGGGAAGACGCACGATCAGAAGCGCCGGCTCCTGCGTTGCGGCAGCCGGGAGCGGCGCTCGGTCGGCAAGGCCTTCGGC
>DUSC01000032.1 GCA_012842935.1 Hyphomicrobiales bacterium | reverse complement strand
CATGACGCTGGAAACTATTGCGCCGATGGGCGATGATCCCGTCATCAGCCTGCCCGCAGTGGCATCCTGATCAAGCAGGCCCGCGCCGAACATCACGGTGACGATCAGCGCCAGCTACACCACTCGACGGGACAGCATCTCCAGAAAAATAAGGCAAGAGTAGATGTTCGCCGATCTCACTCGGCGTGCAAGGGGCCTGACAATAAAAGCCCGGGCGCCGTGTCGGGCGCCCGGGCTGCTTTCTCGCCGACGGAACTGGTTCAGCCGTTGGAGGACTGCGTCACGATCACGGGGATGAGAAGGTCGCCCCAGTTGCCATCGCCGCCGTGGTGACGCGCAGAGCGCACCAGTTCGACTGATACGCCCGCATCCACGGCCTTCATGACCGACTGGTTGAGGCGGTGAAGGTCGTTCGCCACGATACGGATAGCAGCCTGTTGGTCGGGCGACATCGTCGTGGCCTGCTCTTCAGCCCGTTCCTTGACTCGGGTGCGCGTTGCCATGGGTGTTCTCCTAGGTTCGTTGCCCCTTGGGCGTTTCCTCGATCGCGTTGCGGAGCATTAGCATGCCCGGCCCCGGCGGGGCAGACCCGCCGGGAGATTCTCGTGTCCCTACTCTGCCGCCGGCTTGAACTGTTCGTGCTCGGTCGACTCGTGCATGGCGGTGGTCGACGACTTGCCGCCGGTGATGGCCATCGATACGGCGTCGAAGTAACCGGTACCGACCTCGCGCTGATGCTTGGTCGCCGTGTAGCCGTTCACTTCGGCAGCGAACTCCGCCTCCTGCAGCTCGGAATAGGCAGCCATCTGACGGTCCTTGTAGCCGCGGGCCAGTTCGAACATTCCGTAGTTCAACTGGTGGAAGCCAGCCAGCGTGATGAACTGGAACTTGTAACCCATCGCGCCCAGCTCGCGCTGGAACTTGGCGATCGTGGCATCGTCGAGGTTCTTCTTCCAATTGAACGACGGCGAGCAGTTGTAGGCGAGCTTCTTGCCGGGATATGCCTTGTGCACGGCTTCGGCGAATTTGCGAGCCTGAGCGAGATCCGGCTTGCCCGTCTCCATCCAGATCAGATCGCAGTGCGGGGCGTAGGCGATCGCGCGGGCGATGCAGGGCTCGATGCCGTTCCTGACCTGGTAGAAGCCCTCGACGGTGCGGCCCTTGTCCCTGTCGACGAAGGGCTGGTCACGCTCGTCGATGTCGGAGGTGAGCAGCTTCGCGGCCTCGGCGTCGGTACGCGCGATGATGAGGGTCGGAACGCCCATGACGTCGGCGGCAAGGCGAGCCGCATTGAGGTTGCGGATGTGCGCCGCTGTCGGGATGAGAACTTTGCCGCCGAGATGGCCGCACTTCTTCTCGGAAGCCAGCTGGTCCTCGAAATGGACGCCGGCGGCGCCCGCCTCGATGAAGGCCTTCATGATCTCGAAGGCATTGAGCGGGCCGCCGAAGCCGGCTTCCGCGTCCGCGACGATCGGCGCGAACCAGGTCTCGACCGAGAGGCCGTTGCCTTCCTGGGTCTCGATCTGATCGGCGCGCTGCAGCGTGCGATTGATGCGCTTGGCGAGCTCGGGCGCCGCGTTGGCCGGATAGAGCGACTGGTCGGGATACATCGTCGAAGCAGTGTTGGCGTCGGCGGCGACTTGCCAGCCGGAGAGGTAGATCGCCTTCAGACCGGCGCGGACCATCTGCATGGCCTGGTTGCCGGAGAGCGCGCCGAGCGCGTTGACGAAGTCTTCCTCGTGGATCAGCTTCCACAGGCGGTTGGCACCCATTTCGGCGAGCGTGTACTTGATCTGCACGGAACCGCGAAGTCGCTTCACGTCCTCGGCTGTGTAGGGGCGTTCGATGCCGTCGAAACGGCCTTCCGGCGCCGAGGGAACAAGGTTGTAAAAATCGGTCATGGGAAACTCCGCTGGCCTTTTTGGTCGATGTTGTCAAAACGGGTCCGCGCCCGCCCTATGCGACCTGATTTACATTGCACTGCGGAATAGTCGAGAAAAATCGCATGAATCAGGCCTGAATAAGGGTCGGTCTGTCTTGCCTTTGACGAGATTCATATGTCAAAAAGTAAAAATTGTAATAGGCAGCCGTGAGAACGCGAGACGGGAGGAGGTCCTTCGGTGGCCGAGCAGAAGATCTTTGCAGGGCCGCGCATCCGCCGCATCCGCAACCAGAAGGGCTTGACCCAGACGGCTATGGCCGAGGGCCTGGGCATCTCGCCATCCTACCTCAACCTTATCGAGCGCAACCAGCGGCCCCTGACCGTGCAGCTGATCCTCAAGCTCGCCTCGGTCTACCGGGTCGAACCGGAGGAGCTCCACGACGAGGCCGGCGGGTCGCTCGCCGCACTGCGCGAGGTATTCGCCGATCCGCTTCTCGCCGGCGAGTTGCCTGGCGACCAGGAACTGGTCGAGGTGGCGGAGGCCGCGCCCAATGCCGCCGCGGCTGTCATCAAGCTGTTTCGCGCCTATCGCGAGCAGGCACGGCGCCTGTCGGATCTGTCCGAACTGCTTGCCCGCGAGGGACGGGCAACGGCGATTTCGGCTGCACGACTGCCGATCGACGAAGTCCACGAAATCTTCGAGCGCCGGCCAAACCACTTTGCGAACATCGAGGCCGAGGCGGAGGCCTTTCATGCCCTGCTTGATCCGGGGGACGACCTGTTCGGCGCGCTGAAGGCGTGGCTGCGGCGGGAATACGGAATCGTCGTCAAGGCCTTGCCCGTGGCCACCATGCCCAACTGGCGGCGGCGCTACGACCGGCATTCGCAACGGCTGTTCCTTTCCGAGCGGCTTTCTCCTTTCGACCAGCTGCGCGAGGTAGCGATGGAAGCCTGCCTCATCCGCATGACTGTGGCGGTGGCGTCGGAGATCCAGGCGCTCAATTTGTCCTCTGACGAGGCACGGCGGCTTGCGCGCTTCGAACTCGGCCGCTATGCCGCGCACGCGCTGATGATGCCCTATCCGGCCTTCCAGGCTGCGGCGATCCGGGCGCGATACGATGTCGATGTGTTACGGTCGCGTTTCGGGGTCTCTTTCGAGCAGGCCGCTAACCGGCTGACCATGCTGCAGCGACCGGGCGCCTCGGGTGTGCCCTTCTTCATGCTGGAAGTCGACAACGCCGGACACCGCTTCCGCAAGGCCGGCGCCCAGGGATTCCCGCAGAGCCGCTTCGGCGGCGGCTGTCCGAAGCTTGCGGTGCACGCCGCCTTCGGCCAGCCGGGCCAGATCCTTGTGGAGGCTGTGGAAATGCCGGACGGCGCCGAGTTTCTGACTATTGCGCGGACGCTCGAGGGACCGCAGGGCGCTTTCAATGAACGACCGCGACGCACGGCGCTTCTGCTCGGTTGCGACATCGGATTCCGCGACGAGATCGTCTACGGCGCAGCGCTACCGGCGGTGCCGCCGGCGTCTGGCGGCAAGCCGGGCCAGGTTCCGGCGATTCCTGTCGGACCCGCGTGCCGGCTCTGCGAGCGCTCTGGCTGCTTGGCGCGCGCCGAGCCGCCGGTAACCCGGCCGCTCGGCTTGGACGAGATGGTCACGGGACTGAGTGCCTTCGACTTCCAGTAAGGCGTCGCGGCCCGCGCCGGCGGTATTGAAATCCGGCGGGAGATCGGGAAAATAACATGAGAATAACTGTCAGCTATAGCCGTCCGATCGCGGACGCAACGGAGTGCCCGATGTCCACAGCGACCGCCCACGTCCCCACTGCCAACGCTTCGAAGTACCTGCAGCAGCTCTGCAAGCACTGGGGCCACAAGCTCGAGGTGAGCTTCGACGACAAGGCCGGTACCGTCCGCTTCCAGGAAGCCGTCGTGACGATGACGGCGGGCGAAGAAGCGCTTTCGGTAACCGTGGAAGCCGTCAGCGACGAAATCCGCGACCGTATCGAAGGCGTCGTCGCCAGCCATCTCGACCGCTTCGCCTTCCGCGAGGCGCCGCTGACGTTCAACTGGGCGTGAGCAGGCCCGGGGCCGGGCTCTCCCGCTAGATCTCCAGTACCACATTCCCGATGACGCCGCCCACCTCGACGGCCTCATGCGCTTCCGCGATGCGCTCCAGCGGGAAGCGTGCGCCGATCGTGTGCTGCAGCGTATTGGCCTCCAGCATCGCCGTCAGCCCTGCGATCGCCTGCGCGCGTTCGCTGTCGCGCAATTCGTAGACCAGGTACATCTGCAGAGTCAGGCTGCCCCACAGCATGGCGGGAAAGGAGACCGGTATGTCGGTCGGCTGGTTCGAGCCGTATGAGACCAGCTTGCCGTGTGGCGCGAGTACGCCGCGCGGCAGGAGCGGCGCGGTGGAGGACAAGTCCATGTCGAGTATGGCGTCGGCGCCTCGGCCGCCGGTCAGTTCCTTGACGCGGGCCGCGACGTCCTCGGCCTTGTAGTCGAAGACGGCATCGGCGCCCGCCGAGAGCGCATGGGCGCGGCGCCGGGCCGATGCCGTGGCGAGCACCGTGGCGCCCGCCGCCTTCGCCATCTGTACGGCATAGTGGCCGACGCCAGATGCGGCACCGGTGACCAGGAGGGTCCTGCCCGGCGCGGCCTCCGCCAGGCCGACGCCATGGATCGCGGTGAGCGCCGGGATGCCGAAGCAGGCGCCGGCGTCGAAACCGGTCTTGTCGGGCAGCCGCACCGCCTGCCGGGCGGGTAGGACGATGTGCTCGGCTGCCGTGCCCATGGCGCGTTGCCACTGGCCGTTCCAGACCCAAACCCGCTCGCCGATGCGCTCTTCCGGCACGCCTGCGCCGACCCTGTCGATCACGCCGGCGCCGTCGCTGTGCGGCACGATGCGCGGGAAGGGCAGGGGGCGGCCGCGTCGGCTCTTCACGTCGGACGGATTGATGCCCGACACCGCGAGCTTCACGCGCACCTCGCCCGGTCCCGGCTCCGGCGTCGGCAGTTCGCCGACCACCAGCACGTCGCGGGCCGGGCCGTTCTTCTCGTACCAGGCGGCTTTCATGGACTCCCTCGTCTCAGGTCCGGATCAGTCGGTTGTCACGAGAGATAGCGTTCGCGGAACCCTCGGACAATCGTGGCACCGCAGCCGCGCCCCATGGCGCCGCGAGCGCCGCCGCGTGGAGTAGCGACTCGGTCGGCGTGCGGCTGAGAAGCAGCCGGTGCGCCGGTGTGAGAAGGGGGGCGGGACAGGCGAGGTCAAGAAGGGCGTGGGCGAAGGCCAACGGCCCGAAACGGCGCCGCTCCTGCAGCCTGCCTGTCCAGCAGGCTTTCGGCAGCCGTTTCCGAAGCGGTGATATGGCGAGCGTCGGCGCTAAAGGCTGGGCCGCCACGTCGCCGGAGGGGCGGATCGCGCGGCGCTACCCCTCGCCTGCAGCGACCGGCGCCGGCAAGATCGCGGCTGGAACGGCAGGGAGAAGACACGGGACGGCGGTCCGGCGGGCGCGGATGTTAGCCTCGTAAACTTGTCAAGTGTCACAAACCAAAGCTCGGGCTGGATCACACCGGCCGGCTCGGACTCCGTTAACGCCACAGGAAGAATCGGTCACCCCGCATCGGGCCGCAACACGGCATCTGGACATGGCAGAGACGTCAATGCAGGCATCGCCCTCGCGCAGCGACGAACGGCTGGGCTTCGTCCTGGTCTTCCTGTCGGCACTGATCTGGAGCTTCGGCGGGGCCATCGGCCGTTTCATCGAAGCCGACGACAGCTGGACGACAGTGTTCTGGCGTTCCGTCTGGGCGGCGGCGTTCCTCCTCGCTTTCATGCTGTGGCGCGACGGCGGGCGGGGCACGATCGCGTTGTTCAGGGGGATGGGACTGCCCGGCCTGCTCGTCGCGTTGTGTTTTGCCACGGCCTCGACGTCCTTCGTCGTCGCGCTCGGCTACACGACGGTCGCCAACATCGTCCTGATGCAGGCTGGCGTACCGCTGATCGCCGCGCTGATCGGCTGGATCGCCTTCCGCGAGCGCGTCTCGGGGATTACCTGGGCGGCAATCGCCGCGGTGATCGCCGGCGTCGCGATCATGGTCTCGGACTCCTTTGGCGGCCGCGTTTCGCCCATCGGCGATGGGCTGGCGTTGCTCATCGCCTTTGCGTTTTCCACGGCGACGGTCGTGACCAGGCGTTTCGCCCATGTGCGCATGACCCCGGCGACCTGCACGGGAACGCTCGTCGCCGCGACCTTCGCGGCGACGCAGGCCTCGTCCTTTGCCGTAGGCGTGGTCGACATGGCATGGCTGTTCGCCTTCGGCGCGCTCAATCTCGGGCTCGGCCTGGCGTTGTTTGCGACCGGGGCGCGTCTCATCCCTGCGGCGTTCGCTGCGCTTCTTGGTACCTTCGAGACGATCCTCGGGCCGATCTGGGTCTGGCTTATTCATGCCGAGGTTCCGTCGGGGCGAACCGTGGTCGGCGGCGGCGTCGTATTCGCCGCGCTGCTGGTCCATATCGGACTTGAATTCCAGCGCCAGGCTCGGCCGCAAAGGCCCGGCCTCACCGGAATGCCGAACCCCCATTGACAATTTCGTGACCGAACGGGCAGCTTAGGACATCGCCAACAGCCAAACAGGCCTATCTTGCCCCTCGAAACCGCCGGCACGCTCGATGCCGGAACCCGAAAGTCCCATCCCCACGCCGCGGCAGCAGCCCCAGACGGCGGCGATTCTTCCCCCGAAACAAGCGAACGATCCCCCTTCATCTCTCCGGATCACGAAGCAGAGTACAAGGCGTTCGTCGGCAAGCATCCCGATATCGAGGCGGTCGAGTTCCTGATCGTCGACCCCAACGGTGTCATGCGCGGCAAGTGGGGACCGGGCGACGCGCTGAAGAAGGCCTTCCAGGAGGGAATAAACTTCCCGATGTCGCTGCATGGCCTCGATGTGTGGGGCCGCGAGGTCACGGAAACAGGACTTCATATCGAAACCGGTGACCGGGACGGCTACTGCCGCGCCACCCGGGGGTCGTTGTCGATCGTGCCATGGGCCAAGCGCAAGACGGCCCAGGTCCTGCTGCAGACCTTCACGCCGGAAGGCGATCCGTTCCTTGCCGATCCCCGCCAGGTGCTGAAGCGCAAGGTCGCCGAGGTCCAGGCGAAGGGCTTCTTTCCAGTCGTCGCCTTCGAGCTGGAGTTCTACCTGCTCGATCCAGAGATCGAGTGGACGGATGGCATGCCCGGACCTGTCGGCGCCATGGCCGGGCCGGATCGCCTGCGCATGTATGGGCTCGACGATCTCGCCGAGCACGCCGAACTCTTCGACATGATCCGCGATGCGGCCACCGCGCAGAAGCTGCCGATAGACACGATCATCAAGGAAGCCGCCCCCGGTCAGTTCGAAGTCAACCTCAAGCATCGCGCCGATCCGCTGCGCGCCGCCGACGACGTCATCATGCTGCGTCGCATCGTGCTCGGTTGCGCTCGCGCGCACGGGCTGACCGCGACGTTCATGGCCAAGCCGTTCCTCGAATATGCGGGTAATGGCATGCACGTGCATGCCTCGATCCTGGATCGCGACGGACATAACATTTTCGGCGGCCAGGGAGGGCGCAAGAGGTTGGAATCGGCTGTGGCTGGTCTCCTGCGCACCATGCCGGAATCGCTCCTGCTCTTTATCAATACATGGAACGGCTTTCGCCGCATTACGCCGGGCTCCTACGCTCCGACGCGCGCCGTGTGGGCGGAGAACAACCGCTCAGTTGCGCTGCGCATACCTGTGTCGAACGAGGAAAACCGGCGCGTGGAGCATCGAATCGCCGGCGCCGACGCCAATCCCTACTTGGTCATGGCCGCGCTTATCCAGGGTATGGTCGAAGGCATCGAGAACGGCGAAACGCCGCCGCCGCCGGTGCAGGGCAACGCTTATGACGAGGATGGGCTTTCGCTGCCCGACGACATGGACGATGCGCTGCAACTCATGGAGAAGAGTGCCTTCGTCGACCGGGCGCTGGGCCCACTGCTGGCCAAGGTCTATCGCGACCTGAAGCGCGCCGAGATCGTCGCCTTCTGGAGCGAAATCACGCCCCTCGAACGAACAACGTATCTGTGAGCGGACCATCGGCATTGGTGCTTGTCGCCCTGCCGAAACGCCAATAGGCTTGAAGAAAACAGCCGGTCGTGAATGTCCGCAGCGCGAACCGGTAGAAGGAACAGACAGAGGAGAATATCAATGAAGCACTCGCTCTTCCGGCTCGCCGCCGCCTCGGCGGTCACCGCTCTGGTGACCTCCGGCGCCCTTGCCCAGGAGAAGGTCGTCAACGTCTACAACTGGTCGGATTATATCGACGAATCGATCATCGAGGACTTCACCAAGGAGACCGGCATCAAGGTCGTATACGACGTCTTCGATTCAAACGAGATCCTCGAGACCAAGCTGCTCGCCGGCGGCACGGGTTACGACATCGTTGTTCCCACCGGCGCATTTCTTGCGCGTCAGATCGAAGCCGGCGTCTTTCAGAAGCTCGACAAGTCGAAGCTGCCCAACCTCGCCAACATGTGGGACGTCGTCTCGGAGCGCACGGCCAAATACGATCCCGGCAACGACTACTCCATCAACTACATGTGGGGGACCGTCGGCATCGGCTACAACGTCAAGAAGGTGCAGGAAGCACTGGGCATCGAGAAGGTCGACAGCTGGGATGTTTTCTTTAATCCCGAGAAGCTGTCGAAGCTCGCCGATTGCGGCGTCTACGTCCTCGATTCCCCGAGCGACATCCTGCCGACGACCTTCAAGTATCTCGGCATCGATCCCGAGAGCACCAGTCCGGACGACTTCGCGAAGGCGGAAGAGGCGTTGATGAAAATCAGGCCTTTTATCCGCAAGTTCCATTCCTCCGAATACATCAATGCGCTCGCCAACGGCGATATCTGTCTTGCTGTGGGATGGTCCGGCGACGTCTTCCAGGCGCGCGATCGTGCCGCCGAAGCCGACCAGGGCGTGGTCGTCGACTACGTGGTTCCCAAGGAAGGTGCCGAGATGTGGTTCGATCAGATGGCGATTCCCGCCGATGCCAAGCACGTCGAGGAAGCGCATGTCTTCCTGAATTACCTGATGAAGCCCGAGGTCATCGCCAAGGCGTCCAACTACGTCTACTACGCCAATGGTAACAAGGCTTCTCAGGCCTTCATCGAAAAGGACATCCTCGAGGATCCGGCCATCTATCCCGACGAGGCGACGCTGGCGAAGCTGTTCACCGTCTCGCCCTACGATCCCAAAACGCAGCGCATCGTGACGCGGACCTGGACAAAGATCGTGACCGGCCAGTAGGCGGTCCGAGGGGCCCGGCGGGTCACTGTCGGGCCTGTTTTCCTTCCGGGGCGGGCGGGGGACGGAGCAGGACATGCAGTCGCTGGGCAGCATTCGCAGGGATTTCGCGCCGTGGAACGATCCGGCGGCCAAGCCGTACATCGTTTTCGACCAGGTGACGAAAAGGTTCGGCGACTTCACCGCCGTCAACAACCTCTCGCTTTCCATCTATGAACGCGAGTTCTTCGCTCTGCTCGGCGCCTCCGGATGCGGCAAGTCGACGCTGCTGCGCATGCTCGCCGGTTTCGAGGAGCCGACCTCTGGCCGCATCCTGCTCGACGGGCAGGACCTTCGCGGTATCCCGCCCTACCGGCGGCCGGTCAACATGATGTTCCAGTCCTATGCGCTGTTCCCGCACATGACCGTCGAGGCCAACATCGCGTTCGGTCTGAAGCAGGAAGGCATGGAAGCTTCCAGGATCGCCGAACGTGTTGCCGAGATGCTGAAGCTGGTCAAACTCGAGCAGTTCGCCAAGCGAAAGCCGCACCAGCTCTCCGGCGGCCAGCGCCAGCGTGTCGCGCTGGCGCGCTCGGTCGCCAAGCGACCGAAGGTGCTTCTCCTCGACGAGCCGCTGGGTGCGCTCGACAAGAAGCTGCGGGAAGAAACCCAGTTCGAACTGATGGACCTGCAGCAGAAGCTCGGCCTGACCTTCGTCGTCGTTACCCATGACCAGGAAGAGGCGATGACCATGGCCGACCGGATCGCCATCCTCGACAAGGGCGAGGTGATGCAGGTGGCGACGCCGGCGGAGGTTTACGAGGCGCCGGGCTCGCGCTTCGTCGCCAACTTCGTCGGCAACGTGAACATGTTCGAGGGCACTGTTACGGCGCGCGACGCCACGGGCGCCACCATCAACAGCGAGAGCGGCATCGCCATCAGGACCGAGAATGCGGGCGACGCCCAGTCGGGTGCGAAGGTCGCCTATGCTGTTCGACCCGAGAAGATCAAGGTGTCGTCTCGACCGCCTATGGACACCTCCACCAACGCTGCCGAGGGCGAGATCTACGACATTGCCTACCTCGGCGACATGACGGTCTACTACGTGAAGCTGGGCAACGGCTTGATGGTTAAGGCGGCGACACTCAACAGTGCCCGTCTGACAGACGATCCACTCACCTGGAACGACCGTGCGTGGATTTCCTTCAGGCCGGATTCCGGCGTCGTGCTGACGCGATAGGAGAGGGCGATGTCCAACTCTGCCCTATCGCCGGCCGGAACCTCGACCGGAAGCGAGGCCGGGTTCGCAACGAGGCTCCTCGGCGGCGCCGCCAAGAGGCTGGTGATCGCCGTCCCCTATTTCTGGCTTCTGCTTTTCTTCCTCGTGCCCTTCATAATCGTTTTCAAGATTTCGCTTTCACAGACCGCGATCGCGATGCCGCCCTATGCGCCGGTATTCGACCTGTCGGAGGGCGTGTCCGGTCTTGTCGACAGACTCGGAGAGCTATCCTTCGACAACTATCTCTGGCTAGTCGAGGATGCTCTTTATTTCAACGCCTACGTTTCAAGCCTGGTCATTGCCGCGATCTCGACCATTCTCACTCTACTGGTGGGATACCCGATCGCCTACGGCATGGCGCGCGCGCCGGCTACGCTGCGACCGGTTCTGCTCATGCTGGTCATCCTGCCCTTCTGGACCAGCTTCCTGATCCGCGTCTACGCATGGATCGGCATCCTCAAGCCCGAGGGACTGCTCAACCAGTTCCTGCTCGCGGTCGGCATCATCGATCAGCCGCTGATCATCATGAACACGCACACGGCGATCTTCATCGGCATCGTCTATTCCTACCTGCCGTTCATGGTGCTTCCGCTCTATTCGGCGCTGGAAAAGATGGACTATTCGCTCATCGAGGCTGCGCAGGATCTCGGTTGCCCGCCAATGTCGGCCTTCTGGAAGATCACGTTTCCGCTGTCGCTGCCGGGCGTAGTCGCCGGTTGCCTTCTGGTCTTCATTCCGGCCGTCGGCGAGTTCGTCATACCCGACCTGCTCGGCGGTTCGCAGACGCTGATGATCGGCAAGACGCTATGGAACGAGTTCTTCGCCAACCGCGACTGGCCGGTGTCGTCAGCGGTCGCCGTCATCCTGTTGTTGTTGTTGGTCGTCCCGATCGTGCTCTTCCAGAACGCGCAGGCTCGCGCGCAGGAACAGGGGCGCTGACATGAACGCCTCGCTGAGCCGGTTCAACATCGTCTCGATCGTGTTGGGATTTGCATTCCTCTACTTGCCGATCGTGCTGCTGATCATCTTCTCGTTCAACGAATCGCGGCTGGTCACCGTCTGGGGAGGGTTCTCGACCAAATGGTACGTGGCGATGTTCCAGAACCAGGGACTGATGGACGCCGCATGGGTCACGGCGCGAGTCGCTTTCATCTCGGCGACCGTCGCAACCGTCTTGGGCACGATGGCGGCGTTGGCTTTGACGCGTTACACCCGCTTTCGCGGGCGAATCCTGTTCTCGGGAATGGTCTTTGCGCCGTTGGTCATGCCGGAGGTGATCACCGGCTTGTCGCTGCTGCTGCTGTTCGTCTCAATGGGGCTCGACCGCGGCTTCCTGACGGTGACACTCGCTCACATTACTTTCACCATGTGCTTCGTCGCCGTCGTGGTGCAGTCGCGGCTGATCACGTTCGACCGGTCGCTGGAGGAAGCGGCGATGGATCTGGGCGCGACGCCGGTGAAGACCTTCTTCCAGGTGACGCTCCCGGTTATTCTGCCGGCGATCATCTCGGGTTGGATGCTCGCCTTCACGCTCTCTCTCGACGACCTCGTCATCGCATCCTTCACGTCGGGTCCGGGTGCCACCACCTTGCCCATGAAGATCTACAGCCAGGTGCGCCTCGGCGTGACGCCGGAGATCAATGCCGTATGCACGCTCCTGATCGCGGTCGTCACTCTCGGCGTGATTGCGGCGGCAGTGGTCAACAAGCGGCGGGAAGTACAGCGCCAACGCGACGAACAGGCCGCACAGCGCGGTTAGTCCGGCGTCTCGGCGCCTCAAGCGCTATCCGCGGGGCGGCCGCAGCAGATAGACGAGGATCCAGATTGGCACGATGATCATCGAGCCGAGCACGAGATTGGGCACCGCCCACCTGACACCGCTTTCCAGCAGTTCGATGACACGCTCCTCGGTCAGCCCGACCTTGGCGAACACGTCTGCCGCCGTGATATCGACCGCGGAGAGAGCCGCCCCGGTGATCAGCGAAACGACGGCGATCTTGAAGGTGGCTGTCAGCAGCCTGAGCACCGATTCCCCTCTTGCCCACAGCGTAAAATCCTATCCCGATTCGGCGGCGAATAGAATCGGCGCTCAGTCGGCGGTCGTCGGTGCGGCAGGTACGGGCACCACAAAGGGCTTCGACCAGGAGCCACCGACGAAGAAGGATATGCCGGGAGGATTGGTGGATTTCGCATCGCCGGCTAGGATGATCGATCCCGACAGCGCCAGTCCGCCCACCGATGGAATGATGCCTGAGAGCGATATCGCCGAATTCGCCGTGCGGATCTCGGCCTTGGCGAGCCGGGCGACGCCTTTTGAGACAGTCGCCTTGATCTCGACGTCGTTCACGGCCAGCGAATCCGTCGCCACGTCGTCGAGAGCGAAGAAGTCGCCTTTGGCCAGACGCTCGAGGAAGGACGTCATGTCCAGCTTCTGAATGACGCCTTCGCCGAAGTGCGCCGAGAAAGAACCTTCACCTTTCGCGAGCACCTCCTTCCAGGGCCCCGCGGGCGCCCTGATCATGGCGGAAATGTTTCCCTTGGCCGTGGGGAGGATTCTGAGGACAGGCGCAAATGCGGCGACAACGCCTCCATCGACCTCGTCGCCGACAAAGCGGATTTCGACGACCTCACCCTCCGCCTTTCCGTCGATGCGGATGCTCGCCTGGACATTCCCGCCGAATGCGGCGGCGTCGGAAATGTCAAAGGCGGCATGCCCGCGTTTCACACGCGCGGTCGCGGCCAAGTCCTCCAACGCAATCGGGCCCGACGTTGCACGCTCGGCCGACAAGCGAAGATCAAGGTCGACACGGTTGGCCAGGTCTACGCCGGCGGAAAGGCTTGAGGGGGTCTCCGCGACGCCGAAAGCGGAAAGGAAGGAGCGCAGATCGAGGGTCTTAAAAGCCAGCGTTCCCGACAGCGCGGGGATCTGTTCGGCCAAAGCGAGCTCGATCACGCCGGTGCCTGAGTTTCCATCAATGGAAATGCGCGTCTCCTCGAGTTTCAGCCGCTGCCGGTTTCCAGAAATTCTCCCCTCGATCGAGACAACGCCGATCGGCGAACCGGTCGCAGTCTCCGGAGCGGACCATTCGATCGTACGGCGCAGTGAAGGCGAGGTGAACCGTGCCGATCCGGCAAAGAAGGTATCGCCCGACAGGCTGGCCGTGCCGTCGAAGTAAAATGACGCCGGGGCGGACTTGAGACTCATAGACAACGGTCCGGTGCCGCCGGCAAAAAGCACCAGCGGGCGCGCTGCGGCGATATCGAGAGAAACGCTCTCGCCACGCCAGATGCCCGTCATCGAAAGCCGTAGCGGCCGGTCGAGGGCAGCCCAGTCGAAGCTTCCGGTCACGCTTGACACAATGTCTTCGTCCTTGACGGATCTCGCCGCTACAATGCGTCCGTCGATCACCTGAATCGTGCCGAAAGGATCGCGGGGTAGGGCGCTCACGTCCGGATTCACCGGATCGCGCGCTACGACTTTCCGCGCTTCTTCGATCGAACGCGCGATCCTGCCGCCGACGGGCGAAGTGGAAAGGTCGGCGTCGCCCGCGTCCGATGCCAGCCGGATGGTCGGACGCACGAGCCGGGCGGTTGAGAAGAGGACCTCGCCCCTGAGAGCTGCAAGTGGCGACAGGTCGATCTCGACCGTTTCCGCCGTGATTACGGGTCTGCGCTCCGGGTCGAACCAGCCCGACATGACCACTTCGCGGAGAACGGCGCGGAAGGGCCAAACCTCGATTTCCGGGGCGGCGCCCAGTTCGACGCGGTAGCCGCTCCAGGCGCTCACCTCAAGAGCGATGCGGTCGCGGACGATCTGGGCGGAAGCGATGTAGGGCAAGGCCGCTATCAGCGCTGCGGCGACGACGAGCATCCCACCGACGATCCACAAACCGTACCTGGCCAAGTTGGATGCCATCGTGTTCCGTCGCGCCGAGCGCTGTCGGCCCGGTTCCCCGGTGCGGTTCAGCTTCGTCCGGTTTAGCCCACCGGCCCGGCATTTCAAGTCATTGTGTCGGCGCGATGGCGGAGAGCGTCTGACGCCGAGCTATTCAACCGATTGAACGCATCGCTCGGTCTCGCAGGAGTCTTGCCCATCCGCGTGAACGCATGACATAACCGCGCGCCTGTCGTGGAGGTATTCGAATGACAGAAGATGAGCCGCTCTGGGCGCCATCCGCGGCCGATGTCGCAGCGGCGTCGATGACGTCACTGATGGCGGAGGCATCTGCACGAAGCGGTCTCGGCCTGTCGGATTTTGCAAGCCTGCACAGGTGGTCGATCGAGGACCGCGAGGGCTTCTGGGATATGATCTGGGACGTCTGCGACGTCGTCGGCGAGAAGGGATGCCGCGTCCTCGTCGACGGCGACCGGATGCCGGGTGCGAGGTTCTTCCCCGATGCGCGCCTGAACTTTGCGGAGAACCTTCTGCGCAAGAGCGGCGCCGGCGACGCGATCGTTTTCAGGGGCGAGGACAAGGTCACTCGACGCCTCTCGTGGGACGAACTTCGGGCTTCGGTTTCGAGGATCCAGCAGGTTCTCACGGCCGCCGGCGTGAAGCCGGGCGATCGTGTTGCCGCAATGATCCCGAACATGCCGGAAGCCGTCGCGGGCATGCTCGCGGCTGCATCGCTGGGCGCGATCTGGTCATCGTGTTCTCCCGATTTCGGTGAACAGGGCGTGCTGGACCGTTTTGGCCAGATCGAGCCTGTCGTCTTCATCGCTCCCGACGGCTACTGGTACAACGGCAAGGCGATTGATGTCGGGGAGAAGGCATCCGCTATCGCTGCGCGCCTGCCGACGGTTCGAAAGGTGCTCGTTGCCGACTATCTCGGCCGCGCCGAAGAGGTTGCGGCCGGCATCCCGCGCGCCGAAACGCTTGTCGGGGCCTGCAGCCGATTCGACGCGAGTGACATCACCTACGTTCGGCTGCCGTTTGCCCATCCGCTTTACATCCTCTATTCATCCGGCACCACCGGTATCCCGAAGTGCATCGTGCATTCGGCAGGCGGCACACTGCTGCAGCACCTGAAGGAGCATCGATTCCACGCCGGGCTGCGCGAGGGGGACCGGTTCTTCTACTTCACAACCTGCGGCTGGATGATGTGGAACTGGCTGGTTTCCGGTCTGGCGTCCGGCGCGACCTTGCTGCTCTACGACGGATCGCCCTTCCATCCTGACGGAAACGTGCTGTTCGACTTCGCGCAGCAGGAGAAGATGAGCTACTTCGGCACTTCGGCGAAGTTCATCGATGCCGTGCGAAAGGCAGGGCTGCGCCCGATCGAGACGCATGACCTTTCGTCTGTTCGCACGATCTCGTCGACCGGATCGCCACTGTCGCCCGAGGGCTTCGCCTTCGTCTATGACGGCATCAAGAAGGACGTGCACCTCGCCTCGATCTCGGGCGGAACTGACATCGTCTCATGCTTCGTTCTCGGCGTTCCCGTGCTGCCGGTCTGGATCGGAGAAATCCAGGGTCCGGGACTGGGCATGGCGGTCGACGTCTGGAACGACGAGGGGCGGCCGGTTCGTCGCGAAAAGGGAGAACTCGTCTGCACCAAAGCCTTTCCCTCGATGCCTGTCGGCTTCTGGAACGATCCGACAGGCGAGAAGTATCATGCCGCCTACTTCGACCGGTTTGACAACGTGTGGTGCCACGGCGACTTCGCCGAGTGGACAGAGCACGACGGCATGATCATCTACGGCCGTTCGGATGCGACCCTCAATCCCGGCGGCGTGCGGATTGGCACGGCGGAAATCTACAACCAGGTGGAACAGTTGCCCGAGGTCGTCGAGGCGATCTGCATCGGGCAGGACTGGGACGATGACGTGCGTGTGGTGTTGTTCGTCAGGCTGGCCTCGAACGCGGTCCTCGATGAAGATCTCAAGAACAGGATCCGAACCAAGATCCGCACCGGTGCCAGCCCACGGCATGTGCCGGCAAAGATCATCGCGGTCACCGATATTCCGCGCACCAAGTCCGGGAAGATTACCGAACTCGCGGTTCGCGACGTGGTCCACGGACGGCAGGTGAAAAATCGTGAGGCGTTGGCAAATCCGGAGGCGCTCGAACTTTTCCGCGGCTTGGCCGAGCTCGAGAAATAAAAAGCCGCGATCAGTCAAGGTTAATGGATCGTGTATCCGAAATTTACCTAGATTTCAAGGCTGATACGGATTGGTAAATTGCCGGGCAATCCGGTAAGTTTTTATTAACGCGGCGTGCCGATAGTCGTGCGTAACTTGAGGGAGTAATCCCGCTTTCGCCCCGGAAGCCAGTTCGCTCAAGCCCCGTTGTCGCAGCATCTTGACTTTCAAGGCGCCACCCTGGGCGCCTTTTTTCTTGCCCGGCCCACTCCGGCGACACGGGATCGCTATGCGTTATAGCGATGCTTCCTTGTCCGCGGCCAATGCGTTTGAAAGCAGCACCACTGGGGCCAGAGCGGTCATGATGATAAGGATCGCAGCCGGTGCGGCCTCTTCGACGACCGCGCGCGAGGCGTTTTCATAGACGCTGGTGGCCAGCGTGTTGAAACCGAACGGCCGCAGGAGGATCGTCGCCGACAGTTCCTTGACCGTATCGACGAAGACCAGGACGGCTGCGGTGAAGATCGCCGGACGCAACAGCGGAAGCAGGACGCGGCGCGCACTCCGCGCCGGGCTTTGGCCAAGGCTGCGCGCGGCCTCGTCGAGATGGGCCGGCAGCTTTTCGAGGCCAGAGCGGATTGCGCCTTCGGCAAGCGCGACGAAGCGGATCGTGCAGGCGAGCACCACGGCAGCGGAGGTTCCGGTCAGGAGCAGCCCGGTCGACGTGCCGAGAAACGAGCGCGCAAGGGAATCGACCGAGTTGTCGAAGCGCGCCAGCGCAAAAAGCAGGCCGAGCGCGAGGATCGTGCCGGGAAGGGCGTAGCCGATCGAGGCCAGACGGACCAGCGCACCGATCGGGCGGGTCTTGATCAGCCTGACAGCATTGAGCAGCGATAGCGCAACGACGATTGTCAGCGCGGCGGTTAGCGTCGCCGTGATCACCGAATTCAGCAGTGCCGATCCGAGTTCGGGAGAAAAGAAGCGGTCGAGCCGGCGCGACGCATAGGCGCCGAATACGTAGATCGGGATGCCGAAGCCGAATAGCACAGGAAGGGCGACGGCGACCGTGGCGGCAAGCGCCCTGGCGCCACGAAGCACGACCCGAGGCGGGCGAGCCTTCATGTGCGTGGCGCGACCCGTGTGGAAGCGCTGCCGCCGACGTGCGGCCCGCTCGACGGCCAAAAGCACGAGGACCAGGGCAAGCATCACCATGGCGATCTGCGCGGCACCTTCGAGGCTGCCGCGGTTGAGCCAGGTTGAAAAGACGGAGAAGGTCAGCGTGCGCACGCCCAGATACTCGGATGCACCGATGTCGTTGATCGTTTCCATCAACACCAACACCGTACCGGCGACGATCGCGGGCCGTGCCACGGGGAGGAGGATCCTCCAGAACACCTTGCCTGGGCCTGCGCCAAGCGTGCGAGCGACGTCGGCAATGTTGCGGCCCTGCAGCAGGAAAACGACGCGCGATGTCAGGTAGACGTAAGGGAACAGCACGCAGGACAGGACGACGGCAGCCCCGGGCGTCGAGCGGATCTCCGGGAACCAGTAGTCGCGAATCGACGTGAAACCGAAAGCCGCCCGCAACAGGCCTTGAACGGGGCCGGTGAAGTGGAAGAACTCGGCGAAGGCGTAGGCGGCGAGATAGGGGGGCACCGCGAGTGGAAGGATGAGCGCCCAGGAAAAGAACCGGCGCAATGGAAAGTCGTACCCGACAATCAGCCATGCGCTGGTGACGCCCATCGATGCTGTGCCGACGGAGACCAGAAAGAGGAGGAAAACGGTAGTCGCAACGGCTCCGGGCAGTACGGTCGTCGCCAGATGCGGCCAGTCGCTCGCGTCGCCCGATAGTGCGATGGCCACGAGAGTGGCTACGGGCAGGAGGACGATTGCCGAAACGGCGACTGTGGCTAAGCGGGCGATCGGATGCCGTGGGCGACGCACGCGCCGACGTCCGAGGATGCCAGAGGCGCTTGAGCTTGGCGAACCGCCGATTGCGCCCACGTTTCCGGTCAAGTGAACTCCCGTCGGTTCGCTGTGCCCGGCGCGCTCATAGGCCGCCGGGTTTCCGGCTCAAGGCTTGGCAGAAGATCAGCTCGCGGGACCGTCGTCGAGGCCCACCCTGTCGACCATCTCGGACGCCGCCTTTCGGTTGGCGGAAATTTCGGCGAGGGGCAACGTGTCGGCTTTGAGTGTGCCGAATGACCTGACGATCTCCGACGGCTCGACATCTGGATCGACCGGATACTCGAAAACCTGTTCGGCATAGATACTCTGGGCGTCACGGCTCGACAGGAATTCGACAAGCTTGACGGCGTTTTCGCGGTTGGGAGCGTTCTTGGCGAGCGCTACGCCGGAGATGTTGACATGGGTCCGCCCGTTCTCGAAGGTCGGGAAGACGACCTTGATGGCGTTGGCCCAATCCTTTTCCTGCGGCTCCTTCTCGTTCGTCATCATCAGCCCGACATAGTAGGTGTTGCCCAGTGCTATGTCGCATTCGCCGGCAAAGATGGCCTTAGCCTGGGGTCGGTCGCCGCCGTCCGGTTTGCGCGCGAGGTTCGCCTTGAGCCCCTTCATCCATTCTTCGGTCTTGGCTTCGCCCCAGTGCGCGATCGCCGCCGAGAACAGGCCGAGATTGTAGTCATGCTGGCCGGAACGCATGCAGATCCTCCCCTTCCACTTGGGATCGGCGAGGTCGGCATAGGCGATAGGCTCGTCGCCGACACGCTCTCTCGAAGCGTAGATCACCCGACCACGCTTGGTGAGGCCGAACCAATGGCCTTCAGGATCGCGGTACTCCGAAGGGATGTTGTTATTGACGGTTTGGTCGTCCAGCGGCTGAGTCACCCCTTTCGCCTTCGCGGCGGTCAGGCGTGCAATGTCGACGGTCAGGATCACATCGGCGGGAGAGTTGATGCCTTCGGCGAGGATGCGGTCTTCCAGCCCCTTGTCAAGGAAGAGGACTTCGGTCCTGATTCCCGTCTCGGCGGTGAAGGCGTCGAGCACCGGCTTGATCAGGTCGGGTTGGCGATAGGAGTAGATGTTGACCACGCCATCGGCGACGGCGGGTCCTGCGATGGCGGCCGCTGCGAGTGACGTGCACAGGGCGAGTGCCGCTCGAATAGTATGGAAGGGCATTCGGCTCTCCTTGGTGTTGTTTTTCCGCGCTTGCTGCGCGGGCCAAGCGCCTTTTGCGCCAAGGCGGTGCGAGGGTCAAGGGAAAGCGCAAGGATTACAATAGTTTAGAAGAATTCTAAACTGGATGAAAAAATGCAGCTTTACAAGTATTTGCTGATAGAATGACTCCGCTTTCGAATGGCGGCGGATTGACGCATCACCAAGATTTCATTCCGCAAGTACGCGCGTGGAGGGGAAGGTGACTTCCACGAGGGTCCCTTCGCCCGGTGCCGAAGTGATGACGAACCTGGCGCGGTTGGCCTCAACCATGGCCTTGGTGAGCGGCAGACCGAGGCCGGTGCCGTCGCCCCGGCCGCGCTTCAGCGCGCTGATCTGCTTGAACGGTTTCAGAGCTTGTTCGATTTCGGCCTGCGTCATGCCGATTCCGGTGTCGCGGACACGCATCACGACGTCGCCCGACGGTTCGTATGCGGTGGACACCACCACCTGACCGCCCGCCTGAGTGTAGCGGATCGCATTGGACAGCAGGTTCAGTGCGATCTGGCGGACGCTGCGCAGGTCGGCCACAACTTCCGGCAACCGCGAGGCGAAGCTCGAGCGGATGATGACGCGCTCGCGATTGGCCTGAGGCTGCATCATGGCAACGGTCTCGGCGAGTGTATCGTTGAGCGAGACCGCCTCATAGCTCATTTCCTGCTCGCCGGCCTCGATCTTCGAAATGTCGAGCAGGTCGTTGACCAGGTCGAGCACGTGGTTGCCCGAGCGGTTGATGTCGCGCAGATAGTCGCGGTAGCGATCGTTGCCGATCGGTCCGAATTTCTCGTCCATCATGAGTTCGGAGAAGCCGATGATGGCATTGAGGGGCGTGCGGATCTCGTGGCTCACGCGGGCGAGGAAATCCGTCTTCTGGGAGGAGGCACGCTCGGCCTGGGCGCGTGATTGTGTCAGTTCCTCCTCTGCGCGTTTCCACTGGGTGATGTCGCGGACGACGGCGCAGTAGCCGCCGAGGTTAGGCAACTTGCCGATGGTCATGAACAGCGGGATGAAACGGCCCTGCGCCTCGCGGCCGATGACCTCGCGGCCATCGTTGAGCACGCTGGCGACCCCGTTCTCGGACAGTCCGTTCAGGTAGTCGCGCGCCGCGCGCTGGCTCTCGATGGCGAACAGAGAAGTGAAGGGTTTGCCGGCAACCTCCGCGGTGTCGACGCCGAAAAGCGCCTCGGCTGGCCGGCTGATCGAGCGGATCGTGCCGTCGTTGGCAATCAATACGACGCCGTCGGTCGCCGTATCGATGATCGTACGCAGTTCGGCGATCCTGGCTTCGAGTTCGTTCTTCTCCTCGGCGGCGAAGGTTGTGGCCGGTGCCTGGACAGGCATTCGCCCGACTTTGCGCAGTGCCAGAAGCAACGCCTTGCCGCCGTTCCATGGCACTGACTGGAGCAGCGCCTCGACAGGCAGTTCCAGGCCGTCGCCGCGCCGCAGGCGCAGCTTGCGGTCGGCGCGGTCGTTTTCGCTTTCGTCGCGATAGGGATCGCCGAACAGCACGCCGAGGCCGCCTCGCTCGGCGAGCTGTTCCACCGAATCGTACGCCGTGAACTCGAGAAATTCACGATTGGCGTAGTGAAGCACGTCGCCGGAATGGATGAGCACCGGCACCGGTAGCTTGTCGAGGATCGAAGTGTCGACCGCCGGCCGTGGGGCGCCACCTACCGACGCGAAGGCCGAAGGCAGGAATTCATGCGCGGCGCCGGTAGGCAGTTCAGTGCTGTTTCCTTCGACGGTGACCTCGGGCCGTCCGTCAGCCGTCGCTGCCGGTTCTTTGGCATCTCCGGCGCGTTCGGCCAATCCGGTCGGCGCGGTGTCCGGGACCGCCTCGGCCTCTCCCGGTGCCCGTGGTTCGCCGTCTTCGGCAGATACGATCTCATCATCGCGGTCCGGGCCCGGCTGCGGCGCGCCGTGTTGGAAGACCTGCTCGCCAATACCGGCCGAAGCAAAATCGTCGGCATCGGTTTTGATTTCACTCGAGGAAGGAAGCGCCTCGTCGGCCGAGGCCGCTGCCACGGGTGTCCCGAACCGAGAAGTCGCAGCTTCGGTCGTGGCAGCTTTGGTCGTGGCAGCTTCGGCCGTGGCGGTTACGGGCGTGACGGTTTCGGGTGAAAGAGGAACGGGCGCCGTGTCCTCGCCGGCACGCTTTCCCGCCTGTTCCGAAACCGCATCCGTTGCGCTTTCCGTCGATTCGGCCTCGACCGGCGCCGAAGAGTCGGCGTCAGGCGCTTTCTCGTCCTGGTCGGCGCCGGTCACCGGCCTTTCGTCGCTTTCGGACGAAAGGGCAGACCCGTCCCTCTTCAGGCGGTCGCCGATTTCGCGGAACGCGTTCCTCTCGACGGGAGTAAGGCCCTTGTCGTTGGCCGGCTGACGGTGCTCTGCGAGCCTGATGATCTTGTCGCTGAAGCGCCGTTCCGGTTTTGGCACGAGCGTCAGCACGGGCACCTCTCCCCTGAAGGGGTCCTCACGCCGAGGCGGCTCCTTACGGATCGGCGGAACGGGTTCTCCGGCGCCGGCCGGCTCGGTCGGTTCCGCTGCGGCTCCCGCCGGGGCGGACTCAGCCGTTTCGGCAAACCTGGACCTGGCGAGGGAGAGGCCGATAGCATCGGGATCGATCACCGCATCCGCCGTGCGGGCCACGCCGAAGCCGCGAAATCCATCGAAATTGCGGTTGCGCCCGTAGACGGGCAGGGCGGCGAGGTCGACCGGCACGCGCAGGTCCGTGTCCGCGATCGGCCACAGGACGGAACGTCCTGACCAGGTGTCCCGGCGCTCGAGCAGACCGGCGATCTCACCGTCGGGGTCGAGCCCGAAAGCGGCGGCGACCTCGGCGAAGCTGCGACCGACGACGTCGGCGGCCGCAGCGCCGACCGCGGCGGCAAACTCGTGCGAGATGGCGCTGAAGCGTCCGTTGGCATCGGTGCGCCAGACGAAGCGGACGGGCGCGGCGGCGCGGTCGGCTCGCGGCAGCACAGCGGCCTCGACCGAGGGCGTAACCTCCGACGGGGCCGGCTGTGCGGGGGGTATCCCGGCGGTTGGCCTGCCCGGAGGCACGTCTTCCGTCGTGGGCCGATCCCCGGGGCCCTCTTTGGCGGGAGCCGGTTCGCGGACTTCCTCGGCGGCCCTGCCAAGACCGGGGCCGAAGTACCAGCGATCGTCCTCCGCCGGTTCGCCGCGGGTGCGAGCCGCCTCGTCCGGCGCACGCTGGACGGCCGAATTCCTCTCCGTTCCAGGCTGCTCGGCGTTGAGAGCAATGTCGAAAGCCGGCGGGATCTCCTCCGGTGTCTCCACTACCGGCACTTCCTCGGCGGCGTTAGGCATCGGCGCGGTTTCGGCCGACGTCGGTTCCATCTCCGGCGGCGATTCAGAGGTGAAAGCCGCTGTCGGGATTCCGTCGACCGTAGGCTGCGCCGGTCGCCCGGCGCCTTGTTCCACGACGGCCGCCGCGACGTTCGGAACCTCCGCGACAACGGGTGAAGACGGTTCTTCCGTCGCCCCGGTGCCGACCGCGACGAACAGGCAGAGCAGGGGGTCGTCGCGCAATCGCGCCATGCCGGCGGCAATCTCGTTGGCGCCGGCCGTGATCAGCCGCTTGACCAGGCGGTCGTCAGCCGCTGACGCCTCCACCGCCAGCGCTTCCAGCGTCTTCGGGGCGATGTCGAGATCGTCGAAACCTTGCGACGCGGCCTCGATGCGGCCCAGCCCGTCGACGAGTGCGACATGGTGGCCCGCCTCGCCGAAGCCGCCGATGGCGCGTGTTGCAACTTCCGTCGGCGTGCGCGAAGCACCTTGTGCAAAAGGCACGACAAGGAGGATGGCGGGCTCACCGCCGGGTAGCGAGATGCGGCTGCCAAGGAAGCCTACAATACGGCTGCTCATGCCCGACGCCAGCCTTATGGTCAGGAGGCGGTCCTTGCCGATTTCGGGAAAACCGGGCGTAGCCATGATCTGGCGCCGCGCGGCAAGCGGCAGTTCGGTTTCGGCGCCCATGATCGATTCGATGTCGGCATGACCGAAAAGCGCGGCCCCGGGTCCGTTTGCCCAGATCACTTCGCCGAGATCGGTGGACAGGATGGCCATTGCGTCTGCAGCGGCGAAGCGGCTGCGCACCTCGTCGAGCACGGCGATATCGAGGAAGGAGTAGTCCCGCTGGGCCATGAGTCGACCGTACTTGGCGCGTCCGGCGCGCTGGTCAGTTAACGCTTCGTTAATAAAAGGTGGAGGGGCGAACGTCCAGAAACACCGCTCCCGGAGCAAGCGGAATCTGGGCCCTTGGTTAATCAGATGGGTCACGTTTAGGTGCATCGCAAAAAACATGTTGCAATGCACAATGGCATTCCCTATAGTAACGCCATCATCGGACGGGCCGCGACGAGCCCGTTTAACAGGGAAAGGAATCAGGAAATGGCCAAGACCGAGAAAACCACCGACATCCTCGAGACCGCTGCTGCTGCGTTCGACACATCCAAGACGGTCGACCAGTTCCGTGCTTTTGCCGAGAAGGGCGTTGAGCAGTCGAAGGAAGCCTATGCCAAGCTCAAGGTCGGCGCCGAAGAGGCGCAGAAGACCATCGAATCCACCTTCGAGACCGTCAAGACCGTTTCCGGCGACGTTTCGAAGAAGGCCATTGCCGCCATGCGCGCCAACGCAGAAGCGGGCTTCGATCATCTGGAGTCGCTGATCGCGGCGAAGTCGCTTTCGGAAATCATCGAACTGCAGACCGCCTTCCTGCGCAAGAATGTCGAGATGGCCGTCGACCAGGCCAAGGAAATGCAGGCCGCCGCGTCGAAGGCTGCCGATGAAGTCTCCAAGCCGTTCAAGGGCGCCTTCGAGAAGGCGATGAAGGAACTGAAGGTCGCCTGATCCGTTTTGGCGACTGGAACTCCCCGCGAAGCGAAACCTCCTCCCTTCGCTCGCGGACCGAAGCCAGCTCCTCCTCCCGCTGGCTTTCAATGGGAAAAAGGCCGGACCTCCTCCCCCGGCCTTTTTTCTTGACCATTCCACGGTTTCGAGGTGGCAGAAGTTCTGCTCGGGCAGAGACTTCGCAACAGTCTTGAATTCTCCACCGTTTGCCCTTAAGGACGCTTCGCCGGACGGTGTGTGGCCATAGCTGTCGACTTGTCGATGCTCGCCCCCCGACATGTGCGGTTGTAGCTCAGCTGGTTAGAGCGCCGGATTGTGGATCCGGAGGTCCTCGGTTCGATCCCGAGCAACCGTACCATCTTCCCCCCGATCCCTTTGCCGATGCGAAGCGCCTTTACTGAAGGCGGCGAATGCGAATGCCTAAACCGCAGGCAAATATAAAAGCCCGCCGGCTCTGCCGGGCGGGCTTTTGGACGGTCCGAAGATGGCGTTCGGATCAGGCGCCGTGGCGAGCCACGCGCTCGATATCGGCACGAGTGATGCCCAGATCGTTGAGTTCGCGGGCCGAAAGACGATTCAGTTCATTGACGGTCTCGCGGTAGCGGCGCCAGTTGCGGAAATTGCGAATAAGGTTCATGCGACCCTCCTATCAATTCGATGACGCTTAAATAGGCAGGGGCGCACAGGAATTGAACAGCCAGTTTTGCATGGCAACAATGCGGATGCTGCATTGCAATATTCATGAACCGTTAATCAGGGCGCTACCTGTCTACCGGGGATCGCCGCGCTTTACGGCAGCTTAGAAAAGCGATCCCTGGCCGCTCGCTCCCGAACCTTTCGCCGGAGTCCGTCCTGCGGCCGCCCGGGCGCCTCGCGTGGGGGGAACGGCGTCGCCGGCCGCCGTGGCTGAAATCACTCCATCCGAGAATTGGATCGCGAGCGCTGCCCCCGGCCCGACCATAGCCGCTCTCCGGATCGGCGTTCCCTCGGCGTCGCGGACGACGGCGAAGCCGCGCTCGAGGATCGACTGGTAGGACACGGTCGCCAGCATCCGTTCGCTTTGGGCGTGGCGGCGGCGTTGCATTGCAAGGTAAGCGTCGATGGCCCGAACGAGCCGCGCGGCGAAGCGGGCTTCCTCTCGGCGAAGTTCCCCGGCGCGGCGGGCGACGGGTTCGATCGTCATGCGTGCACCGAGCGCGGAGAGGTTGCGGCGCCGTTCGCGTAGGCTGGCGGCTGCATATTTTGGGAGTTGTGTCCCCACGGCGTCGAGATGGCGGCGCGCCTCGGCGATACGGCGCGACAGGAGCGTCGGGACCAAGCGCGCGGCGTCGAGGCGCGCCCGCTTGCGCTCGGTATTGATCTCGAGGCAGCGTTCCAGCCGCGCCGTCGCCTCGTCGAAGCGCCGCCGCGGCAGGGCGAGCAGCTGATCGGGAGACGGCAGGCCGCGGAAGGCGGCGCGCAGTGCCTGGCGCTTGCGGTCGGCGCCGCGTGTTGTCGCGCCGGCAAGCCGCGCAGCAAGGCTTGTCACGGTCGCCTGCAGCTCGGCCCGGACCGGCACGGCGATCTCGGCCGCACCCGTCGGTGTCGGTGCGCGGACGTCAGCGACGAAGTCGATCAGGGTCCAGTCCGTCTCGTGGCCGACGGCTGAGATGACCGGTATATCGGAGGCGGCGACGGCCCGCGCCAGGGCCTCGTCGTTGAAGCCCCACAGGTCCTCGAGGCTGCCGCCGCCACGTGCCACGATGAGCAGATCTGGGCGCGGGATCGGCCCGCCGGTCTCGAGCGCGTTGAATCCTTCCACAGCCGCCCGGACCTCAGCTGCGGCGGTGTCGCCCTGGACGCGCACGGGCCACACCAGAACGTGCAGCGGGAAGCGGTCGCGGATGCGGTGCAGGATGTCGCGGATGACCGCGCCGGTCGGCGAGGTGACGACGCCGATGACGCGCGGCAGGTCGGGCAGGAGCTGTTTGCGGGCGGCGTCGAAAAGCCCTTCTGCGGCTAGTCGGCGCTTGCGGTCCTCAAGCAGCGCCATCAGCGCGCCGGCCCCTGCGGGTTCCAGATTGTCGATGACGATCTGGTATTTCGACGAGCCCGGATACGTGGTCAGGCGGCCGCTGGCAATGACTTCCATGCCTTCCTCGGGCCTGAACTTCAGTCGCGCCATCGTGCCCTTCCATATGACCGCCTCGATGCGGGCGCGGTCGTCCTTCAGGGCGAAATAGGCATGGCCGGACGTATGTGGGCCGCGATAGCCCGAAATCTCGCCGCGTACGCGCACATTGCCGAAGGCGTCCTCGACGACGCGTTTCAGCGCGCCCGAAATCTCGCTGACGGTATACTCGGTGGCGTTGCCCGGGGAATCGCTGGTCGCAATGTCACTCATCGCCAGGATGGTGCGCCCCTGAGGCGGAAGGTCAAGGGTTTTAGCGTCCCGTCCCGTCGCGCCTTGCCGACTGGTCCAGCTCCGACCAATGCGCCGGACAGCGCCAAGACGCCGCGGCGGCAGCGACGAAGCCCGTTGATATGCGCCGCGATCGGCGGCTAGCTGTGTCGGCGTAAACGGCGCCAGCACGCCGCGAAGGGGCATCGAATGAAGGCAGTCTACTATGAACACTTCGGTGAGGCGCCGCGCATCGCCGACCTGCCCGACCCGACACCGGCGAACGAGGGCGTGGTGATCAAGGTCGAGGCGAGCGGCCTTTGCCGCAGCGACTGGCACGGCTGGATCGGCCACGACCCCGACATCGTCCTGCCTCACGTCCCGGGCCACGAGCTGGCCGGCTCGATCGCCGCGGTCGGCGCAGGTGTACGCCGCTGGCGCATCGGCGATCGCGTGACGGTACCGTTCGTCGGTGGCTGCGGCCGCTGCTCCGAATGCCATTCGGGCAACCACCAGGTCTGCGAGAGCCAGTTCCAGCCCGGCTTCACCGCCTGGGGTTCGTTCGCCGAATACGTCGCGGTCGACTATGCCGACACGAACCTGGTGCGGCTGCCGGACGCGCTCGACTACGTCACTGCCGCGAGTCTCGGTTGCCGATTCGTCACCTCGTTCCGTGCCGTCGTCGACCAGGCACGGGTCCTGCCGGGCGAATGGGTGGCGGTGCATGGCTGCGGTGGCGTCGGCCTGTCGGCCATCATGATCGCCAGCGCGATGGGCGCCAACGTCGTCGCCATCGACCTGACCGAGGAAAAGCTTGCCTTCGCCCGCGAACTCGGTGCCGTGGCGACAGTCGACGGCCGTGTGGGCGACGTTCCCGCCGCCCTGCGCGAGGCGACCGGCGGCGGCGCCCATGTCTCGATCGACGCGCTCGGCCACCCTGCGACCTGCTTCAACTCCATCTCCAGCCTGCGTCGGCGCGGTCGCCATGTCCAGGTTGGCCTGCTGCTGGGAGAGCATTCGCGACCGCCGGTCCCGATGGATCGCGTCATCGCCCACGAACTTCACATCATGGGCAGTCACGGCATGCAGGCCTTCCGGTACGCTGACATGCTGGCAATGATCGAAAATGGCAAGCTGGCCCCGCACAAGCTCGTCGGAAAGCGCATCGCTCTCAAGGAAGCGCCCGCCGCATTGATGGCCATGGATCGCTTCGACGGGCTGGGCATTTCGGTCATCGACCGGTTCTGATGTCGCCCGCCGTCGCGGCCTCACCAGCCGGCCACGAGGTGGTTCGACTTGAACCGCTTGGCACGAGAGCCGCCGTGCGCAGCGAAGTCGATGCTCCCGCTCTCATCGGCGAGAGGCACGGAGATGTTGTCGAGACTCTCGCCGATGTGTCGAGCCAGCGCTTCGACGATGTCGGCCTTGCTCGAGTGGCCGCGCAGGATGCCGATCCGGATGTCCGGCAACTGGCCGAAGCCGTCAGCCTCGCCAAGTACGCGCATGCCCGGCCTCAGGGCGCATTCCGGCAGCACCGATACCGCGAGACCCGAGAGCACGGCGGCGATTATGACCGTCGCCGACCAGCTGGTGAACAGGATGCGGTATTCGCGGTTCATGTGGGCGAGCATGTCGCAGGCCGAGCGCCGCCACTGGCAGGTCGGCCGCCCGAAGGCCATGGGCAGCACCTCTTCCTCGTGGACCGAATGGTTGGCGGACGTCACCCACAGCAGCGGCTCGTGGCGGACGATTTCGGACGGGCGCACATCCTCGCACTGCGTGACCAACGCGATGTCGAGCTGGCCGCGACGCACGAGGTCGGCCAGGTTGATCGTCGGCTCGCACACGACCGATAGCTCGACCCGCGGATTGGAGCGGGCGAAACGGCCCATGATCTCCGGCAGGAATCGATCGGCGTAGTCGTCCGGCGTGCCGATCCGCACCTGGCCTTCGAGGCCGGAATCGTCAAAGGCGGCAAGCGTCTCGCGATTGAGGCGGATCATGCGGCGCGCATAGCCGAGCAACTTGTCGCCGTCCTCGGTCAGACGATTGGTGCGGCCGTCCTTCTCGAACAGCGGCTTGCCGATCCGCTCTTCGAGCCGGCGCATCTGCATCGACACCGCCGATTGGGTGCGGTGCACCTCCTCCGCGGCGCGGGTGAAGCTGCCGGTGTCGGCAATGGTGACGAAGGTCTGCAACTGGTCGAGATCGAGCGGCGCGGGCATGACTGCAATCCATCATCTATTTTGATGCTGAAGATTAAAAACATTCGTTGGACTAATCAATAGTTTGTCCCGCAGAATGCCATCGTCCAAGACAGGGCACCGAAACGTCACCGGTGAGCGCGTCCTCCCAATGCGCGGCCGGGCGAAATAGGTTTGCCTTCGGCCAAAAGGATATCGCCAATGTCGACGTTCGAAGAGACCACCGCTTTCCGCGCAACCCCGCGCCAGGCCTGGATCGTTCGCGTCGTGAACGCACTCTCCGGCTTCTATCGCGGCTGGAAAAACCGGCGCGATTTCATGCGATTGGGGGACATGTCGGATGCCGAGCTCGCCGACATCGGCCTCGTACGGGGCGATCTGCATGTCGCCGTCGGGCTGCCGTTCGGCTCCGATCCGACCGTACATCTGAGCGCGATTGCTCGCCAGCGTCTACGCGTTGCCGAGGAGGTGGCGCGTCGCGTCTGCTGAAATCGAGCGACCTTTTCCGCGGGCACATTCCAGGATCTGCCGGTCCCCCTCCGGCCGCGCCCGCAAACTGCCCGGCCTCTTCCCCGCGAGGCCGGGCTTTCCTTCGCCGGGTCCAGCTAGCGGTGCCGGTCCATGCCCTTCACGAACTGGTCGAAGATCGATTCCATATTCTTCTGGTAGTCGTCGCGCTGTTTTGCGCCGGCCTCGAACATGTCCCCGAACAGGTCGTCATAGGGCGTGCGTTCGCGACCGCTCGGGTTGCATCGTTTCTTCTGCGCCGGTGCCGGCGCTGGCTCCGATGTCTCGGCCCGACCGCCTCGCATCATTTCCTCGAACATCTTGCCCCACGGATTGTCGCCGAAGCCGCTCGGCGCTTGCCGCGGTTCAGAATGCTGGGTAGCACCGCCGCCGAACATGTCGCGCAGGGCCTTGGCGAAGGGGTTGTCGAACGGGTCTGCCGGGTCCTGCTGCGGCGCCGTCTGCGGTAGACCGAAACCGCCGCCCTGGCGTATCATCTGCTCGAAGACCTGCTGAAGGGGATTGGCGCCGAGGCCCGAAGACTGCACCGGCTGCGCCGACTGCCTGAACATGCCGCCCATCAGTATGGCGGCGATTGCCGGCAGCATCTGCTGAAGCACCTGCTGGCCGATGCCCGTCGCCTGGGCCGCCTGGGCGGCGACGGCGCGCGACAGCTCTTTCGAGCCGAACAGGTGGCCGAGGATGCCGTTGCCCTCCGCCGTTCCCTGCGGCGAGAAGGCCGTCGTCGGGTTATCGAAATATTTCGCGTGCTGGCCCGTGCAGAGCGCCGACAGGAAGGCGCCGATCCCGTATGGATCCGTGGCATTCCGCTTGAGCCCTTGGCTGAACGCAGGCAGAAGCGCCTCGAGCGCAGCTTGCGTCTGCTGCTGCGAGAGGTTGAACTGCTGCGCCAGCGCCTGCATGGCGGCACCGTTCTGTGCATTCAGCAAATCGAACAGGGTTGGCATCCTAGCCTCCGGGCATTCAAGAACGGACGGACAGAGTAGGATGTTTCGCCCGACCGATGAAGGGGCTCCCGGCGCGTCGCGCGGCCGCGTCAGTAGGCGTATTCGAGGAACACCGGTTCGATCGAGTCGCCCCAACGTGTATAGTAGGCGGCGAGCATCTCCTCGGCGCTGGTCGTGCCCCGCGCCACCACCTCGTCGAGGGGGGCGATGAAGCCGGACTCGTCGTAGCCGTCGCGGTTCTTGCGACCGCGGTTGCGCAGGCCGAGTCGCGAAATCGCCAGGACCTCGCGGGCGACGTCGCGCAACGTGCCCGTTCCGAAACGCGTATGGATGGCCTCGCGGGGAACGGCGTCGCGCATGGCGCGGACGTCCTCATAGGTCCAGCCGGCTGTCAGCGCCTCGGCCGCATCGAGCGCTTGCTCGTCATAGAGCAGCCCGACCCAGAAGGCCGGCAGCGCGCAGATCCGCCGCCACGGCCCGCCGTCGGCGCCGCGCATCTCGAGGAAGCGTTTCAGTCGCACGTCGGGGAACAGCGTCGACAGATGGTTTGCCCAGTCGCCCATGGTCGGCAGGCCGTCGGGAACCGAATTACGCAGCGCGCCGGCCATGAACTGGCGGAAGGTGACATGCGTACAGTCATGGTATCTGCCGTCCCGGATCACGAAGTACATCGGCACGTCGAGCGCCCATTCGACATAGTCGACGAAGCCGAACTCGGACGAGAAGCAGAACGGCAACAATCCGGCTCGCTGATTGTCGGTGTCGCGCCATATCTCGGCACGCCAGGACAACAGGCCGTTCGGACGGCCTTCGGTGAAGGGGGAGTTGGCGAACAATGCCGTCGCCAACGGCTGCAGCTTCAGCGATACCTGCATCTTGCGACGCATATCGGCTTCGGAAGAAAAGTCGAGATTCACCTGGATGGTGCAGGTCCGGTACATCATGTCGAGGCCGTGCGTGCCGACTTTCGGCATGTAGCGCGTCATGATCTCGTAGCGCGATTTTGGCATCTTCGGCGTCTCGGCGAGCGTCCATTTCGGGCTACCGCCGAGGCCGAGGAAGCGGATGCCGAGCGGCTCGGCGATCTCGCGCAACTGCGCCAGGTGGGCGTTGCCTTCTCGGCATGTCTGGTGGATCGTTTCCAGTGGTGCGCCTGACAGTTCGAACTGGCCGCCGGGCTCAAGGCTGATCGCGCCCTGGCCGGTGGGCTCGACAAGGCCGATGATGCGCCCGTCGTCCATGATCGGATCCCAGCCGAGGATGCGCTGCATGCCTTCCAGCAGGGCGCGGATTCCGCGCTCGCCGCCATAAGGCACGGGCGCGTGGCCGTCCACATAGAAGGGAAACTTCTCGTGTTCCGTGCCGATACGCCATTTTTCGCGCGGCTTGCAGCCTTCGGCGAGGTGGGCGACGAGTTCGTCTACGGTCTCGACGGGTCGGAAATCAGTTGTATCGCGCGCCACTGGAAAATCCCTCACCCGATGCCGGCGCTAGATGGACGATCCGCGCCGGCGCGATCAAGCGAAAAATCTTGAGGCTCGATCAAGGTCGATTGATCTGCGAGCCGACCGACGGATCAGACGGTCCAGCGCTCCAAGTCACCCCTTTCGCCGATCAGCGCCAGGCCGTTTGCGATCGACAGAAGTTCGCCGCCGCATTCGATATGGCCGGCGTCGAAACGCCATATCAAGATGCTGCGCACGGCCCGCACGAACGACGTGGTGCCCGTCAGGAACAGCTTGTCGATTGCCCCCTACGGTGTGCCGGTCCCGAACAGCACCTCGTCCAGCGTGCCTTCGATGCGGCCGAGGTTCTCGGCCATCCGGGCCTCGAAGTCGGCTCGGCGCACGGTCTTGCGGCCGGCCTTGCCGAGCGGCGGGAAGGGAAATTCTGCCTCGTCGGCCTGCGACAGCGCCATCTTGGTCGCCGAGATTGCCCGGCAGAGCGGAGAGCCCTCGTCGTAATCGATCAAGCCGACGAACAGCTTCAGCTTCTCCGGCTCGGTCGCGACACGGACCAGCGACTTCAGGTCGGAGGATTCGCGGGTCGTCTTGAAGATCGAAAGCTGGTTCCAGCGGCCAAAGGTGGCGGAATAGCTGGCTGGAAGGTCAATCAGTTGTCGAACCTCCGGAACCTACTGCCCTTGCCGATCTCCGGGGTAACAAGGTTGTCGATCATTCTGTGGCTGAAATGGTCGCCGGCGATGCCGACGACCGAATGACTGATCGGCACGGCCCGCAATTGCCCCGCATACCGTTCGAAGCGGATCAGCGAACAGTCGGTTGTTCCGCCGCCGAGGTCGGCGACCAAGACCGTCGCGTCGCGCGAAGGCGACTGAGCGAACCAGTAGGCCGCCGCGACGAGTTCGTAGACGTAGTGGACCGCCGGGATACCAAAACACGACAGGACTGTCCTGAGATTGTAATCACCTGACAGATGCCGCCGGGAGAACCGGGCACGGACTGCAAGAGTCTGCGCGCCCGGTTCCGGTGGCCACGCCGCTTCCGAGCGGGTTTGATGGTGTCGCCAAACGACCATCCAATCCGAAGGAACCGATCATGACCTCCAAGGACAAGATAGCACGCCGCAAGCTCTCGCTGCTCGAGCTGGCGAGCGAACTCTCCAACGTCTCGAAAGCCTGCAAGGTGATGGGCTACTCGCGCCAGCAGTTCCACGAGATCCGCCGCAACTTCCAGACCTATGGCGCCGAGGGGCTGGTCGACCGGCTGCCCGGCGCCAAGGGGCCGCATCCCGACCGGGTGCCGGCCAAGATCGAGCAGGCGACGCTCGCCGCGAAGGTCTTGATCGACTGAAGGAAACGGCAGTCGCCCGGATTGTCGATGAACAGGCGGATCGCGGCCTGGCCGGCTTCGACCTTCAGCGGCTCGCCGACCCCGGCCTTCACGAATGGCAGTGGGGTGCACATGCTATAGCTTGTGCCGGCCCTGCTTTCTGAGGTGAGCGAATCCGCTCCGACACCGGCGCCGGTGAGCGCCAGTACCGCGTTGGCCGTGCCGAAATCGAGCCCGAGCGCCCGAGCCATGACCGCCTTCCTGCCTGCCGAGAATTCATGAGACAGGTCGGCTTGCGCCCCGGAAGCGACGGATGCGACCGGCGCCCGGCGAGCGAGGCGGCGCTGTTCGGACGAAGGGGTCGCCTTGGCAAGGCCTGATCACGCCGGCCGCGGCTCTACGCCCCCTACCAGTCGCCGATCGTCGCCTGGATGACGGCGAGCGCGGCAACGGCGGCTGTGTCGGCCCTGAGGATGCGCGGGCCGAGCGGGATCGGGGTGACGTAGGGAAGAGCGCGCAGCTGCTGGCGTTCTTCCTCCGAGAAACCGCCTTCCGGGCCGACAAGCAAGCCGAGCTTGCGCTCGGCAATCGCCGACAGGGCGGGAATGGGATTGTTGGTATCGGCACCCTCGTCGCAGAAGATGAGCCGGCGACCGGGCTCCCACAGCCAGAGCAGACGGTCGAGTTTGATGGCGTCCTCTACGCGCGGGATAGCGAGGATGCCGCACTGTTCGGCCGCCTCCACGACATTGGCGCGCAGACGGTCGGTACCGACCGTCGACATCTGCGTGTGCTGGGTTATCACCGGCTGGAGCACGCCCGCACCCATCTCGACTGCCTTCTGCACCAGGTAGTCCAACCGGCCCGCCTTCAGCGGCGCGAAGCAGTAGAGAAGATCGGGATGCGGCGGCTGCGGCCTTACCTGGGCGAGCAGGGTGAGCAGCACCTTCTTCCTCTCCACTGCCGCGATCTCTGCGAGCCACTCACCGTCGCGACCGTTGAAAACAAGAAGCCTGGCGGCCGGTTTCATCCTGAGCACGTGAGAAAGATAGTGGGACTGCTGCGGGTCGGGTTCGACGACGGCGTCCTGGACGAGCTCGTGCGGCAGGAACAGCCGCTGCATTCGGTAGTTGGCGCGCATGGCCAGGAGTGATGGTCCGGCATCGGTCGTTCGGTCAAGATGGCGCGACGATCACGTCTTGTGTGCCACCGAAGCATGCCAGACCGGCCGAAAGCCCGCACGGAGCGCGGCGACGGTCGCCGGCGGCGTGACGAGCGCGGCTTCGGGCGGAAGGCCGCGGCAGGACGGGCGTGCTGTTCCGTAGCCGGTGAAGGCCCACGACAACAGCTTTCCGTCCTTCACGGCGAAGGCATTCCGTCCGTAGGCGACGACGGCGCCGTCGGGGAGGGCGCGGACCGCGTCCGGCGAGAGGGTTGGCGGCCGCCCGCCCGAGGCTCGACGCTCGCCGTGGAGTATTCGGTCCATCTGCGGAGCCGTGACGGTATCGTGTCCTAGGCCTCGCGCGAATGCGATGGCGAAGGCCTTCGCCGCATTGCGCCGGCAGTAGAAACAGGGGCGATGGCCGGCGGCGAGCGCAGTGACCTCGTCGAGGAAGAACAGCTCGGTCCAGCCGGCGCCGCCGCCCGGTGCATTGCGGCCCATGGGCTGTCGCGCGAGACCCTTCGGATGAATGAGGTTGCATACGATCCATGCCTGCGTCGACCAGCGTCGGCCGAGAAGCGATCGCGTCTCCGGGTCGTGGATGACACCGCGGTTGCCGGTGAAGAGTCCGTGCGCCGCGACGGCGTGGATGGCGCCGAATGGATCGACGCGGTTCTGCAGCGGCACCTCGACCTCCCTTTGCGCCCCGCCGGGAGCATGCTATCGCTCCGGCCTCTCCTGTCACGCCGTTTCGCACGGAGACTTCTTCGATGCGGGTCCTCGTCGTCCAGAACTACGACAACACCGGCCTCGGCCAGGTCGGGGCCGCGCTCGCCGAAGCTGGCGCCCAGCTCGACCTCAGGATGGCGCACCGCGGCGATCCTCTGCCGGCCGACGCCGCCAGCCACGACGCAGCGGTGATCCTCGGTGGCGGCCAGAATGCGCTCGCCGACAACGACTACCCCTATATCCCGGCGCTGCTCGATCTCATCCGTGATTTCGGCCGCCGCGACCGCGCCATGCTCGGCATCTGTCTCGGCAGCCAGTTGATGGCGCGGGCCTTCGGCGGCACCAACCAGATCGGCGGCGCCAGCGAATTTGGGTGGCAGAAGGTCACTCTGACCGAGGCGGCTCGCGAAGACCCCGTTCTGGGCGAACTTCCGGGCGAGTTCCGGATCTTCCAGTGGCACGACGATACGTTCACGCTACCGCCCGACGTGGCGCATCTTGCGTCGAGCGCCGTCGCTGCAAATCAGGCGTTCCGCGTCGGCAGGGCCAGTTACGCCGTGCAGTTCCACTTCGAGGCCGACCGCAGGCTGGTACGTGAATGGAATGCGCTGTTCGCCGACTATCTTGCCGAGCGGCAACCGGACTGGATGGTCCGCCATGCGGCGGAAGAAGCGCGCCACGGTCCGGAGGCTGACGCGGTGGGCTTCGCCATTGCCCGCGCCTGGACGCGCCAGATCTGAGTTTCCCGACGAACAAGGCCCGGATCGCTCCGGGCCCTTGCGGTTTCCAATGCCTGCTGCGGGTTTCAACCGCGTCGGGCGTCGATCGACAGGCCGCCCGGACCGGCCACCGACAGCGCCAGGAACCCGCCGGCGATCGAGATATCCTTCAGGAATTGCGTCATCTCGTTCTGGTCGGCGAAATTGTTGTGGCCGATGAGGGCTGCAACGACGCAGAAGGCCGCGAACGCATATGCCGCGTAACGGGTCTGGAATCCGAAGACGATGGCAAGACCGGCAACGATCTTCAAAATGACGACCAGCCAGACAACCAGGCCGGCAGCGGGAATGCCGAGACTGGAGAAGTAGCCGGCGATACCTGACGGCATCGAGGCCATGCCGGCGCCGGAAACCAGAAACAGAAGCACCATCATGATGCGTGACGCGAGTAGGACGAAGTTGTTGGACATGGGTTTCTCCGAGGATGATCGGATTCCCGACTATTCGAATTCGCCACACACGACGAGCCGTCTTACGCCGAACGCTTTGTTCTCTATTGGTAAACGATAAACAAGGCGCCGTTAATTGAAAGTGATTATCCGGGCCGGGTCATGTCCTCCGGCCGTACCAGGCGGTCGAACTCCTCGTCGGTGACATATCCGCCGCCAACGGCCTCCTCGCGCAGCGTGGTGCCGTTCTTGTGCGCGCTCTTGGCTATCTTGGCAGCATTGTCGTAGCCGATGGTCGGTGCCAGCGCTGTCACCAGCATCAGCGAGTTCTCCACGCCCCTGCGGATGTTGTCCTCACGCGCCTCGATGCCAACCACGCAGTTGTCGGTGAAGGAAACAGCGGCGTCGCCGAGCAGCTGCACCGATTGCAGGAAGTTGTAGGCCATCATCGGATTGTAGACATTGAGTTCGAAATGGCCCTGGCTGCCGGCGAAGGTGATCGCCGCGTGATTGCCAAAGATGTGGGCGCAGACCTGCGTCATCGCCTCCGACTGCGTGGGGTTGACCTTGCCGGGCATGATCGACGAGCCCGGCTCGTTTTCCGGGAGTGCAAGCTCGCCGAGGCCGGCGCGGGGGCCCGAACCGAGAAAGCGGATATCGTTGGCGATCTTGAAGCAGGCCGCGGCGGCGGCGTTGATGGCACCGTGCGCGAAAACCATCGCGTCGTGGGCGGCAAGCGCCTCGAACTTGTTGGGCGCGGTGACGAAGGGCATGCCCGTGATCTTCGCGATCTGCTCCGCGACCTTCTCGGCAAATCCGATCGGCGCATTGAGTCCGGTACCGACGGCGGTGCCGCCCTGAGCGAGCTCGAGCAGCCCGCCCATCGAATCGCCAATACGCTTGATCGCCGAGCGGACCTGAGCCGCATAGCCCCCGAATTCCTGGCCGAGCGTCAGCGGCGTGGCGTCCTGCGTGTGGGTGCGGCCAATCTTGATGATGTGGGCGAACTGCTCTGATTTCGCCTCGAGCGCCTTCTGCAGGTGGGTCAGTCCGGGAATGAGATGGCGGGCGATCTGCTCTGCGCAGGCGATGTGCATCGCCGTCGGATAGGTGTCGTTGGACGATTGGCTCATGTTGACGTGATCGTTCGGATGGACGGGCTTCTTCGAGCCCATCTGCCCACCCAGCATCTCGATGGCGCGGTTGGCGATCACCTCGTTGGCGTTCATGTTGGACTGCGTGCCGGATCCCGTCTGCCATACTACCAGCGGAAAATGGTCGTTGAGCTTGCCGTCGATGACTTCTTGCGCAGCCTTGACGATCGTCTCGCCGATCTTCGGATCCAGCCGTCCGAGCGCCATGTTGGCTTCCGCGGCTGCGCGCTTGACGATGCCGAGCGCCCGGACGACCGATTGCGGCTGCTTCTCCCAGCCGATCCGGAAATTGCCGAGCGAGCGCTGCGCCTGGGCGCCCCAGTAACGGTCGGACGCGACTTCGATGGGTCCGAAAGTATCAGTCTCGGTACGTGTCGTGGTCATGTGCTCTTTCCGAAAGATGCCGGTGGACCGGCGGGATTGTGCGATCGTGCAAATACCGGCGCGCGTCGCGGGTCAATCGTAAAATCGATTAGGCGTCGCGTTTGCTTCCGTCAGTGTATCGGATCGGGCGCCGGAACGCGTTGCGTGCCTGCTCGATCTTGGCGCGGCAGGCGCAGCCTTCGATGTGATCGTTGACCATGCCCATGGCCTGCATGAAGGCGTAGATCGTCGTCGGACCGACGAATGTCCAGCCGCGCTTTTTCAGTTCCCTTGACATGCGTGTCGACGTGGGGGTGGTGGACATCGCCCTCAGCGTCGCCCAATCGAGGCGCCGTGGCCGCTCGTCCGCACCAGGCTCGAAGCTCCAGAAGTAGGCCGCAAGCGAGCCCGCCTCTCCGACGAGGTCGATCGCACGGCGGGCATTGTTGATCGTCGATTCGATCTTCCCGCGGTGCCGTACGATACCCGCATCGGCGAGCAGGCGATCGATATCCGCCTCGCCGTAGCGGGCAATGCGGTGGAAGTCGAAGCCGTCGAACGCTGCGCGGAAATTTTCACGCTTGCGCAGAATGGTCAGCCAGGACAGTCCCGACTGGAACCCTTCCAGGCAGATCTTCTCGAACAGCCGGCGGTCGTCGCCGACCGGCCGGCCCCATTCCTCGTCGTGGTAGCGCCGGTAGGAATCGTCGTTACCGTGCCACGCACAGCGTAGCAGTCCATCCGGCCCCTCGACGAGACCCGTTTCCGTTGCCGTCATCATTCGAACCCTGACGTGAGTCCGGTCGTCTTCACCGCGCCTTTACCAGATTCCTGAACCGGACGGTAACCACACCAAAAGGTTTACGCCCTCGTCGGCCTTTTCGGCATTCCGATTCACCATTCGGTTGCCGGCTGCGGCCCAACATTCGGTTACCGAGGCTTGGGAGATCCAGGTCCGTCCCGCCTCGTCCCGTGACGATCGAGTGTTGAGAGTACGTCCGATGAAGAAACTCGCCTTCCTGGCCGGCGCGGCTGCCGCCGTTTTTGCCGCCGCAGTTCCCGCAACCGCGAACGATCGATATGCGACTCGCCCGCCGGTAGTCGTTTCGCCGGATCTCGCCGCACCTTGGATCATCCAGCTCGGCCGCAAACCCGGCGTGCTGGTAAGCCGCCAGACGCGGCAGCAGGTCCAACCTTCGATCTTCTCCGAGCGCCGCGTGAACCGGCCGGAAGCGCAGCCAGACCGGGTTCAGACCGCCGCCGTCGCTCCCATGTACACGCGCGCCGAGATGCAGCGGAAGATGGACCCGAAGTATCTGCCGCAGCAGGTCGCCTACGACGGCCCGGGCAAGCCCGGCAGTATCGTCATCGATAGCCACAACAAGTTCCTTTATCTTGTCGAGGAAGGCGGCCAGGCGCGGCGCTACGGCGTCGGCGTCGGCAAGGAAGGATTCGGTTGGACCGGCACCCACAACATCTCGCGCAAGGCGGTATGGCCGGATTGGCGCCCACCGGCTGAGATGATCGAACGCGAGCGCGCCAAGGGCCGCATCCTGCCGGCGCACATGCCCGGTGGGCCGGATAATCCGCTCGGCGCCCGTGCGCTCTACCTCGGCGATACGCTCTACCGCATCCACGGCACTAACGCGCCGTGGACGATCGGCACCAATGCCTCGTCGGGCTGCATCCGAATGCGCAATGAGGATGTCGTCGACCTCTTCGAACGGGTGAAGGTCGGCACCCAGGTCACGGTGCTCTGAACGGCCGGCATCGACGGCAGACGTCGCGGCAGGGGCAGCGCGGTTCGCAATCGCGCTGCCTCTGTCATTTGCGGACTTGCTAGAGCGACTTCGATGAACGCAGAGTCGGTTTGAGGATTCACGCGGGCGGCCTTGTCTGATTCACTGGTCCTGGTGATTTGCCAGGAGGTGATGATGACGAGGAGCCTGAGCGGAGACCTTCGGGGT
>DUSC01000310.1 GCA_012842935.1 Hyphomicrobiales bacterium | reverse complement strand
GGGCGTAGGCCCGCCGTTTTCGTTCTGTGCGCGCGATCAACGAATCCGGCGATCGCAGCGATCGTCACGATCCGCGGACACAGCATCTCCGCAGCCTGACAGAGTGTTTCAAAGTCGAATCGAAACGTGTTCCACGGCCATATTATCGCCGGCTGACCGCCGCATTCGCCGCAATCTTCGCCTCTAGGCGCGCTCCGACATCAACATCGGAGCACCCCTTCGGACATGCGGAAGAAAAACCTGCTGGCGCTCGGCGCCGCTCTCTCGGTCGCCTTCACCCTCCTTTCGACGCCTGGTTTCGCGGCAAGCCAGTGTGGCCGTGCCTCGTGGTATGCGCTGACTTCGCGGACGGCCTCGGGAGAACGGATGAACCCGTCGGCAATGACAGCAGCGCATCGAAGCCTGCCGTTCGGCACCAGGGTCAGGGTCACGAACAGCAACAACGGAAAGAGCGTCGTCGTGCGCATCAACGACCGCGGGCCCTTCGTGAAGGGACGCGTGATCGACCTGTCGAAGGCTGCGGCACGCGAGCTCGGCTTCATCAATTCCGGCCACACCGCCATCTGCCTGGCGAAGGTCTGACGCCGAGAGCGTCGGCCGGCGAAGCGCTGCAGTCAGGGCTGCGCGGACGGGCCGGCCGGCGCCGCAGCGGCGATGCGGTCGTGGATCTCCCGCGGGACGGCGATGCCGACGCGCTCCGCCCTTTCGCGGGCGGCTGCCTTCGCCGCTCCGGGGACATGGACGCCGTACCCGGTCGCCAGCCGCTCGAGTTGATTCCCGAGACGCTGCGCGAAATCCGGCCCGAAGGCCGACGCTTCGATGGCCAGGACGAACAATCCGGTGCCCGGGCTTTCGCTGCCGCTGGTGAAGGGCGGCGCGTCGAGCGACCAGTTCGCCCCGGAAAGACCGGCGGCGAGGACTTCCACCATCAGCGCGATGTTTGCACCGCGTGAGCCGCCGAAAGCGAGCAGCGCGCCCTTTACGGCCGCTGCCGCATCGGTCGTCGGCCGGCCGTCGGCGTCGATCGCCCAGCCTTCGGGAATCGGCCGTCCTTCCCTCGCCGCGAGGCGCACGTTGACGAAGGCGGTCGCGCTCGACGACTGGTCGATCAGCAGCGCCCGACCGGAGCTGCTCGGCGCGGCGAAGGCGAGCGGGTTGGTGCAGTAGACCGGCTTCGCCGCGCCGGCTGGCGCGATCAATGCCGGACCGTTGGTGGCGGCGAGCGCCACCAGGCCGCGGCCGGCAAGGCGGCCGGCGAAATAGCCGAGCGCGCCGCAGGTATAGGCGTTTCGCTGGGCGAAGACGGCCACGCCGAGCGTCCGCGCCGCCGCGACGAGATCGTCGAAGACCCGATCGAAGCCGGTATGCGCGGCGCCTCCCATCGCATCCGAATGGAAGATCGCCGGCAGCGGACGGGTGATCGCGGGCGTGGCCCGGCCGTCGATACGACCTGCCTCCAGCGCGTCGAGGTAGTCGATGAAGTGGGCGAGACCGACCGTCGCCTGCCCTTCGGCCTCCGCCGCCACGACCGAGGCGGCGAGCGAAGACGCGGTCTCCGCCGTCGCGCCGTATCGGATCGCGGCGCGCTCGCAGAGCCGCCGCGCCTCCTCCAGCGACAGGACGACCGCGCTCATCCGAGCCGCGACGGAATGCGCGCCTCGAGGCGGCGGAAGAGAAAGACGATGATGCCGGTAATCGTCAGGTAAACCAGCGCCAGCAGCAGCAGCGGCTCGTAGGTGATGAAGGTCTCCTGCCGAACCTTTGAGGCGACGGCATAGACGTCGATAACGGTGATCGTGGCGACGAGCGGCGTCGCCTTCAACTGCAGCACGGTCTCGCCGGCGAGCGTCGGCAGCGCGCGGTGGGTGGCCTGCGGCATCCAGATGCGGCGGAAGATCTTCCAGCGGCTCATGCCGAAAGCGCGCGCGGCTTCCAGCTGCCCGCGCGGCACGCCGGCGAAGGCGCCGCGCATCACCTCGCCTTCGTAGCCGGCGTAGGACAGCGTCAGCGCCAGCACGGCGTAGGGCCAGGCCTGGCGCAGGTATGGCCACAGCTCGGACTGGCGGATCCACGGGAACTGCGGGAACAGCGCCCCGAGGCCGTAATAGAGGAGCCAGAGCTGGAGAAGCAGCGGCGTGCCGCGGATCACCGTGCAGAAGACGCGCGCAGGAAGGGCGAGATAGCGCGGGCCGGCCGCCTGGGCGAGCCCGAGCGGGACGGCGAGGAGAAAGCCGAGCACAGTGGTGACGACCAGGATCCAGATTGTGCGCCAGATGCCGAGCAGGGCGAGGTCCCAGTATCGCGCCAGCCAGTCCCATCGCATCGTCAGCGCAGCGGTGACGACCAGGCCGGCAGCAACCGCGAGCAATGCGATACGGTGCGGCTTCAGCCAGCTCCGCGCACGCACCGAGACGGGGAGGGAGATCGCCGTCATCTGCCGCCGCCCGCCACGGCCGGCATGCCGCGCCGCGCCCACCGCTCTATGCGGCCGATGAAGACGTTCGAAACCAGGCTGACGGCGAGATAGAGCACGCCGGCGGCGATGAAGAAGGTGAAATAGGCCTTGGTGGCGCCGGCCGCCTGGCGGGTCTCCTGGGTCAGTTCGTTGAAGCCGACGATGGCGAGCAGCGCCGTGTCCTTGGTGGCGATCAGCCAGAGGTTGGCAAGGCCGGGGATGGCGAAAGGCAGCATGGCGGGAAGCGTGATGCGCCTCAGCATCAGGCACGGCGACATGCCGAAAGCGCGGGCCGCCTCGATCTGGCCCTGCGGCACGGCGAGGATGGCGCCGCGCAGCACCTCGGTCGAATAGGCACCCTGGACGACACCCAGCACGCCGATGCCCGCGACCAGCCCGTTGATGTCGATGCGCTGATAGCCGAATGCCTCCAGCAGGCGGCCGATCAGGTCGGTGCCGGCATAGTAGAGGAGCAGGATCAGCACCAGTTCCGGCACCGCGCGGACGACCGTGGTGTAGGTTTCCAGAAGATCGCGCACGATCGGCCCGCCATAGAGCTTGCCCCAGGCGCCGGCGATGCCGATCAGATTGCCGAGGCCGAAGGCACCGACGGCGATCAGCAGCGAGTTCGCCAGACCGCGCAGCAGGTTGCCGCCCCACCCCGGCGGGTTAGGCGAAAGCAGCTCGAAGAGCCCCGACTGCACAAAGGCCAGAAGCAGCGTTTCGATGGCGACGCCCCCCGGATCGATCCAGCCGCGTCGGCATCTGCCGGGCCGGCGACGCCCCTTCCGGAACGGTGCCGCCGCGGCAGACTCCCGCCGACGTCCGCGTCAGCCGCCGTAGATGTCGAAGTCGAAGTACTTCTTGGTGATGGCCTCGTAGGTGCCGTTTTCGCGGATCGCCTTGATCGCGGCGTTGATCTTGCCCTTGAGCTCGGTGTCTTCCTTGCGAAGGCCGGCGCCGACGCCCGGCCCGAGGATCTCGAGATCCTCGGCAACCATTCCCTTCAGGTCGCAGCAGGCCTTGCCCTGGTCCGTCTTGAGGAACGCATCGAGCGCGATCGAATCGGCCTGGGTGGCGTCGAGGCGACCGGCAGCGAGATCCTGGTTGGCTTCGTCCTGGGTCTGGTATTCCTTGATCTCGGCGGCGTCGGCGAAGTGCTTCTTCACGTAAGCGGCGTGCGTGGTCGACACCTGGACACCGATGATCTTGCCCTTCAGACCTTCGGGCGTGGCATCGAAGGTCTGGTCCTTGGGGCCGATCACCGCTGTCGGCGTGTTGTAGTACTTGTCGGAGAAGTCGATCGACTTCTTCCGCTCCTCGGTGATCGACATCGAGTTCATGATCGCATCGATCTTCTTGGAAGTGAGGGCCGGGATCAGTCCATCCCAGGGTATCGGCGTCAGCTCGCATTCGAGTTTCGCCTCCGCGCAGATCGCGTTGATGATCTCGACCTCCCACCCTGTCCAGTTGCCCGATGCATCCGGCGAGAAGAACGGCGGGTAAGGCTCCGGCGAGAAGCCCACCTTGACCGGCTCCGCGCTCGCCGCGAACGCTCCCACGACCGCGAAGGCTGCGGCTGCCGCCGCCTTGATCAGCATGTTCCTCATGGTTTTCTCCTGTCTTCCGGTTTGGTGTTCCCGTATTAGATCCGCACGCTCACGAGACGTTGCGCAGGAACTGCTTCAGCCTCTCGGAGCGCGGGGCGCCGAACAGCTGCTCGGGCGGGCCTTCCTCCTCGACGAGACCGTTGTAGAGGTAGACGACGTGGCTGGCCACCTCGCGCGCGAACTTCATCTCGTGGGTGACGAGCACCATGGTCCGCCCTTCGTGGGCGAGGTCGGCGATGACCTTCAGCACCTCGCCGACGAGTTCCGGATCGAGAGCCGAAGTCGGCTCGTCGAAGAGCATCACGCGCGGCTGGATCGCCAGCGCGCGGGCGATGGCGCCGCGCTGTTGCTGGCCGCCGGAAAGGAAGGCCGGATAGACGTCGCGCTTGTCGGCGAGGCCGACGCGCTCGAGCAGCTTCTCGGCCGTGGCGACCGCTTCGGCGCGCGGCACCTTGAGGACATGGATGGGCACCTCGATGACGTTCTCGATGAGCGTCATGTGGCTCCACAGATTGAAGCTCTGGAAGACCATGCCGAGTTTCGAGCGGATCCGCTCGATCTGGCGGCGGTCGGCCGGCACGGTGTGGCCGTGGCTGTCCGCCTTGAGGCGGATTTCCTCGCCGTTGACGCGGATGATGCCGCTGGTCGGGTTCTCGAGGCAGTTGATGCAGCGCAAGAGCGTCGACTTGCCCGAACCGCTGCCACCGATGATGGCGATCACCTCGCCGTCGCGGGCCGACAGCGACACACCCTTGAGGACGTGGAGATTGCCGAAGCGCTTGTGCAGGTTCTCGACGTGGATCGCCTCGGCGGCGTCCTGCCGGCTCGACGATCGATCCGCGGATGGGGCCGCCTGCGCGCCGATCACGACCGACCGACTCCGAATCGTCCCGTCCGCCCGCTGCGCAAACAAGAACCCATGAACCCGCTACTCCCGGCGCGAGGATGGACCGTCCGGCTTGCCTCCGTCAACCGTGCTTTTGAGGCCCATTGCCGGCGCCCGGCGCCGGAGGCTAGAGAAGGCGCGGACAGGATCGACGGGAGGATCGCGTGGACCAGGGCAGCCGGCAATATGGGGCGCAATCGATGACCGCGCCGATCAGGCGGGTCGTGATGCGTTCCGCCGCCAGCGCCATGGCCGGTGCCGACCGCGTCCGCTGGCACTACGGTCCCGGTTTCGATGCGTCGAGGGCCGCCGCCCAGCATGCTGCGCTGGCCGGTCTCGTCGCAGCATCCGGCGCGACGATCGAATGGCTCCCGGACGTCGAGGATGGCCTCGCCGATTCCGTCTTCACACACGATCCGTCGCTGATGACCGATCACGGCGCGATCATCCTCGCCATGGGCAAGGCGCTGCGCCGGCCCGAGCCCGCCTTGCACGAGGCAGCCTATCGCCGCCTCGGCATCCCGATCCTCGGCCGGATCGAGGATCCGGGCCAGGTCGAAGGCGGCGACTGCGTGTGGGTCGACGCGCGCACGCTGGCCGTCGGCCGCGGGGTGCGCACCAACGAGGCGGGAATCCGCCAGCTCGCCGCGATCCTGGCGCCGTTCGGCGTCGAGGTACTCGGCTACGACCTGCCGCTATGGCAGGGCGAGGAGGCCTGCCTGCACCTGATGTCGGTGATCAGCCCGCTTGCCGACGATCTGGCGCTGGTGCATCCGCCGCTGCTGCCGGTCGCCTTCTTCCAGTTGCTCAGGAACCGCGGCATCCGCCTCGTCGCGGGCGACCCGGCGGAGTTCGCCGCTTCGCACGGCCTCAGCCTGAACGTGCTTCCGACGGCACCCCGAGAGGTCATCGCCGTCGCCGGCTTCCCGAGGACCGCGGCGGCAATGGAAGCGGCAGGCTGCAAGGTCGCGACCTTCGAGGCCGACGCGCTGTGCATCGCCTGCGAGGGCGGCCCGACCTGCCTGACGCGGCCGATCCTGCGTGCCTGACCGCTCCGATCCTCCAGACACGGACCCCGCCATGGCCACCGTCGGCGAAGCGCTGATCTCCCTGCTCGAGGCCCACGGCGTCGACACCGTCTTCGGAATTCCCGGCGTGCACACGGTCGAGCTTTACCGGGGCCTCGCGGAATCGGCGATCCGCCATGTGACGCCGCGCCACGAACAGGGTGCGACCTTCATGGCCGACGGCTATGCGCGCGCCTGCGGCCGGCCCGGCGTCGCCTTCGTCATCACCGGCCCGGGGCTGACCAACGCCATCACCGCCATGGCCCAGGCGCGCGCCGATTCCTCGCCGGTTCTCGTCGTCTCCAGCGTCAACCAGCGGGCCGCGCTGGGCAAGGGGCTGGGCTACCTCCACGAACTGCCCGACCAGCGCGGCCTCGTGCGTACCGTGGCGCTGTCGTCGGAACGCGTCGAGGATCCGGCAGAGCTGCAACCGGTGATGGAGCGGGCGTTCGCGCGGCTGATCTCCGGGCGACCGGGGCCGGTACATGTCGAGATCCCGCTCGACGTCTTGGCCCTTCCGGCGGCCGATCTGCGGCCGGTGGCGCCGACAAGGCCGACGCCCATCGGCGAAACCGGCGCGCTCGGGAAAGCGGCGGCGATGCTCGCGGGCGCACGGCGACCGCTGATCCTCGCCGGCGGCGGCGCCCGCCATGCCGACGCGGCGCTTCGCTCGCTGGCCGAGCGGATCGATGCGCCCGTCGTCACCACTGCAAACGGGCGCGGCCTGCTGCACGGCCACGCGCTCGGCGTCCATGCCAGCCCGAGCCTGCGCTCGGTGCGCCGGCTGATGGCCGAGGCCGACGTCGTGCTCGCTGTCGGCACCGAACTCGGCCCGACCGACTACGACATGTATGCCGACGGCGGCTTCGTGCTGCCGCCGGTGCTGATCCGCATCGACATCGACCAGGCGCAGCTCGACCGGCGGGCGGCGACGCTTGCCATCCGCACGGACAGCGCCGCGGCCCTCGCGGCGCTCGCCGATCTAGTCGAGGCGCGGCCCGGCAATGACGGTGCCCGGCGGGCGGCCGCGGCCAGGCAGGCCGCCCGGAACGACCTCGAGCCCTATATGCACGGCCAGGTCGCGGCGGTGGAGGCGATCCGCGACGCCCTGCCCGGCGCGTTGATCGTCGGCGATTCCACCCAGCCGGTCTACGCCGCCAACCTCTGGTACGACCACGACCGGCCGGGCGGCTGGTTCAACGCAGCTACCGGCTACGGTGCGCTCGGCTTCGGCGCGCCGGCGGCGGTCGGCGCCGCGCTCGCCGTGCCGGACGCACCGGTCTTGTGCCTCACCGGCGACGGCGGGCTGCAGTTCACGCTGGCCGAGCTCGGCTCGGCGCTGGATGCGCGGGCACCGGTGATCTTCGTCGTCTGGAACAACCGCGGCTATCGCGAGATCGAGACGTCGATGCGCGACGCCGGCGTCGAGCCGGTCGGCGTCTCGCCGGCGCCACCGGACTTCGTCGCCGTGGCGAAGGCCTACGGGCTGGCGGCCGAACGCATCGAGGGCGTTGCCGAACTGTCCGCCGCGCTCAAGCGGGCGCGCGCGCTTGCCGCCCCGGCATTGATCGAGATCGTCGTTCCGTAGTCGCGCCGAGACCCGCGGCGCCTACGACACCCTTGCCGCGTGGCGGCCTGCGCTGCGGCCGGAAAAGATGCAGCCGCCGAGGAAGGTGCCTTCCAGCGCGTTGTAGCCGTGGTAGCCGCCGCCGCCGAAGCCCGACACCTCGCCCGCCGCGTAGAGGCCGGGAATAGGCTCGCCGGCCGCGTCGAGCACGCGCGCGTCGAGATCGGTGTGCAGGCCCCCCAGCGTCTTGCGGGTCAGCACGCTGAGCCTGACCGCGATCAGCGGCCCGTTGGCCGGATCGAGGATGCGGTGCGGTTTCGCCGTGCGGATCAGCCGGTCGCCGACATAGTTGCGCGCCCCGCGGATGGCGGTGACCTGCGCGTCCTTCGTGTAGGGATTTTCGATCTCGCGGTCGCGCGCCTCGATCTGCGCCTTGAGCTTGTCGTGGTCGAGCGGCGCGTCGGGGGTCAGCGCGTTCATGCCGGCGACGAGGTCGGCGAGATTGTCGCGCACGACGAAGTCCTCGCCGTGCTTCTTGAAGGCCTCAACCGGCGGCGGTGCACCGGCGCCACGGCGGCTCCTCAGTACCGCGAGCCAGCTCTTCGAGGTCATGTCCGGGTTCTGCTCGGAGCCGGAGAGCGCGAACTCCTTCTTGATGATCGCCTGCGTCAGTACGAACCAGGAATGCTCGTGGCCGGTCGACAGGATGCGCTTCAGCGTGCCGAGCGTATCGAAGCCCGGCATGAAGGGCGGTTCAAGCCGGTTGCCGAGCGCGTCGAACCACAGCGACGAGGGGCCGGGCAGGATGCGTATGCCGTGGTTCGGCCAGATCGGCGCCCAGTTCCTCAGCCCCTCCGTGTAGTGCCACATGCGGTCGGCATTGATGACGGCCGCCCCGGCCTCGCGGGCCACGCCTACCATGCGGCCGTCGACATGGTGCGGCACGCCCGAGACCATGTTTCGCGGCGCCGGGCCGAGGCGGTCGACCGGCCAGTTCCTCCGCACCAGTTCGTGGTTGCCGCCGATGCCACCGGAGCTGACGATGACGATCGGCGCCGACGCCTCGAAAGTGCCGACGACCAGCTGTCCGGAGCGCTGGCCGCGCTCGACGGTCGACGGTTCCAGGACGTCGCCGGCAACGCCGGCGATGGCGCCGCCGGTGCGGACCAGCCGCGTCACCCGGTGGCGGAACTTGAGCACGATGCGACCCGCCGCGGCATGCGCGCGGACGCGGCGGACGAAGGGCTCGATGGCGCCGGGACCTGTGCCCCAGGTGATGTGGAAGCGCGGCACCGAATTGCCGTGGCCATGGGCCAGCGCGCCGCCGCGCTCGGCCCAGCCGACGACCGGGAACCAGCGCATGCCCTGGGCGTACAGCCAGGGCCGCATCTCGCCGGCGGCGAAGTCTATATAGGCTTCGGCGACCTTGCGTGGCCAATGATCCTCCGGCCGGTCGAACTGCGCCGAACCCATCCAGTCCTGCAGCGCCAGTTCTCGGCTGTCGCGGATCCTCAGCCGGCGCTGCTCGGGACTGTCGACGAAGAACAGACCGCCGAGAGACCAGAAGGCTTGGCCGCCGAGCGAGTTCGCGCCTTCCTGGTCGAGCAGGATGACGCGCTTTCCCGCGTCACCGAGCTCGGCCGCCGCGACCAGTCCCGCCAGCCCGCCGCCCACCACGATCACATCGGCTTTGTCGGCCACGCGCGTTTCCCTCTGGTCGTTTCACCGCCAGTCTGGTCCAAGCCGTACGAGGCTTCAAGGGCCGCGGCACGGATGCGCGAAAGACGCAGCAACATGCAGCATAATGTAAGCTGTTGCTTACATTTCAAGAGCTACAGGCTTGTCCAGGCGCCGTTTTTCTTCGACGATTTCACGCAGGCCTCGACGAAGGCGATACCCTCGACGCCGTCGTCGATGGTTGGGAAGAGCACGCCCTTCGGCGGCTTGCCGCCCTTTTCTCGCGCCGCGCGGATGGCGCGGGCCGCTTCGGCGTAGATGTTGGCGAAGCCTTCGAGGTAGCCCTCCGGGTGGCCCGGCGGGATACGGCTGACACGACCTGCCGCCTCGCCCGCGCCGGCGCCGGCGCGCGTGATGAGCCGCTTCGGCTCGCCGAACGGCGTGTACCAGAGATAGTTCGGATCCTCCTGCGCCCACTCGATCCCGCCCCTGGTGCCGTAGACGCGCAGCTTCAGAGCATTCTCGTTGCCGGGCGCCACCTGGCTCGCCCAGAGCATGCCCTTGGCGCCGCCCCTGAAGCGCAGCATGACATGGGCGTTGTCGTCGAGCAGGCGGCCGGGGACGAAGGCCGTCAGGTCGGCCGACAGTTGCTCGAGTTCGAGTCCGGTGACGAAACGGGCCAGGTTGTAGGCGTGGGTGCCGATATCGCCGATGGCGCCGCCGGCCCCCGACTGCTTGGGATCGGTGCGCCACACCGCCTGCTTGGCGCCGGTGTCCTCGACCTTGGTCGTCAGCCAGTCCTGCGGATACTCGGCCTGGACGACGCGGATGTCGCCGAGCTTGCCCGAGCGCACCATCTCCCGCGCCTGCCGGATCATCGGGTAGCCGGTGTAGTTGTGGGTGAGAACGAACAGGCGGCCCGACTTCGCCGCCACCCGGGCGAGCTTCCTGGCCTCGGCGAGCGTCGAGGTCAGCGGCTTGTCGCAGATCACGTGGATGCCGGCCTCGAGGAAGGCCTTCGCCGCCGGGTAGTGGACGTGGTTGGGCGTGACGATCGACACCGCCTCGATGCCGTCGGGCCGCGCGGCTTCCGCCTTCGCCATCTCGGCGAACGAGCCGTAGCTGCGCGCCGGGTCGAGGCCGAGTTCGGCGGCGGATGCTTTCGCCCGCTCCGGGTCCGACGACAGCGCGCCGGCGATGAGCGAAAACTCGCCGTCGAGCCGCGCCGCCATGCGGTGCACGGCGCCGATGAAGGCGCCCTGGCCGCCGCCGACCATGCCGAGGCGGATCGGCCCGCGTCCCGATTCGACCTGTGTTGCGCTGACCATGTCCTGTCTCCTTGTCGCGCCGTCTGCGCCGCGGCCCGCCCGATCGCCCGCGGCGCGAGGAGGATGCGCCGGTCGACCACGGGGCGGGCCGGCGGACGGTGGGTTAGTCGATGCCCATCATCCTGCGCAGCGCGGCCCGGTCGGTCGAGCCGCCGGCAAAGTCGTCGAAGGCTTTTTCCGTCACCCGGATGATGTGGTTGCGGATGAAGGGTGCGCCTTCGGCGGCGCCGTCCTCGGGGTGCTTCAGGCAGCATTCCCATTCGAGAACCGCCCATGAGGAATAGCCGTACTGCGCCAGCTTCGAGAAGATGCCGGAGAAGTCGACCTGGCCGTCGCCGAGCGAGCGGAAGCGGCCGGCCCGCTCCATCCAGCCCTTGTAGCCGGAATAGACGCCCTGGCGGCCGGTCGGATTGAACTCGGCGTCCTTGACGTGAAACGCCTTGATGCGCTCGTGGTAGATGTCGATGAAGTCGAGATAGTCGAGCTGCTGCAGCAGGAAGTGCGACGGGTCGTAGTTGATGTTGCAGCGGCGATGCCCGCCGACGGCGTCGAGGAACATCTCGAAGGTGGCGCCGTCGAAGACGTCCTCGCCCGGGTGGATCTCGTAGCAGACGTCGACGCCGGCATCCTCGTAGGCGTCGAGGATCGGCTTCCAGCGGCGGCCGAGCTCGGCGAACGCCTCCTCGATCAGGCCGGCCGGACGCTGCGGCCAGGGATAGAGGTAGGGGAAGGCGAGCGCGCCGGTGAACGACACCGAGGCGCCGAGGCCGAGGTTCTTCGACGCCTTCGCCGCGAGCCGCATCTGCTCGACGGCCCAGGCCTGCCGCGCCTTCGGGTTGCCGTGGACGGATGCCGGGGCGAAGCCGTCGAACTGCGCGTCGTAGGCAGGATGCACGGCGACCAGCTGGCCCTGGAGGTGGGTGGAAAGCTCGGTCACCGCGACGCCGGCGTCGGCGAGGATGCCCTTGACCTCGTCGCAGTAGGCGGCCGAACTCGCGGCCTTGGCGAGATCGAACAGGCGACCGTCCCAGGTCGGTATCTGCACACCCTCGTAGCCGAGGCCGGCGGCCCATTTGGCGATCGCCGGAAGCGAGTTGAACGGCGGAGCGTCTCCCGCGAACTGCGCCAGGAAGATCCCCGGACCCTTCATCGTCGATGCCATGGCTACGCTCCCTATGCGGACGCCTGAACGTCGCGTCCCCGATACTCGAAATAATGATAGTCCGCCGGCAGGCCGGCGCCGCTCGTATCGAACGCCGCCATGCCGACAAAGGCCCCGGTGAACGAACCGTGCTCGCCGCGGCCGCCCTCGTCGGAAATCACGCTGGCGTCGAGCGCCGGCCCGACCGCGACCCAGCGCCCGCCATCGCGCCAGAAGAACTGCAGCGTCGCGCCATCGACCTCGGCGGCCAGCGCGACAGGCCCCTCGGCCGGCAGGATCACCGGCTCATGCAGCGGGAAGCTCAGCCGTCCGTCCGGCCAGTCGCCGGGGCAGGAGAGGATGGTCAGCACGCGGCCCAGCCCCGCGTCGTGGGTGACGCCGACGAAGTGGAACTTGTGGCGGTTGTAGTAGTGGGTGAGGCCCGCCGCCTGCTGGAAATGCTGAGGCATGAAATCGAGCTCGGTCTCGGCGCGGAAGGAAAAATGCTCCTGGCGGCGCGCCACCAGCGCCTGCTCGAACCAGGAGCCGATCGATTCGCGGCCGAACAGGCGCAGCGCGCCCGGACGCTCCGACTGCGAGAACAGCCGTGCCGGATGGGGCGTCCTCAGCCACTGGAAGTCGGGCGGCAGCGCGCCCGGCTCGAAGCGGGTGCGGATGGCCGAGGGCGCCGGCTTCGGGACGGCGCCGCCCGGCGCCTCGACCTCGACCGCCGGCACCGGCGAGCCTCCTGCCAGCCGCAACCAGCCGTCGGCGCCCCAGACGCATTTCTGGATCGCGGTCTCGCGCCCGAGCGGCGAGCGCCTCAGCCCCGGAAGCGGCCGCGAGCAGAGATGGGTGTGGTAGACGGTGCCATCCGGCGTCTCGACGATCTGCCCGTGACCGGCACGCTGCAGCGTCGCTTCGGGCGCGTCCTTCGAGGTGATGACGTGGACGTCCGGATGCAGCTCGTAGGGCCCGTCGATGAAACGCGATCGCGCCATGGTCACCGCATGGTCGTAGCCGGTGCCGCCCTCGGCGGTGGTGAGGTAGTACCAGCCGCCGCGCTTGAAGAGGTGCGGCCCCTCGACCAGCCCGTGCGGGCTTCCGGCGAAGATGTTCTTCACCGGGCCGACGAGCCTCCTGGCGGCCGGATCGTATTCCTGCAGCAGGATGCCGGCGAAGGAAGGATGCTTCGGCCGGCCGCCGACGCCGGTGGACACATGGTTCCACACCATGTTGAGGAACCACTTGCGGCCGTCGTCGTCGTGGAACAGAGACGGGTCGAAACCGCTTGAATTGACGTAGACGGGATCGGACCACGGGCCGTCGATCGAGGGGGCGGTAACGATGTAGTTGTGGGTGTCCTTGAAGTTGCCGTCGAGGCGCTTGACGTCGGTGTAGACCAGCCAGAACATCCCGTCGGCATGGGACAGGCAGGGCGCCCAGATGCCGCCCGAATCGGGATTGCCGCGCATATCGAGCTGGCTGGCGCGTTCCAGGGGGCGCCGGACCAGGCGCCAGTTCACCAGATCCGTCGAATGATGGATCTGGACCCCCGGATACCACTCGAAGGTCGAGGTCGCGATGTAGTAGTCCTCGCCGACCCGGCAGATCGACGGATCCGGGTTGAAGCCGCGCAGGATCGGGTTGCGGATCGTCGCCATCGTCGTCCTACTTCCTCACCGGGCCCTTGCGCTCGGCGGACGCCGCCCAGAGATTGATGTCGGCCTCGCCTGCAAAGCGATCGATCTCGGCCAGTTCCTCGGCCGAGAAGTCGCGGTTCGCCAGCGCGCCGACGCAGTCGTCGACCTGCTCCGGCCGGCTGGCACCGATGAGCGCCGACGTCACGCGGCCGCCGCGCAGCACCCAGGCCAGTGCCATCTGCGCCAGCGTCTGGCCGCGGCGTTTCGCGATCGCGTCGAGGCCGCGGATGTTCGCCAGGTTGCGCTCGTTGAGGAACTCGTTGCGCAGCGACTTGCCCTGCGTGGCGCGGCTGCCTTCGGGGATGCCGTCGAGATATTTCGAGGTGAGCATCCCCTGCGCCAGCGGCGAGAAGACGATCGATCCGATGCCGAGCCCGTCCAGCGTATCGAGCAGGCCGTCGTCCTCGATCCAGCGGTTGATCATCGAGTAGCTCGGCTGATGGATCAGGCAGGGCGTGCCGAGCTGGTGCAGGATGGCGACCGCCTCGCGCGTGCGCTGCGAATTGTAGGAGGAGATGCCGGCATAGAGCGCCTTGCCCGAGCGCACGGCGTGGTCGAGCGCACCCATCGTCTCCTCGAGCGGCGTGTCGGGGTCGAAGCGGTGCGAATAGAAGATGTCGACATAGTCGAGCCCCATCCGCTTCAGGCTCTGGTCGAGGCTGGCGATGAGGTACTTGCGGCTGCCCCACTCGCCGTAGGGGCCGGGCCACATGCCGTAGCCGGCCTTGGTCGAGACGATCAGCTCGTCGCGGTGGCCGGCGAAGTCGCTGCGCAGGATCTCGCCGAAGGCGGTTTCCGCCGAGCCGGGCGGCGGACCGTAGTTGTTGGCGAGGTCGAAATGGGTGATGCCGAGGTCGAAGGCGCGGCGACAGATCGCGCGCTTCGTGTCGGGTCGGGCGTCCTCGCCGAAATTGTGCCAGAGGCCGAGCGAGATGGCCGGCAGCTTGAGGCCCGAGCGTCCGCAACGGTTGTAGAGCATCGCCTCGTAGCGGCTCTCTGCAGGTTGCCAGGCCATCCGCGCCTTCTCCTTGTATCGCTCCGGCGCCGAGGCGCCGGAACCGACCCTACTTCTTCCTGGCGAGCAAAGCCCGAGCCTCGCGGACGCCGAGCGCCTGCGGCCTCTCGCACGTCGTCTTCATGGCGACGAACCTGCCCGTCTCGCCGGACTTCAGGATGCCGGTCATGACATCGACGGCGTGGAGCGCCAGTTCCATCGAGCAGCGGTGCGGGCGGCCTTCGCCGATCGCGATTGCCATGTCGGCGAGGCCCGCCGCGCGGTAATTGGCGACCATGCCCTGAGGATGCTGCTGGTTCGGCACCGCGAACGGATGGTCCCACTTCGGCAGCTTCTTCACCGGATCCGCCTTCTGCGTGTAGCGGATGTTCCCGCCGAAGAAGTTCGGATCGGGCACGTAGATCGTCCCCTCGTCGCCGAACAGCTCCATGGGCGCGTGACCGTGCTGCCAGACGTCCCAGCTGGCGTTGAGGCTGACCGCGGCACCGTTGGCGAATTCGAGCAGGGCGTGGACGGTCGTCGGCGTATTGACCGGAATCTTCTGGCCGAAGCGCGGCTTCGAGGTGATGGTGCGTTCCTTGAAGGGGATGGTGGTCAACGCCGCGACCTGCTTCACCGGACCGACCAGCTGGATCAGGTTGGCGAGATAGTAGGGCCCCAGGTCGAGGACCGGACCGCCGCCGGGCTGGAAGAAGAAGTCTGGGTTGGGATGCCAGTGCTCCATACCGTGGTTCATGACATGGCAGGTGCCGCTGGTGATGCGCCCGAGCTTGCCGGAATCGACGATGGCGCGGGCGAGCTGGTGGGCGCCGCCGAGGAAGGTGTCCGGCGCCGAGCCGATGCGCAGGCCCTTCTTCTCGGCGCGCTTCTTCAGGTCGAGGCCTTCAGCCACCGAGAGCACGAAGGGCTTTTCCGAATAGACGTGCTTGCCGGCATCGAGGATCTGCTTCGACACGTCGTAATGGGCGGCCGGTACGGTCAGGTTGACGATGATGTCGATGTCGCCCGCCGCGAGCAGCCCGTCGACGGTTTCGGCGCGCAGGCCGAACTCGGCGGCGCGCGCCTTCGCCGCTTCCGCGTTGATGTCCGCGCAGGCGCGCATCTCGATGCCGCGGAACAGCGGCGCGAGGCGGAAATAGGCCGCCGAGATGTTGCCGCAGCCGATGACGCCCACACCCAGTTTCTTCGCCATGTCGTTCCGTCCCCTAGAAGGTGTTCGCCGCTTCGATCGAACGGCGCGCGAAACGCTCGTAGTCGCTCGGCTTGTCGTGTTCCATGACGAAATGGCGCGCCGGCGTCCCGCGCAGGGCGGCCATGACGCCCGGCCAGTCGATCGTGCCGTGACCGACGTCGGACCAGCCGTCCTCGTCGGTCGCCTCGCCGGCCGGCGCGATGTCCTTGACGTGGACCGCGACGATGCGCGCGCCGTGATCGGCGATCCACTTCAGCGGATCGGCGCCGCCACGCACGACCCAGGCCACGTCGATCTCCCAGCCGAGCCGCGGCGCCGCATCGAAGATATGCGCCTGCGGCAGCGAACCGTCGGGAAGCGGCCTGAACTCGAAGTCGTGATTGTGCCAGGCGAAGCCGTAGCCGGCCTTGTTCGCCGCCTCGCCGACGGTGCCGAGGCGGCGGCCGAAGCCGCGCCATCCCTCGGCGTCCGTCGGCCGCTGGTCGGCGGCCAGGTGCGGGCAGACCATCAGCCTGATGCCCAGCGCGTCGGCAATGCGCCGGGCACCGTCGAAATCGTTCTCCAGCATGTCGATGGGAAAGTGGCCCGTCGGCATCGATAGACCGTTGGCGTCGAGCAGGCGGCGGAAACCGGCGGGATCGGCATAGACGCCGCCGAAGCCCTCGACCTCCATGTAGCCCAATCGGGCGAGGGTCCCGACAACGCCCTCCCAGGGCTGGAAGTTGCGGGCGCTGTAGAGCTGAAACGACCAGTTCATCTTTCCGATTCCATTCCGTTCACGTGACGAAAACCCTTTTCACAGCCGCTCGCCCGAAGCCGCATCGAAGATCGAGGCGCGCATCGGATCGAAACCGATCGTCACGTCGTCCCCGGGGTTCGGCGCCCGTTCGCTCGGCATGCGCACGGCGACGTCCTGGGCGCCGAGCTTGGTCCAGACCAGGGTGTCGGAGCCCATCGGCTCGACGACGTCGACCTTGCTCTTCATCGAGAACGGCCAGTCCATCCCGCTGTTCGCGGCGATGTGCTCGGGGCGGATGCCGAACGACACCTTCGCGCCGCTGGGCGCGCTGCCGGCGAACGCGTAGCGCGACAGCGGCACGGAGGCGCCGTCGGCGACGAATACCGGCTCGCCGGCGCCATCGATCGCTCCCTCGAGGAAGTTCATCCCCGGCGAGCCGATGAAGCCGGCGACG
>DUSC01000309.1 GCA_012842935.1 Hyphomicrobiales bacterium | reverse complement strand
TCGTCGTCCGCCTCCCCGTCGCGCGCCCGCTTCTGCGGCCGCCCGACACGTCCTGACGGCCGCCCTTCCTCAGAAAACCCCGAATCCGCGAATCCGCCGGGCCCTCGAGGGCGCGATCCTGTTTGTGCGTGAAGTACGGCCGCCGGCGGAGCCGACCTCGTCGGACAGCGCGGGTGGAGCGGGCCGATGGCGACGGTGAGGTTTGCGCCGCTCAGCCTTCCGGTGCCTTCCAGCCGTAGAGCCAGTCGAGGCTGCGCACGAGCCGGGAGGCGGGCGTGATCGCGAGGATGCGGTCGCGGGCGAACGCGACGGCGCCGTCGGCGTGCCAGGTGAAATGGTTGAAGGCGCCGCGTCTGACGACCCTCGCCACGCGCGGCTTGCGCGCCGCCTCGTAGGCGGCGAGTGCGGCCGCCATGTCGTCGCGCCGCGCGGCCAGGCAATGCGCCAGCACGGCGGCGTCCTCGATCCCCATCGCCGCCCCTTGCGCGGCGAACGGTGTCATGGCGTGCGCCGCGTCGCCGACCAGCGCGATACCGCCCGGGGCGATCCACGGATGGCCGGCCTCGACCGCGTGCAGCGGCCACGATGTCCACGGCGCCGCGTCGGCGACGAGGCGCACGAGTTCCGGCGCGCAGCCCGTCATCGCCTCCGCGAGCACGGCGGGATCGACCTCGCGCGACCAGACCTCGCCGATCGGCTCGCCCGCGGTGACGGCGACGAGATTGATGGCGCCCCCGCCGCGCACCGGATAGGCGACGAGATGTACCGTCGGATGCATGAAGGCCGTGACCACGCCCGCCGGCGCGATCTGCCGGAACGCCCGGCCGGCCTCGCTCTCGGCGCGCATCACCGTGCGCCAGGCGATGCGGCCGGAAAACCGGCTGCGTCCCACCGACCCGAGGCCGCGGATCGTCGACCAGACCCCGTCGGCGCCGACCAGCAGCGCGCCGGCCATCTCCACCACCTTTCCGTCGCGGTCGATCGAGGCGGTGACGCCGCGCATGTGCACGGCGACGTCACGGACCGCCGCGCCGAGCGACAGGGTGATGTCGGGATGGCGCCCGACCCGGGCGAGCAGCGCGCTCTGCAGGTCGGCGCGGTGGGCGACGAGATACGGCGCACCCCAGCGGGCCTCTGCGGCGTCACCGAGCGGTATCCGCGACCGTTCTGCCAGTGTCGCGGCGTCGCGCAGCACGACGGCTTCGGGCCTCACGGTGGCGGGCCGCAGCAGGTCGAGAACGCCGAGGCGGGCGAGGATATGGGTGGCGTTGGGCGAGAGCTGCAGCCCGGCGCCGACCTCGGCGAGGCCCGACGCGCGTTCGAAGACGTGAACCGAATAGCCCCGCTCGGCGAGCGCCAGCGCGGTCGTCAGCCCGGCTATGCCCGCGCCTGCGACGATCACCTGGCGCGGGAGCGGTTCCATGGCCGGAGCGCGGCGGCCGGCTCAGGCGGCCTTGTCGTGAAAGGCGCAGCCGGCGGGTATGCTCTCGCCGGCCGGAAGAGAGGGGTTGTAGCGGTAGAGCGTCGAGCAGTAGGGGCAGACCTTTTCCGAATCGCTGCCCATGTCGAGGAAGACGTGCGGATGGTCGAAGGGCGGATTGGCGCCGACGCACATGAATTCCTTGACGCCGATCTCGATTGCCGGATGCCCGGCGTCGTTCTGGAAGTGGGGAATGGAGCCACCGGCCATCGACTTGCCCTCGCAGATGCGGCGCGGGCGCCCCGGCGCGCCCAGCCGTCGCAGATGCGTTTGGAACATCTCGGACGCCATTGCAAGGGAGGTGAAATGAAACTGTTGCAAAAGCCTGCCACAGGATTACCTACCAGAAACTCAGCCGGCTCAGGGGAGGCCGGCCGCGGAGGCACGACCGACATGACAGCCCTGAAACCCGTACAGACCGAATTCGTCAGTGTCGCCGCGACGACGGGGGAGGCGGAGGGAAATCCCGACCGTTTCGTCAATCGCGAGTTCTCCTGGCTTCAGTTCAACCGGCGCGTCCTCCAGCAGGCGCAGTTCGCCAGTCACCCGCTGCTCGAGCGCGTGCGCTTCCTGTCGATCTCGGCGACGAACCTCGACGAGTTCTTCATGGTGCGCGTGGCCGGGCTCGCCGGCCAGGTGCGCGAGGGCATCGCCATCCGCAGTCCCGATGGGCGCACGCCCGAGCAGCAGCTCGACCAGGTGCTGCGCGAGGTGGAACGGCTGCAGGAGGACCAGCAGGCGATCCTCTCCGACCTGATGGGTCTCCTGAAGGCGGAAGGCATCGAGACGGTCGGAGCCGACGCGCTCAGCCGCGACGATCGCTCCTGGCTGGAGGAGCATTTCCTCGAATCGGTGTTCCCGGTGCTCACGCCGCTGTCGATCGACCCGGCTCATCCGTTCCCTTTCATTCCCAATCTCGGTTTCTCGATCGCCCTGCAGCTCCGCCACATCAGGAATGGCGAGGAGATGACGGCGCTGCTGCGCCTGCCGCCGGCGCTTAAACGATTCATCAGGCTGCCAGACCGCAAGGGCACGATCCGCTTCATCCTGCTCGAAGACACGGTCAGCCTGTTCATCGCGAAGCTCTTTCCCGGCTACGAGGTGAAGGGCTCGGGAACCTTCCGCATCATCCGCGACAGCGACATCGAGGTGGAAGAGGAGGCGGAGGACCTGGTGCGCCTGTTCGAGACGGCGCTGAAACGGCGCCGCCGCGGCGCGGTGATCCGCATCGAGTTCGACAACGTCATGCCCGAAGCGTTGCGCGAGTTCGTCGCCGGCGAACTCGGCCTTTCGGCCAACCGCATCAGCGTGCTGACCGGGCCGCTCGCGGTCAATCAGATCTCCGAGATCGTCTCGGTGGCGCGCGACGACCTGAAGTTCACGCCCTACAATCCGCGCTTCCCCGAACGCATCCGCGACCATGGCGGCGACTGCTTCGCCGCGATCCGCGAGAAGGATCTCGTCGTCCACCACCCTTATGAATCCTTCGACGTGGTCGTGCAGTTCCTGCGCCAGGCCGCCGCCGACCCCGACGTGGTGGCGATCAAGCAGACGCTCTACAGGACCTCCAACGACAGCCCGATCGTGCGCGCCCTCGTCGACGCTGCCGAGGCCGGCAAGTCGGTGACGGCGCTCGTCGAGCTGAAGGCGCGTTTCGACGAGGAGTCCAACATCCGCTGGGCGCGCGATCTGGAAAGGGCCGGTGTCCAGGTCGTGTTCGGCTTCATCGAACTGAAGACCCACGCCAAGATGTCGATCGTGGTGCGCCGCGAGGACCAGAAGCTGAGGAGCTATGTGCATCTGGGCACCGGCAATTACCACCCGATCACGGCGCGCATCTACACCGATCTTTCCTACTTCACCTCCGATCCGGCGATCGCCCGCGACGTCTCCCAGATCTTCAACTTCATCACGGGCTACGCAGAGCCGGCACGCGAAATGAGGCTCGCGATCTCGCCCTTCACGCTGCGTTCGCGCATTCTCGGCCACATCCGCGACGAGATCGAGCACGCCCGGGCGGGACGTCCCGCGCGCATCTGGATGAAGATGAATTCGCTTGTCGATCCGGTGGTCATCGACGCGCTCTACGACGCCAGCAACGCCGGCGTGGAGATCGAGCTCGTGGTGCGCGGCATCTGTTGCCTGAGACCTCAGGTGCCCGGCCTGTCGGAAAACATCCGCGCCAAGTCGATCGTCGGCCGCTTCCTCGAGCACAGCCGCATCTACTGCTTCGGCAACGGTCACGGCCTGCCGTCCGACGAGGCGATCGTCTATATCGGTTCCGCCGACATGATGCCGCGCAACCTCGACCGTCGCGTCGAGACCCTGGTGCCGATCACCAACCCGACGGTGCACGAGCAGATACTGGACCAGATCATGCTCGGCAACATCATGGACAACCAGCAGAGTTTCGAAGTATTGCCTGACGGCACCTCGCGCCGGATGGTCCCGGACGAGGGGGAGGAACCTTTCAACGCCCAGGAATATTTCATGACGAATCCGAGCCTGTCGGGACGGGGCGACGCCCTCAAGTCGCACGCGCCGAAGCGGATTGCTCAGTTCAAGCGGCAGAAGAAAGCCGCCCAGACCGGCAAAGCATGATTGCAAATTCCCAGGGCCGGCTCCCCGACCGCCGGCCGCTGTCCATCATCGACATCGGCTCGAATTCGATCCGGCTGGTCATCTACGAAGGCATCGCGCGCTCGCCGACGATTCTCTTCAACGAGAAGATGCTCGCCGGTCTCGGCCGCGGCCTCGTGACCACGGGCAGGCTCGACCCGGAAGCGGTGACGCGTGCCGTCGACGAGTTTCGCCGTTTCCGCGCGCTCTCCGATCAGGCGGGTGCCGCGCGGCTCCATGTGATCGCGACCGCCGCCGCGCGCGAGGCGCAGAACGGCGCCGACTTCATCCATCGTGCCGAGGACATTCTCGGCGTACCGATCCGCGTGCTGAGCGGGCGGGAGGAGGCCTACTACTCGGCGCTCGGCGTGATTTCGGGCTTTCATCCCGCCGACGGCATTGCCGGCGACCTCGGCGGAGGCAGCCTGGAACTGATCGACATCCGCGGCGAGACCATCGGCGACGGCATCACGCTGCCCCTCGGTGGCCTGCGGCTCCAGGACATGTCGAAGAACTCGCCCGCAGCGGCCGGCCGCATCGCCCGCGACGAGCTGGAACGGGCGAAGCTCCTGAGGGCCGGTGCGGGCAGGACGTTCTATGCGGTCGGCGGCACGTGGCGAAACCTCGCCCGCCTGCACATGAGCGCCACGGGCTATCCGCTGGCGGTCATGCACCACTACGAGATGTCGACGTCGGCCTCTGCGGAATTCCTGAAGCAGGTGGCACGCGGCGACGTCGAGAAGATCAAGGGCATCGAGCGGGTATCGAAGAGCCGGCGCGCCCTGCTGCCCTTCGGCGCGACCGTTCTGCAGGAGATCGTGGCGCGGCAGAAGCCCTCGAGGATCGTCGTTTCCGCGCTCGGCGTGCGCGAGGGCTTCCTCTACTCGCTGCTGACCGAAGAGGAGCAGAGGCGTGATCCGCTGATATCGGCCGCGGAGGAACTGGCGCTCCTGCGTGCCCGGTCGGTCAAGCATGCGCACGAACTCGCCGACTGGACAGGGGAAACGCTGCGCGCCTTCGGCATCGACGAGACCACGGACGAGGGCCGCTACCGCCGGGCGGCGTGCCTGCTCGCCGACATCGGCTGGCGCGCGCATCCGGAATACCGGGGCACGCAGTCGCTCAATATCATTGCCCACGCTTCGTTCATCGGCGTCGACCATCCGGGGCGCGCCTTCATCGCGCTGACCAATCTCTACCGGCACGAAGGCATCTTCGGCGATGCCGCCTCGCCGGAGCTCCAGGCGCTCGCCACCCCGCGCCTGCTCGAACGGGCGCGGCTGCTCGGCGCCGTCATGCGTGTCGTCTACCTGTTTTCCGCCGCCATGCCCGGCATCATCCCGTTGCTGAAGTGGGAGCCCCGGCCGGGGCGCGGGCTTGCGCTGGTCATCCCGCGCTCCCACGCGGCGCTGAACGGCGAGCGCCCGGCCGGCCGACTGGCGCAGCTGTCGCGCATCCTCGGAAAGCCGCTGGAGCTGGCGGTCGCCTCTGGCGACTGACGTTTCCGTGGCTCCGGCGGTTCTGCCTGCCCGTGCGGCCGGCAGATCACGGGACGGCTTTCAGGAACTCGTCCACCGCGGCGAACAGCTCGGCGTTGCGACCGACCCAGACGTGGCCGCCCGTCGGATAGCCGATCATCCTGGCGCCGGCGATTCTGTCGACCATGTAACGGGCGGCGTCATAGGTGCCGAAGCGGTCGTCCTTGAGGGAGATCGCAAGCGTCGGTGCGGAAATCCGCTCGAGCGCCTGGGGCGCCGGATTGCCGGCCAGCCTCGCGTCGTTGACGAGTCCGCGCTGCCGCCGGCTGACCGGCAGGATGTTGCGCAGGATCCGGTCGACCCGCGCCTGGTCGTCGAGCGATGCGGCATGGACGAGAGCCGGATCGGTGGCGAGCATGGTGCCGATCATGCGGTCGCGCATCAGCTGCATGGCTGCCCAGAACAGGAAGTCCGAGCCGAGCATGGTCCTCATGATGCGCTCCGCGACCGGGCTCATCGGCGCAAAGGTCGGCCGCTCCGGCGCGTAGGTTGCCGGCACGATGGCGACGAGTGCGCTGCACCGCCCGGGATGGCGGATGGCGAACTCGACGGCCGGCAGCGCGCCGGCGGAGCCGCCGGCGACCGGCAGGCGATCGATGCCGAGCGCGTCGAGGAGGTCGACGAAGGCGTCGGCCTGGGCGGCCGTGCCGGAATCGGCGGGAAAGTCGCTGCCGAGATAGCCGAAGCGCGACGGAGCGATCACCCGGTAACCCGCGGTGACCAGGGGCGCGGCGAAATGCAGGCCCTGGTCGAATCCGCCGCCGGTGCCGTGGATCATCAGGATCGGCCTGCCGGCCCCTTTCTCGGCATATTCCATCCTGCCCGACCGCGTCGCGACGGTCAGGCTGCCGGTGGCGATCCGCGCCTCGGCGCGGTCCATTTCGGCGCGATAGGCGGAACGGACCGTGCCGCCGGCGAGAGCGGCCGCGCCGGCGGCGACGCCGAGGCCGAGAACTGTCCTGCGCGAAACCATGAAGGCGATCCGTGAACGAACGGACCGCACCAGACGCGTCCTCGGGCCACGACGCCTTGACGCCGGTCAATCGCCGATTGCCGGCGAGGCCTTACGGCGCGAAAATGCGTATCTTGCGCTTGTCGAATTTGATGGCGATCTCGCCGCGCACCAGTTTCAGCGCCTCCTCGCCGAAAACCTCGCGCCGCCAGCCATGCAGTGCCGGAACGTCCGCATTCTCGCCTTCGGCGGCGATGCGGTCGATCTCGTCGGAGGACGCGAGAACCTTGGCCGCCACGCCCTCGCGTTCGGCGACGAGCCTGAGCAGGACCTTGAGCAGCTCCGCCGCCGCGCTCGAGCCTTCCTGGTTGGGCTGATGCTTCGGCAGCTTCGGCAGCCTTTCCTTCGGAAGGTCGAGCGCGCCGTTGACGATGGAGATCAGCGCCGCCGCCGTCGACGAGCGCTCCCAGCCTTTCGGCGTCGTGCGCAATCGGGCGAGGCCGGCTGCGTCGCGCGGCTGCTGCTGGGCGATTTCGTAGATGGCCTCGTCCTTCAGGACCCTTCCGCGCGGCACGTTCCGCTCGCGCGCCTCGCGCTCGCGCCACGCCGCCACTGCCTGGAGGACGGCGAGTTCGATCGGCTTCCTCACGCGCATCTTCAGCCGCTTCCATGCGTCTTCCGGATGCGGGTCGTAGGTCTCGCGGGCGGTGAGGACGTCCATCTCCTCGTTCAGCCAGTGGGCGCGGCCCTCCCGTTCGAGCTCGGCCTTGAGGTGGAGGTAGACGTCGATCAGGTAGGTCACGTCGGCGAGCGCGTAGGCGAGCTGCTTTTCCGAGAGCGGTCGGTGCCGCCAGTCGGTGAAACGCGACGACTTGTCGATCTGCGCGCCGGTGATCTTCTGCACCAGCTGGTCGTAGGAAACGCTGTCGCCGAAGCCGCAGACCATCGCGGCGACCTGGGTGTCGAAGACGGGATGCGGGATCAGCCCGCCGCGGTGGAAAACGATTTCGATGTCCTGACGGGCGGCGTGGAAGACCTTCAGCACGCGCTCGTCGGCCATCAGCCCGAAGAAGGGAGCGAGGTCGAGGCCGTCGGCCAGAGGATCGATCAGCGCGGTGACGCCCGGCGCCGCCATCTGGATCAGACAGAGTTCCGGCCAGAACGTGGTCTCGCGGATGAACTCGGTGTCGACGGTGACGAATTCCGACCTGGAGAGCGCGGCGATCACGCTTTCGAGCTCTTTCTGGGTCTTGATCAGGTCCATCTGCCGGGTTCGTCTCGAGAAGTCGGGTCCGTTTCCATTTCAGCAAGGGCCGCATTCGTCAAGCGTCGCGCCGTGCGCCGAACACCCTCGCGAGCCTATTGCGGGGGGTTGCGGGCGTCGCCGCGCTTGGCCAGCCTGGCGAAGATCGTCGAGGTCCTCAGCAGCGCGGTGAAGCGCGACCGGCTTTCCGCCGGCACACCCGGCCGCGCCCGCATGCGGTAGAGGATGATCAGGATCAGCACGCCGTAGACAATGGCGTTGAAGGTGAACAGGAAGGACGGCCCGAAGATCTGCATCGACAGCGAGGCGAGGTAGGGTCCGCCGATCGCGCCGAACGAGTAGAACAGCATCAATGCCGCGTTGACGAGCACGAACTCGCCCTTGTCGGCGCGATCGTTGGCGTGCGCGGCGGCGAGCGAGAACATCGGCATGGCAAAGCAGCCGAAGACGAAGACGTAGACGAAGTTGGCGAGCGGATCGCTGCCGGCGAGATGGGCGAGGGCGAGGGCGGCGGTCATGGCCATCCCCGCCGTCAGCAAGAGGACCGTGCGCCGGTCCCAGCGGTCGGAGAGGTAGCCGAGCGGATACTGGATGAACGCGCCGCCGACGATGCCGACGCTGACGAAGGTGACGACGTCGGTGACCGACATGCCGACGTTCTCGGCATAGACCGGGGAGAGCGTGCGGAACGCGCTGTTGGTGACTCCGACCGCGATGCAGGCGATCGC